>NZ_JQNL01000001.1:2562500-2862500 GCF_000745235.1 Luteibacter mycovicinus
TGACAAGCGTCTTGGTTCAAACCGAACCGAGATAAGTGTTAAGGCGAAACGAAGTGGCTGGATGTATGTGGCCCCGAGGCGACTTGGGGTTATATGGTCAAGCGACTAAGCGTATACGGTGGATGCCTTGGCAGTCAGAGGCGATGAAGGACGTGGCAGCCTGCGAAAAGTGTCGGGGAGCTGGCAACAAGCTTTGATCCGGCAATGTCCGAATGGGGAAACCCACCGCTTAGGCGGTATCGTGCAGTGAATACATAGCTGTACGAAGCGAACCCGGGGAACTGAAATATCTAAGTACCCGGAGGAAAAGAAATCAACCGAGATTCCGTCAGTAGCGACGAGCGAACGCGGACTAGCCCAAAAGTGTCGTACATTCTAGTCGAACAGCGTGGAAAAGCTGGCCGTAGACGGTGATAGCCCGGTAGACGAAAGGGTGCATGGCATGAAATTGAGTAAGGCGGGGCACGTGAAACCTTGTCTGAACATGGGGGGACCATCCTCCAAGGCTAAATACTCCTGACTGACCGATAGCGAACTAGTACCGTGAGGGAAAGGCGAAAAGAACCCCGGAGAGGGGAGTGAAATAGACCCTGAAACCGTATACGTACAAGCAGTGGAAGCCCGCAAGGGTGACTGCGTACCTTTTGTATAATGGGTCAGCGACTTACTGTCAGTGGCAAGCTTAACCGTATAGGGGAGGCGAAGGGAAACCGAGTCTGAATAGGGCGAATAGTCTCTGGCAGTAGACCCGAAACCGAGTGATCTATCCTTGACCAGGTTGAAGGTGCGGTAACACGCACTGGAGGACCGAACCCACATCTGTTGCAATAGATGGGGATGAGTTGAGGATCGGAGTGAAAGGCTAAACAAACTCGGAGATAGCTGGTTCTCCTCGAAAGCTATTTAGGTAGCGCCTCGTGCGAACACTGTTGGGGGTAGAGCACTGTTATGGCTAGGGGGTCATTGAGACTTACCAACCCATGGCAAACTCCGAATACCAACACGTGATACACGGGAGACACACGGCGGGTGCTAACGTCCGTCGTGAAAAGGGAAACAACCCAGACCCGCAGCTAAGGTCCCAAAGTCATAGCTAAGTGGAAAACGATGTGGAAAGGCATAGACAGCCAGGAGGTTGGCTTAGAAGCAGCCACCCTTTAAAGAAAGCGTAATAGCTCACTGGTCGAGTCGGTCTGCGCGGAAGATTTAACGGGGCTAAGCTATGCACCGAAGCTCGGGGTGTACGGATTTTGATCCGTACGCGGTAGAGGAGCGTTCCGTAGGCCTGTGAAGGTGGATTGTAAAGTCTGCTGGAGGTATCGGAAGTGCGAATGCTGACATGAGTAACGATAAGGGGGGTGAAAAGCCTCCCCGCCGAAAGCCCAAGGTTTCCTCGCGCAACGTTCATCGGCGCAGGGTGAGTCGGCCCCTAAGGCGAGGCAGAAATGCGTAGTCGATGGGAAGCAGGTTAATATTCCTGCACTTTTCTACAGTGCGATGTGGGGACGGAGAAGGTTAGGTCTACCAGGCGTTGGTTGTCCTGGGGAAAGGCGGTAGGCATGATTCTTAGGCAAATCCGGGAATCTTTATGCCGAGCACCGAGACGAGTCCTTTGGGACGAAGTGACTGACACCACGCTTCCAGGAAAAGCCACTAAGCTTCAGCTGTAGAAAAACCGTACCGTAAACCGACACAGGTAGGCAGGGTGAGAATCCCAAGGCGCTTGAGAGAACTCGGGTGAAGGAACTAGGCAAAATGGCACCGTAACTTCGGGAGAAGGTGCGCCTCTTGGTGTGGTCACGTGCGTGACTGAGCATCGAGGGGTCGCAGTAACCTGGCCGCTGCGACTGTTTATCAAAAACACAGCACTCTGCAAACACGAAAGTGGACGTATAGGGTGTGACGCCTGCCCGGTGCTGGAAGGTTAATTGATGGGGTCAGCCGCAAGGCGAAGCTCTTGATCGAAGCCCCAGTAAACGGCGGCCGTAACTATAACGGTCCTAAGGTAGCGAAATTCCTTGTCGGGTAAGTTCCGACCTGCACGAATGGCGTAACGACAGCGGCGCTGTCTCCACCCGAGACTCAGTGAAATTGAAATCGCTGTGAAGATGCAGCGTTCCCGCGGCAAGACGGAAAGACCCCGTGAACCTTTACTATAGCTTTACATTGAACGTTGAGTTCTTCTGTGTAGGATAGGTGGGAGGCTATGAAACCAGGACGCTAGTTCTGGTGGAGCCATCCTTGAAATACCACCCTGAAGTGCTTGACGTTCTAACCTAGGTCCGTAATCCGGATCGGGGACCATGTATGGTGGGTAGTTTGACTGGGGCGGTCTCCTCCCAAAGAGTAACGGAGGAGCACGAAGGTACGCTCAGCGCGGTCGGACATCGCGCACTGTGTGCAAAGGCATAAGCGTGCTTGACTGCGAGATCGACGGATCAAGCAGGTACGAAAGTAGGTCTTAGTGATCCGGTGGTTCTGTATGGAAGGGCCATCGCTCAACGGATAAAAGGTACTCCGGGGATAACAGGCTGATACCGCCCAAGAGTTCATATCGACGGCGGTGTTTGGCACCTCGATGTCGGCTCATCACATCCTGGGGCTGTAGCCGGTCCCAAGGGTATGGCTGTTCGCCATTTAAAGTGGTACGCGAGCTGGGTTCAGAACGTCGTGAGACAGTTCGGTCCCTATCTGTCGTGGGCGTTGGAGATTTGAGGGGGGCTGCTCCTAGTACGAGAGGACCGGAGTGGACGTTCCGCTGGTGTTCGGGTTGTCATGCCCATGGCATTGCCCGGTAGCTACGAACGGAAGTGATAACCGCTGAAAGCATCTAAGCGGGAAGCACGCCCCAAGATGAGATCTCCCGAGAGCTTGACTCTCCTTAAGGCACCATCAAGACTAGGTGGTTGATAGGCACGGTGTGGAAGTGCAGCAATGCATTGAGCTTACGTGTACTAATGAGCCGTGAGGCTTGACCATATAACCCCAAGACGCTTCACCGTCTTATCTCTTAACTCGCTGTTCGATGAAAACCCGGACGCTTGTCACTCGTTTACACCCTCTGTGGAGCCGGCGCTCAATGCGCTGCTCCCACCCCTTCCCTGGCGGCTATAGCGGCGTGGTACCACCTGATCCCATCCCGAACTCAGAAGTGAAACGCGCATGCGCCGATGGTAGTGTGGCTCAAGCCATGCAAGAGTAGGTCACCGCCAGGGGCTTTATCCCAAAAACCCGCTACGAGCTATCGTGGCGGGTTTTTCTTTGCCCGACATTCCGCCTCGAACGCGCTCTTGCGCGCAGCGCGACCCGCAACAGGTCACCGCCAGGGGCTCTATCCTGAAACACCCGTCCTCACCAGAGGGCGGGTTTTCTTTTGCGCGCAATTCCGCGACCACACCAGGGCCGTTACCACCGGATTTCCGCCGACGTTCGGCTGATCGCCACGTCCGCGATCCACGCCCGCAATGATTGCCGCCGAATGCCTTCCGCCGAAAGGCTGGATCCAGCCGGAATCGGATACATTAGGCCTATGTATCTACAAACCTTCGGGCTGCGCGAACCGCCGTTTGGCGATGCACCGGATACGCGCTTCGCGTGTCTGTTTGCGCGCGAACGCGAGATTCTCGCGCACGTCGAATACCAGTCCGGTTCAGACGATTCCAGTGTGACCCTGATTACTGGTGAGGCCGGGTCGGGCAAGAGCCTTCTGTGCCTGTTGATGGAAGCCGATGCATCCCACCATGGCGTGCGGCCCGTTCGCCGCGGTGCGGATGACTACGCGCTGGGCACGACGGCGTGGCTACGCTCGATGTACGCGGGATTCGGCTTGCCGCTTCCGCTGAGTGCGGAAGCCAACACCGAAGATCATCTGGTCGATGGCCTGGCCGCAGGGCTCGGGCGCCTGGCACATCACGTCAACCATCGCTTTCTGCTGATCCTGGATGATGTGGATACGCTCCACGATCATGATCTCGCCATCGTAGAGCGCCTTCTACTCGCGTGCGAGAATGCCAATGCGCCTTTCCACATCGTGCTGGTCGGATCGCCTGCGCTGCGCGAGCGCCTCGAGGGCTCCGGGGCGCCGTCGTTGGCCGCGCATGTCCGTAGTCGCTTGCCGTTGGCCCAGCTCACCCCGGAGGAAAGCGAGCGCTACGTGAGACATCGCTTGCATGTCGCCGGCACGACGCAGATGCCTTTCAGCCGGTTGGGGCTTCGAAGCCTGCGCGACGACGGCAAAGGGAATCCACGCCGACTCAATACGCTTGCCCATCGGGCGCTCGAGCGTGCGGCGGAGCGAGGCGAGCGCTCGATCGGTGAGCGCGCGCTGGGTTTCGTGGCGCGCGAGGTCCTGCCGCAACACGCCCGGTACTGGCTGCGCCGTTATCGCAAACCGATTCTGGCGATCGGTGCCATGCTGGCGATCCTGTTCGTGGGTGGTGCGGCCACGTGGTTTCTTTCCGGGCGTAGCCCATCGCGTCCCAAGAATCTCGCCACCGCGACGCCAGAGCAGGCCCTGGCCAAATTTCAGGACGCGCTTCCCCCGCCGGACACGGGCAAGCTACGCGTGTGGAGTGAACTGCTCGCACGGTGGCAGGTTACGTCGAAAGAGACATCGGTCGCCAACGCGATCGGCTGCGACGCGGTTATTTTTCCGGGCTTCGCCTGCGTCAGCGGTCGAGGATCGCTCGACCAGTTGCGTCGCTTCGATCGGCCACTCATTCTCGAGCTGGACGATGCGCACGCGAAGCAGGAAGTTCTGCTCGTAGGCGCTGGCGATCAGGACGTCCGCCTCTACCTCGGCGGCAAATACGTCGAACTTACACGTGACGTCTTCGAACGCGTATGGAACGGCCGCTTTTACGCAGTGTTTCGGGTCGATCCGGCAATGCCTTCCAAGCTGGCCCGCGGGGATACCGGCCAGGGGATGTCCTGGCTGATCGGCCATCTGCCGGCGGACCCGGCGGGGGGGCCGCCCTCGACGACGTTTGATCGCGCTGTGCTCTCACGTGTCGTCGCCGTCCAGCAGCGCTTCGGCATCGCGGCCGATGGCGTCGTCGGGCCGGAAACCATGTTCGCCCTTTCGTCGCTCGAGGCCGATGGTCCACACCTCGCCCGCGGCATCCCCTGATGATGTTCGTGCAGGTGGACACGCGACGCCGGTCGCGGCTGTGCTGGGCGACGATGTTGATCGTCATCACGTGCGTAGTGATCTTTGTCGGTCTGGCGCTGGCGGGTCACAACGAGCGTGCCGACATCATGAGGCATTGGGGTACGGTGCCGGCCCACCTGTTCGGGACCGGCTTGCCCTTGTGGGAGCAGGTGAGCGATCCGGCGCTGCTCCGCCTGTTCACCGCGACATTCATTCATGGCGGCTGGCTGCATCTGGTCAGCAACCTCCTCTTCCTCGTGATCTTCAGTCTGCCAGCGGAGCGGAGTCTCGGTTCGCCGCGTTTTCTTCTGCTGTTCCTGCTGGGTGGTGTCGTCGCCAATCTGATCGGCGCGATCTCGCTCACCGGTGCGCGGGTGGCGATCATCGGCTGCAGCGGCGCGGTATCGGCGGTCGTGGGTGCATATGTCACGCTCTTCCCACGCGCCAGGCTCGGGCTCGTGCTTCCGCTGGGGCTTTTCCTCGAGTTCGTACGCGTACCGGCCTTCGTGCTGATCGGTATCTGGGCCCTGGTGCAGCTGCTTTTCAGCTACGCCGGTGCGAGCTACGGCGCGGTGGTCTGGTGGACACACATCGGCGGGTTTCTCTTCGGCATCGTCTTCGCGTTCTTCTCGCGCGGTGCGATCGTTCGCCGTCTACGCAACTGACATTCCGGCGGGCGCGGCCCGCAGGTGCTCGCGGACGAAACCGCGCAGCAGCCGTGTCGCATGCGGCGTCGGCACCACGGCGTCCAGCATGGCCGCAGGGGCGAGTCCTTCCCGGTCAAGCACGTCATGCCGGCGCCGGATATAGGCACGCATCACCTCGGTCGAGAACTCCGGATGAAACTGCGTGCTCACCGCGTGCCTGCCGTAGCGGACCAGATGATGGGGATCTTGCCGCGAGCTTGCCAGCGACACCGCGCCGCGCGGTAGCTCGAGCACCCCCTGCTCATGCGTCGTGTGCGCATCGAAGGTCGGCGGCAACGATGCGGCGAGCGCGTCATGCCCCGCACCGTCGTGCACCGTTAGCGGCACGGTACCCATTTCACGGCCACCGGGCAGGTAGTCCACGCGCCCACCGAGCGCATGCGACATCAGCTGATGTCCGTAGCACACGCCAAGCATCGGAAGTTCACGATCCATCGCGTCGCGGATCCATCCCGCCGTGCGTTCGCTCCAGGCATGCCGCTCCGTCACCATGGAAGCCGAACCGGTAATCACCGCGCCGGCAACGGATTCCGGCGGCGGAAGGGTGTCGCCTTTCTCGACATCGATGACGGCGAGATGAGGCGAACGCAGACGAAGGCCCAGCTGGAACCAGCGTGGAAAGTCTCCGTGGCGCGCGTTGATCACGTCGGGCGCGCGGCCGGTGCGAACGATGAGCAAGGGTTTCATGACGCGGAAGTATCTTCGATATCGCTGGGGGGAAGCACGTTGAGTACCTCGCGCACGGTCGTCAGGCCTGCCGCCACCTGCGCCGCCGCCGAGATGCGCAAGGGCTTCATGCCTTCGCGTAGCGCCGCCGCGCCGAACTTGCCGAGATCGAGCTCGGCCGAAATCAGGCTTCGCAGGCGCCCCGACATCGGCATCATTTCGTAAACGCCGGTACGCCCGAGGAAGCCGGTCTTGCGGCACTCCAGGCAACCGACCGGTTCGAAGACGCGCTCGGGCAGCGGGACATCCCACCCATGCGTCACGACGCTCCACTCATCGGGATCCTGCGCGGTCGCGCGTTTGCAATGCGGGCACAACGTACGCACCAGTCGCTGCGCGACGACACCCGTCAGCGTGGACTGGATGAGGTAATGCGGTACGCCCAGGTCGAGCAGGCGGGTCACGGCACTGGGCGAGTCGTTGGTATGCAGCGTCGACAGGACGAGATGGCCCGTAAGCGACGCCTGCACCGCCATCTGCGCGGTTTCGAGATCGCGGATTTCGCCGACCATGATGATGTCCGGATCCTGACGGAGCAGCGTGCGCACGCCGGCGGCGAAATCCAGGTCGATCGACGCCTGCACCTGCATCTGGTTGAGATCGGGCGAGACCATTTCGATCGGGTCTTCGACGGTGCAAACGTTGAGCTCGGGCTTGGCCAGATGCTTGAGTGTCGAATACAGCGTGGTGGTTTTGCCCGAGCCTGTCGGTCCCGTTACCAGGACGATGCCGTGAGGGCGTTCCACCATGCCCCGCCAGATACGCCCCTCCTCCTCCGAAAAGCCGAGTTGTGAGAAATCCTTCATCACCAGATCGGGATCGAAGATACGCATGACGACCTTTTCGCCGAACGCCGTCGGCATGGTCGAGATACGCAGTTCCACCTCGCGTCCGCCGGCGGATCGCGTCTTGATACGGCCATCCTGCGGACGGCGCTTTTCGGCGACGTCCATGCGCGAGAGGATCTTTACGCGTGCGGTGACCGCGGTCATGACCGGCGGCGGCAGCTCGAAGACTTTCTGCATGACGCCGTCGATGCGAAAACGCATCTGTCCGGCGTCGCGACGGGGCTCGAGGTGGATGTCGGACGCGCGCTGCTCGAACGCGTATTGCAGCAGCCAGTCGACGATATGGACGACGTGGCGGTCGTCGGCGCCGAGCTCGCCGCCCTTGCCCAGTTCGACCAGTTGCTCGAAGTTGATGATCTTGTTGGCGGAGTCCTGACCCTTGGCATCGACGGCCAGCTGGATCGAGCGCTGCACGCCGTAGAACTCGAGCAGATAGCGGTTGATGTCGATCGGGTTGGCGACGACGCGACGGATGTCGCGGCGGAGCATATGGCCGAGATCCGTCGCCCAGCTGGTGTCGAACGGCTCCGCCGTCGCGAACACCACCTCGCTCGCGGTGGCGGCCACAGGCAGGATCCGGTGACGTTGCGCGTACGCGCTGCTGACCACCTGGGTGACCTGCGCCACGTTCACCTTCATGGGGTCGACCTTCATGTAGTCGAGGTCGGCCTTGCCGGCGAGCCATTCCACGAGGACTTCCAGGCTGAGCGGGCGACCCGGCTCGCGGGCGTTGTCGACCTTGGCGCTCGAGACCACCACGAGGGGGTGCAATTCAATGGCCGACTTTCCGCTGCGCGAACCCATCCGGACGCGCTTGGCGTCCTCGGCGCCGAGGTATCCGTCCACCATGAGCGAGGCGAGCACCTCGTCGAGCTCCAGCCGGCCACGACGGCCCAGGAGGGCGGCGTGCTGCGGATTCACTGCCATCAGGTCCAACCCCGTGTTCAATGCTACGCCGCTATACTAGCCCGCTTTCTCAAGGACTCGGGAACCATGTCCGCGCCCACATTCCAAGACGTGATCCAGACCCTGAACCGCTACTGGGCGGAGCAGGGCTGCGTGCTGGTCCAGCCGCTCGATACCGAAGTCGGCGCGGGCACCTTTCACCCGATGACCTTTCTCCGGTCGCTCGGACCGGAGCCCTGGGCCGCCGCTTACGTGCAGCCCTGCCGCCGGCCGACGGACGGTCGCTACGGCGACAACCCGAACCGTCTCCAGCATTACTACCAGTACCAGGTGATGCTGAAGCCGAACCCGGACAACATCCTCGATCTGTACATCGGATCGCTGAAGGCGCTGGGCATCGACCCCCTGGTGCACGACCTGCGTTTCGTCGAGGACAACTGGGAGTCGCCGACGCTGGGCGCCTGGGGTCTTGGCTGGGAGGTCTGGCTCAATGGCATGGAGGTCACCCAGTTCACCTACTTCCAGCAGGCCGGTGGCCTGGAATGCCGTCCCGTCACGGGTGAGATCACCTACGGCCTCGAGCGCCTGGTGATGTACCTGCAGAACGTCGACAGCATCTACGACATCGTGTGGACCAACGCGCCGCATGGCGTGGTCACCTACGGCGACGTCTTCCACCAGAACGAGGTGGAGCAGAGCACGTACAACTTCGAATACGCCAACGTGCCGGAGCTGTTCCACTGGTTCGACGTGTGCGAGGGCGAAGCGGCCAAACTGATCGAAGCCGGCCTGCCGCTGCCCGCGTACGAGCAGGTCTGCAAGGCCAGCCACGCGTTCAACCTGCTCGACGCGCGCCGGGCCATCAGCGTGACCGAGCGTCAGCGCTACATCCTGCGCGTTCGCACCCTGGCTCGCAGCGTGGCCGAGGCCTACGTCGCGCAGCGCGAAAAACTCGGTTTTCCCGGCCTGAAGAACGTCAAGGAGGCCGTCAATGGCTGATAAGCGCCTGCCCCTCCTGATAGAGCTGGGCACCGAAGAACTGCCGCCCAAGGCCCTCGACGACCTCGCTGGCGCGTTCGCGCGCGGCGTCGTCGAAGGCCTGGAGAAGCGCGGCGTCGCCGGCGGCTACGAAGCCGCGAAGACCTACGCGTCGCCTCGCCGCCTCGCCGTCTACATCCCCGACGTGGCCGTCGCCCAGCCGGAGCAGACCGTGGAACGCCGCGGGCCCGCCATCGCGGCGAGCATCGGCGCCGACGGTGAGCCCAGCAAGGCGCTGATCGGCTTCGCGCAGTCGTGCGGCGTCGACGTCGCCGCGCTGGAGAAGCTCGAGACCGACAAGGGCGCGTGGTTCGTCTTCCGTGCCGTGAAGGCCGGCCAGTCCACCGCCGCCCTGCTGGCCGAGGTGGTCGCCGAGTCGCTCAAGGCGCTGCCGATTCCCAAGGCCATGCGCTGGGGCAACCGCGAGGACAGTTTCGTCCGCCCGGTGCACACCCTGCTCATGCTGCACGGTGCCGACATCGTCGATGGCCAGATCCTGGGCCTGACCAGCGGCCGCCTCAGCAACGGCCACCGCTTTCATCACCCCAAGCCGGTGCATGTCGCCGACGCCGACAGCTGGCTCGGCGCGCTGCGCGGCGCACATGTGCTCGCCGATCCGGCCGAGCGCCGCCAGCGCGTGGTCGATGACGTGGCGCGTGTGGCCACCGGCGGCGTGCCCCGCCTGTCCGAGGGCCTGCTCGCCGAGATCGCCAACCTCACGGAGTGGCCGGTCGCCATCGCCTGCACGTTCGAACGTGAGTTCCTCGATGTGCCGCCCGAAGCGCTGGTCACCACGATGGAGACCAATCAGAAGTTCGTGCCGGTGTTCGATGAAGACGGTCGCCTGACCGAGCACTTCATCGGCGTCGCCAATATCGAGAGTCTCGATCCGGCGGAGATCCGCAAGGGCTACGAGCGCGTGATCCGCCCACGCTTCGCCGACGCCAAGTTCTTCTGGGACGCCGACCTCAAGACGCCGCTGGCCGATCATCAGGAAGGCCTGAAGAACGTCACCTACCAGCAGTCGCTGGGCAGCCTCTGGGACAAGACGGTCCGTGTGGCCGAGCTGGCCCGTGTCATCGCCAACCGCGTCGGCGTCGACGCCGGCCAGGCGACGCATGCCGCGGCGTTGGCCAAGTGCGATCTGCTGACCCGCATGGTGGGTGAATTCCCCGAACTGCAGGGCGTGATGGGTCGCTACTACGCGACGCGCCAGGGTCTTCCGGCCGACGTGGCCGATGCCCTCGACAGCTTCTACCAGCCGCGCTTCGGTGGCGATGCCATCGCGGCGGGCAAGGTCGGCCAGGTACTGGCGGTGGCCGAACGCCTCGATACCCTCGCGGGCATTTTCGCCGTCGGGCTCAAGCCGAGCGGCAACAAGGACCCGTTCGCGTTGCGTCGCGCCGCACTTGGCCTCGCACGCACCCTTATCGAGGGGGGGCTCGACATCGATCTGCGCGCCGCGCTGGCCGAGGCCTTCGAACTGGTTCCCGAGGCGGCATTCGTGGCCGGCGTGAAGCCGGGCAAGGATGGCAAGGCGCCGGTCGTGGACATCGGTGCCCGTCGCCGCGAGCTGGGCGACGAAGTGCACGGCTTCGTGCTCGAACGCCTGCGTGGGTATTACGCGGACCAGGGCTTCTCGGCCGACCAGTTCGAGTCCGTGATCGCGGTGAGCCCGGCGACGTTGCCCGATTTCGACCGCCGGCTTCGTGCGGTGGGCGAGTTCGCCCGTCGCAGTGAGGCGGCCAGTCTTGCCGCCGCGAACAAGCGTGTCGCGAACATCCTGCGCAAGCAGGCCGAGGAAGCGGGTGCGGCACCCATTCCGTCGACGGTCGATCCGGCGCACTTCGAGTCCGACGCCGAACGTGCCCTGCATGAGGCGCTCGCTTCCGCCCGCGCGGACACGCAGGGGCTACTGGCCTCCGGTGACTACACCGGAACGCTGGCGCGCCTCTCGGCGCTGCAGGGGCCGGTCGACACGTTCTTCGACGACGTGCTGGTCAACGCGGAAAATCCGGCGGTGCGCGCCAATCGTCTCGCACTGCTTGCGCAGCTCAAGGCGGCGTTTGGCGCCATCGCGGACATCTCGCGGCTTTAACCGATATCGCGCGGCTTCCCCGCGCGATCGATCGCCCAACGGATGGACTCCCATCAGCCAGGGCCACTGGCGGCCGAGCTGATGGGAGGACGCCAGGCCGGTTGGCGAGGCGTTCGGTCCGGTCAGGCCGCGGCGCTGGACTGATCGTCTGCGACGCGCGACATGAGCGTGTGACGGAACGCGATCATCCGGTCCGCATAATCCGACTCGCCGGAGCGTCCGAGGATCGAATACATCTCGGCCACCAGATCGGCGTGACGCACCGGCGAAAACCGGCTACCGGTCAACTCGATATCCGACTGCAGCAGCTTCATCGCCGCCGCGAGGCGGGATGCGTCGAGTGCGGACGACACCGTACCCTCGCGCCCGTCGCGACCGCGCGCGGTCTCGGTGGTTTCGGTACGGGCCACGGCATCGTCGCCCGATCCGTCCAGCATCATCGGGCCTTCGCCAGCGGCGAGCCAGACCAGCGAAAGGCCCAGCGTCTTGGCCATCGTGACGCAACGGCCCCGCGAAGGATCGGTGTTGCCATCGCGCCAGCTGCGCACCACGCCTTCAGAGAAGCCGCACCGGCGAGCGATTTCGCTCACGCTCCCCGACATCTTGATGACTGCCCGTACGCGAGTGGCGAAGGACGACGCGATAGGCGTCGAGTCGATTCGTGCGGACTCCAGGCTATCGCCAGATGCATCGGCCATAACGGAGCCCCTTGAGTTGTAATTCATGCGCTTGGAACCTCGTTTCTAAGTAGATCGCCCCCCGGCCATCCCGCGATCCAACGCGCGGAGCCTGCATTCGGTGTACAGCAACTTCCCTTCGAAAGCCTTTCCGTTGAGAAGTTTCGTAAAAGAGTCGTCCAAAAGCGATCCAGAACGTGCGACGGGCGCATCTAAATCGATGTTCTGCCTAAGAATGTTTCCTAGGCTCAAGTCCTATATAGGCCATAAGTCACGTATCTCGAAATCGTAACGGTTTGTGTCGACGTGATTTTTTGCACAGGTCATGACGAAACGGATCCTCAGACGTCGCGACATGTAAAGCTCAGGTGAAAAAATCATGTTGCGAATTCGCAATTAGTTTCGCTATATCTGGTCGCGGGTCGCTCAGCAGGGCGACTCCGGGGGCGCGCCGCTGGCATCACGCGGCGTGGCATAAGGGATAACAACGTCGTCGATGACCCAAGTAAACCTGGCCACAGCCGGGGCGGGATCGGCTTGCTCCGAATCGCAACAACGTGCGGTTCGGGCTTTCTAGGGGAGAGGCAGTACATGAATTTGCGTCATCATCACGCCGTGTCGCTGGGTCGCCGCACCGCGCTTGCCCTGGCCATCGGTCTGGGCACCGTCTCCGGCGCCGCATTGGCACAGTCCAACGTTACCGGTTCCATTTTCGGTTCGGTAAATCAGCAGGGCACCTCGGTGACCGTGTCCAGCGCCGACACCGGCTTCTCGCGCACGATCAACGTCGACGCGAACGGCCGCTATCGCTTCAGCGCGCTGCCGCCCGGCAACTACAAGGTTTCGCTGGAAAACAATGGCGCGGTGGTCAGCACGCGTGACAACGTGACCGTGACCATCTCGGGCGGTTCCGACGTCTCGTTCGGCTCGTCGGCATCGACCACCGAAGCCGCCACGCTCGAGGGCGTCTCGGTCTCCGCATCGGCGATGCCGTCGATCGACGTGTCGTCGGTCGATACCCGCACGGTGCTCACCGCCGAGCAGCTCAACAAGCTTCCGATTACCCGGGACGTGCTCGCCGCGGCATTGCTTGCGCCTGGCGTGATCGGGAACTCCAGCTACAAGGACGCGCTCGGCAATCCGGTGCCCAGCTTCGGTGGCTCCGCGTCGTCCGAGAACGCCTACTTCATCAACGGCTACGCGGTGACCAATCCGCTGACGTCGATCGGCCTGACTCAGCTTCCTTTCGACGCCATCGACCAGCAGCAGGTGCTCACCGGCGGCTATGGCGCGGAATTCGGCCGCTCGACCGGCGGTGTCATCAATATCGTGACCAAGCGCGGTACCAACGAATGGCACGCCGGCGTGTACACGATCTGGGAGCCCTCGGGGACGCGCGCCTCGCCGCGTAACTCGAACTATCCGGATACCGGCTTTTATCCGACGACCGATGGCACGGTCTATCAGTACTTCAAGAAGAACGAATACTGGCGCTCGACCGTCGGCGCCTACGCCAGCGGCCCGCTGATCAAGGACAAGCTGTTCTTCTACGTCGACGCCGAAATGAACCGCCGCGAAGGTGCCGGCGTGCAGTCCAGCACGACAGCGGGCGCCGTCACTTCCGCGACCGTCGGCCGTAACGGCTGGAACGACTACCAGTACAAGATTCCTCGCTGGCTGGCCAAGCTCGACTGGAACATCACCGACGATCACCACATCGAGCTGACCGGTGTGTCCGACAAGACGGAGTACACGTCGGCCACCTATGGCTTCAACTACGCCAGCAAGACCCACGGCGATGTGCAGAACGGCGGCTCGTACACGAAGGACGGCGGCGACCTCTACGTCGGTAAGTACACCGGTTACATCACCGATAACTTCACGGTCTCGGCGTTGTATGGCCAGCAACGCGTCGATCACGTGCAGACGCCGTTCGGCTACAACGCGAACTGCCCCCTGATCTCGATCGCCAGTGCCGCTTCCCGGGCGCCGGGCATCAATTACGGCAGCTGCCAGACCACCGCGACGTCGGTACGCGTACCGGGCGCGAACGATGCGACCGACGGCTGGCGCCTCGATCTCGAGTATCGCCTCGGCGATCACGACATCAAGTTCGGCGCCGATCGTCAGCAGGCCAAGTCGTTCACGGGCACGTCCCTGCCGGGCGGCTACAGCTGGACGTACAACCAGCAGAACAATGCGGCCCAGGCGATCGACGCCGGTCACGGCGTCGGCTCGCCCGCCTCGGCGGGTGGTCTCGGTACGCAGGGTTACTACGTGACCCGCGCTTACACGACCACCTCCGCGACCGTGAAAACGGTGCAGGAATCGCAGTACCTCGAAGATCACTGGCAGGTCACCGATCGCTGGCTGGTCTATGCGGGTCTGCGCAACGAGCAGTTCAAGAACTTCAACGGCAATAACGAGGTGTATGCGAAGCAGCGTCACCAGCTGGCGCCGCGTCTGGGCGTGTCGTGGGACGTGATGGGTGATTCGACCCTCAAGGTCTACGCCAACGCCGGTCGTTACCATCTGGCCATGCCGAACAACGTCGCCGTGCGTGCGGCGTCCGGCTCGCTGGGCACCTCCGAATACTTCACGTACACGGGAACCGATCCGGTCACTGGCGCCCCGACGGGTCTCGCACCGGTTCCGGTCAACCAGGCCGCCGGCTACACCTGCGGCGGCACCAACGCGGTCTCGGCCAACCTCGAGTGCGGCGTGGCTCCGGATCCGCGTACCGTCGCCGCGAAGGGCCTGAAGTCCCACTACCAGGACGAATACATCGCCGGTCTCGATCAGGCGATCACGCCCACCCTGAACTGGGGTGCCAAGCTGACCTGGCGTCAGCTGCGCAGCGCGATCGACGACACCTGCACCCCCGCACTGGGCGGCGCGTGCTTCCTGTTCAACCCGGGTACCGGCAACACCTTCCTGCAGGAGCAGGACGACGGCTCGTTCGTCGCCGTGCATTACTCGAAGGACGCCCTGCAGCTTCCCGACCTGAAGCGTAAGTACTACGCCGTCGATCTGTACCTGGAGCATCCGTTCGCCGACAAGTGGTACGGCCGCATCGACTACACGTGGTCGCGCAGCTACGGCAACACGGAAGGTCAGCTGGCATCCGACCTGGACACGGGCAACGGCGGTCAGGCTGACGTCTCGGTGACCCAGGACTGGGATCTGCCGCAGCTGATGGTGGGCGCGAACGGCAAGCTGCCGAACAACCGTACGCATCAGATCAAGGCCTTCGGTTACTTCCAGGCCACCGACGATCTGCGCTTCGGTGCCAACCTGAACATCGCATCGGGTCGTCCGAAGAACTGCACGAGCTTCTACCCGACCGCCGACGCGGGCCTGTACAACGGTGCGTTCTACTACTGGTGCGGTCTGCCGGGCACGGCGGGTTACGAGCGCTCACCGCGTGGCTCGCACGGCAACACGCCGTGGACCTATATCGTCAACCTCAATGCGGCATACACCCCGAGCTGGCTGGACAAGAACCTGACGTTGCAGGTCGACGTGCTCAACGCGTTCAACAAGCAGACACCGACCTCGTACAACCCCCGTTATGCGTCGTCGCGCTCCACCGTCAGCCCGCTTTACGACCGCGAACTCAACTTCACCGATCCGCGTACGGTCCGTTTCACCGCCCGCTACGACTTCTGATCCGCCGTACCGGCAAAAACTTTCCAACAACAAGAGTCCCGGGTGAAAGGATTCGCCACGGGGCGACAAAAAGTGTCTCCCCAGATCGCCCTCGTCCCCCCGGACGGGGGCATTTTTTTCTAGGAATGATTCCTAGGAGCGAGTCATAGGACGCCGGCAAATGCCAAAAGTCACATCTGTAACTTCTTGTGCAGCCGGCTATTTTTCTGCGGCCCGGCAGTTGCTTCGGAAGTAATTGCCTAGATTTGTAAAATTACCGTGAGAATTTCGTATTGCAGTCCGGTGACCGCTGCGGATATATGTGTTCCACGTCACACGCAGTGGCGTTTCGGGGCGCGGGATCCTTTCACGGATCCTGCTGTTTAAAGGGGATTTTTAAACTCCGATCTCTAAGAAGCCTGGCGCTAGCCGGGCCGGGGTCGGCTTGCCGCTCGGCGCAGGTTTTTGCGTCGGCGGAATTTTAATCGGGGAGATGCAAGATGAATTCGCGCCACAACCGCGCCGCCATGCTGGGCCGTCGCACCGCACTGGCCCTGGCCATTGGCCTGGGTACTGTGTCCGGTGCCGCCTTCGCACAGTCCACCACCGGTTCCATCTTCGGCCAGGTGCCGGCAGGTGCGGGCCAGACCGTGACCGCGACCAACGAGACGGGCGTCAGCCGCACCGTCAACGTCGATGCCGCCGGTCGCTACTCCATCACGTCGCTGCCGCTCGGCAGCTACAAGGTCACGCTGAACAAGGACGGTGCCGCCGTCGATTCGCGTTCCAACGTGAGCCTGCGCGTCGGCGCCGGTACGGAAGTGGCCTTTGACGCCGCCGCGTCGGCCACGGCCGCCTCCAGCCTCGAAGGCGTGACCGTCTCGGCCAATGCGCTGCCCTCGATCGACGTCAGCGCGGTCGACTCGCGCACCGTCATCACCTCCGAGCAGCTGTCCAAGCTGCCGCTGGCGCGCACCGCTGAAGCCATCGCACTGCTGGCGCCGGGCGCCGTGGCCGGTAGCTCGTTCTTCACCGGCCCGACCGGTAACCCGCTGGTCTCGATCGCCGGCAGCGCCGTCACCGAGAACGCTTACTACATCAACGGTTTCAACACGACCGATCCGCTCAGCGGCTTCGGCGGTATCACCCTGCCGTACGGCGCCATCGACCAGCAGGAAATCCTCGCCGGCGGTTACGGCGCTGCTTACGGCCGTTCCTCGGGCGGCGTGATCAGCCAGGTCGGTAAGCGCGGTACGAACGAATGGCACTTCGGTGCGCAGGTCCTGTGGGAGCCGAACGGCACCAAGGCCAACCAGATCAATTACTACCGTCAGGTCGGCGCACAGGCCGGTCAGCTGTACGACGACAACAAGAAGGACAAGCTCGACCGCACCACGTACTCCGTGTACGCCGGTGGTCCGCTGATCAAGGACACCCTGTACGTGTTCGTCGCCGCTGAGCAGGAGCGTCGCTCGGGCGAGCAGACGACCAGCGTCGCGACGCCGTTCGTCTACAAGCAGTCGTACCGCAACCCGAAGTTCTACGGCAAGGTCGACTGGAACATCACCGACAGCAACATCCTCGAAATCACCGGCGCGTCGAACAAGCAGGATTACGACGCTTCGATCTACGAGTATGACTATCCGACCAAGACCCGTGGCGACTACGTCGGCAAGGACAACTCGGTCAACAACAAGTCGGGCGCGGATCTCTACAGCGCCAAGTTCACCAGCTACATCACCGACGACCTGACCCTGACGGCCCTCTACGGCAAGATGAAGGGCACGTACTACACCGCCACCGGCGGTGACCAGTCGCTGCCGTCCATCCTCACCGCGACGAATCAGGATCCGCTGCTCAATGGCGGCAATCCGATCACCAACGCCAACCCGTCGGCCACCACCGCGGATCCGAAGCACACCTCGACCAACACCAACTTCCGTGTCGACCTGAGCTATCACATCGGCGACCACACGATCGTGGCCGGTATCGATAACCAGAAGGTGCTCGACAAGAACGACGGCGACAGCACGACCGGTCCGGGTTACGCGTGGGAGTACAACAAGACCGACGCCGGCACGCCGATCATCGGCGAAGCGCCGACGGACGCGTCCTATGTCGCCCCGCCGGGTGGCCGTGGCTACTACGTCGCCCGCTACGTCTACGGCACCGCCGCGTCGGTCCGCACCACGCAGCGCGCTCAGTACATCGAAGACACCTGGCAGGTGAATGACCGCTGGATGGTGAAGGTGGGTCTGCGCAACGACCAGTTCACCAACTACAACCAGGACGGCGAGCCGTACCTGAGGCTGACCACGCCGCAGTGGGCCCCGCGTCTGGGCGCCACCTGGGACGTCAACGGCGACTCCAGCCTGAAGATCTACGCCAACGCGGGTCGTTACTACCTCGCGCTGCCGGCGACCGTCGCGCTGCGTTCCGCCGGTGCTTCGCTCTACACCCGCGAGTACTTCAACTACACCGGTATCGACGCCAACGGTATTCCGCAGGGCCTGACCCCGATCTTCAGCAGCACCGGCGGTCCGATCTCGGCGAACAGCGAGTACGGCATCCCGCGTGATCCGAAGACCGCCGCCGCCACCAACATCAAGTCGGAATACCAGGATGAGTTCATCCTCGGTTTCGATGCGGCGCTGACCGACAAGTGGACCTACGGTGCGAAGGCCACGGTACGCAAGCTGCGTAACGCGATCGACGACGTCGGCGACAGCGGTGCGATCCTGCGCAAGATGGAACGCTCGGGTATCGATCCGGACACCATCGGCGACATCCAGGGCAGCTATCTGTTCAACCCGGGTCGTGCCAACACCTTCCTGATCCCGAACACCAACGGCGGCTACTACAGCGTCGACATGAACAATGAGGACTTCGGCTTCCCGCACTCCAAGCGTAACTACTACGGCCTCGAGCTGTACCTGGATCACGCGTGGGACGGCAAGTACCAGGTCCGCTTCGACTACGTCTACTCGAAGAGCTACGGCAACTCGGAAGGTCAGGTCCGTTCGGACATCCGTCAGGACAACGTCTCGGCGACGGTGGACTGGGATTACGCGGAAGTCATGCAGTACTCGAACGGCGAACTCGCCAACAGCCGCAAGCACAACTTCAAGATCTACGGCTCCTATCAGCTGGCTTCGGAGTGGCTGGTCTCGGGCAACATCAACATCGCTTCGGGTGCGCCGAGGAGCTGCCTGGGCTTCTACGGCCCGAACGAGACCAACCCGAACCTCGGCTACGGCTCGTACTACCACTGGTGCGATGGTCAGCCGTCGCCCCCGGGTGAGGCAGGCCACAATCCGTGGACCTACATCGTCACGGGTAGCGTCGAGTACCGTCCGGAGTGGGCCGACAAGAAGCTGGCCTTCAACGTCACCGTGTTCAACCTGCTGAACCAGCGCAAGGAAACGCAGGTTTATCCGATCCACGGCAGCGCGGCGAGCCTCAACCCGCGTTACGACGTGCCGCTCTACCAGACCCAGCCGCGCTACGCCCGCTTCGGTATCACGTACGACTTCTGATAGCGCGTCGCGTATCGCACAACAAGAAAAAGCCGAGGGGGGCAGGGATCTGCCCCCCGACGGTCACGAAATGTGCTCCCCAGATCGCCTTCTTCCGTCCCGCGGACGAGGGCTTTTTTTTCGGAAGCATTTATTTCTCAAGCAAAAATCCCCTGATTTCCGTGAGTTGGCCGGGAATCCTGAACGAGCACCGCACTAGGAAAAACGCCTACACCGTGTAAATAATTTGTTGACACGGCAGTAAGGTCACGCCTATGTTCGGCATCGGCGACACTCGACTGAGCCTTTCGTGAACTGCGAAGGCGTCTCGGTTTGGTGCTAGTCAGGGCTTGTCGGGAGCAGGTCGGGGGAGGCAGTCGACTCTGGGAGGAGTTGGCGCCAGAACACCACCCCTCGGATCCGAGCAACGGCAAGGCCATTTTTTTCCGGCCTTTGGTCGGTTTTGCTCGTTTTTTTTGGCCCGTTGGGGTCGATCTGGGGAGATTTGCAATGAGTTCTCGCAGCATCCGGCAGGCTTCCGTCCTGCGTCGTTCGTCGTTGGCGCTCGCGCTGGCCATGGGCATGGGCCTTACCGGCAACGTGTTCGCCCAGGCGACCACGGGTAGCCTGTTCGGTTCGGCTGAAGCCGGCGATACCGTTCAGATCACCAGCGGCACGGGCGTTACCCGTTCCACCACGGTCGGCGAAAACGGCCGTTATAGCTTCGGCAATCTGCCGCTCGGCACCTACAAGGTCAGCCTTGTAAAGGGTGGCGCGACGGTTGATTCGCGCGACAACGTCGAACTGCGCGTCAACGCCGGTACCGATGTCTCGTTCACCAACGCCGCAGCCGCCAGCGCCGCCAGCGCCTCGACCCTCGAAGGCGTCACTGTCGTCGGCACCGCGCTGCCGCCGATCGACGTTTCGTCGGTTGACTCGCGCACCGTCATCACCCAGCAGCAGCTCGCGCAGCTTCCACTCGGTCGCTCTGCTGAAGCCATCGCGCTCCTCGCGCCTGGCGTCGCCGCTGGCGCGACCGGTACCGGTATCGCCAGCCCGACTGGCCAGGGCCTCATCTCGTTCGCTGGTTCGTCGGTCAACGAGAATGCGTACTACGTCAACGGCATGAACACCACCGACCCGATCAACGGTTACGGCGGTATCGTCCTCCCGTACGGCGCGATCGACCAGCAGGAAGTTCTGACCGGCGGTTATGGCGCACAGTACGGCCGTTCGGCTGGTGGCGTTATCAACGTCGTGGGTCGTCGTGGCACGAACGACTTCCATTTCGGTGGTCAGATCCTTTTCACCCCGTCATGGGCGAAGGCCGACCCGCGCAACATTTATTTCGCGAAGGGTTCGTCCAGCGAAAACGAGCTGTACCGTCGTCAGCAGGACAACAAGGATTGGGAAACCGTGGTCTCGGCCTACGCCGGTGGCCCGCTGATCAAGGACAAGCTGTTCGCGTTCGTCGCCGTCGAGGCTGATCGCCGCGAAGGCAAGAGCGTTGGCTCCGTCGCCACCACGCAGCAGACGGATTATCGTTACGACGATCCGAAGCTCTACGGCAAGGTCGACTGGAACATCAACGACAGCAACCTGCTCGAATTGACCGGCGCGTCGTACAAGCACAACTATTCGGGCAACATCTACGATTACGACAACGACACGGCTACCCGTGGCGGCTTCCGTAACGCGGACACCGAAGAGAACACCAAGCAGACGATGTGGCTGGCAAAGTACACCAGCTACATCACCGACTCGCTGACCCTGACGGCTCAGTACGGTCGTCAGAAAACGGCGTTCTACACCCGTCCGCCGCAGACCGATGCCAACCTGATCTACATCACCAGCCCGGGCAGCGAAAACCCGGACTACACCGGTGGCGTTGCCGGCGGTATCAGCAACGCGCAGACCCTGCGCGATGTGGATGATCCGAAGCACGAGAGCAAGGGCAGCAACTATCGCGTCGACCTCAGCTGGCAGTTGGGTGATCACCTGCTGTCGGCCGGCATCGACAACCAGAACACCCAGGACAACGACGACGGCACCTACATCTACGGTAACGATGGTTACTCGTGGGCGTACGGTACCGTGGCTTCGGGCACGACGATCGCCAATGGCCAGGTGCAGGCACCGGTCGGCAGCCCGTACTACGTCGCTCAGTACCGTTACGTCACGTCGGGCAGCGTCCGCGTGAAGCAGCGCGCGCAGTACGTGGAAGACAAGTGGCAGGTCTCGGACAATGTCCTTCTGTCGCTGGGTCTTCGCAACGACCAGTTCACCAACTACAACGGCAGCGGCCAGCCGTACATCACCCAGACGCACCCGCAGTGGGCTCCGCGCCTGGGTGGTAGCTGGGATGTGTTCGGCGACAGCACGTTCAAGGTGTACGCCAATGCCGGTCGTTACTACCTTGCTCTGCCGGCAGCGCCCGCACTGCGTGCTGCTTCGGGCTCCTACTACACCCGCGTGTACTACTCGTACACGGGTATCGATCAGGCCACCGGCTATCCGACCGGCCTGACCCCGCTCGACACCGTCAAGGGCCCGGGCGCCGAGATCTCGACCAACAACGAGTACGGCCAGTCGCCGGATCCGACGACGGTCACGGGTAAGGGTCTGAAGGCCGAATACCAGGATGAGTTCATCGCTGGTTTCGACAAGACGCTGGGCGCGAACTGGACCTATGGCGTCAAGCTGACCTACCGTAAGCTCGGTAACGCGATCGACGACTTCTGCGACACCGGCCGCGTGCAGGATGCGTTTGCTGCCCAGGGTTACGACGTCAATTCGCAGAACTGGGATGCCGTTGGTTGCTACCTGTTCAATCCGGGTCGCGCGAACACGTTCCGCGTCGGCAACGCCGCGGGGGGTTACGATTCGGTCACGTTGTCTAACAAGGATCTGGGCTTCCCGCACCTGAAGCGTCACTACTACGCCGCTCAGCTCAGCCTGAGCCGCCTCAAGGGTGATGGCGACTGGTGGGGCAACGTTACGTACGTGTACTCGAAGCTCTATGGCAACAGCGAAGGCCAGGTCGATACAGATGCCGGCACGCGCAGCGCGCCGTCGGTCACCCAGGCTTGGGATAACGCCCCGCTGATGGTGTACTCGAATGGCAAGCTCGCCAACGATCACACGCATGCTCTGAAGGCATACGGCGCTTACCAGATCACGCCGGAATGGATGGTTGCCGGTAACATCGCCATCGTGTCGGGTGCGCCGCGTAACTGCTACGGTGGTTTCGGTCCGGACCAGGAAGATGCCGGTTATGGCGTCGAGTCGTACCACTGGTGCGCGGGTCAGCCGTCGCCTCCGGGTTCGGGTAGCCGTCTGCCGATGACCCATACGGTCTCGCTCAGCACGGAATACCGTCCGGCGTTCGCGGATCACAAGCTGGCCTTCAGCATCGAAGTCTTCAATCTGCTCAACGAGCAGCAGAAGACCCAGTCGTATCCGTACTACGGCGTCTCCGACGCTCCGAATCCGGAATATCGTCGTGCGCTGACGTATCAGGCCCCGCGCTCGGTGCGTTTCGGCGCTACCTACGACTTCTGATTTAAGGATGTCGTAAACGTGTGATAGATAAGAACGCCACCTACGGGTGGCGTTTTTTTTGCATCGTGGCCGAAGCAATTCGGTGACTTCGCTCGTCGAGTCGACGTTGCGATTTGCGACGCGCGTCACGAGTTCCGGACACATTGCGCACGTCATGTAAGGGTTGCCCTACATGGTTGTGAGAGGCTGCGTCATAAAATGACTCGCTGACGACGGGTGGCAGATTCAATCCAGTCTCGGCGCTTCGTAAAGATCTCTTGTTGTCGGTCTCGGGGTGAGTCCGAATGGCACACGGGTTTTGTGTCAATCTGCAAAGGATTTGATATGTATGCTGTGAAGAAAGTAATGCGTCTGGCATTCGTCGCTTTGATCATTGTCTGCAGTGGCCCAACGCTGGCCGCTATCAACAATGCGCGCAACATCGTTTACTTCGATGCGAATAACAAGATCGTTGGGCAGCAGTTTATCCAGTGCGACAACCGTGCGTTCCATGCAGGTGTCATCGATACTAGCAACCCATATCACATGGAGATGGATTTCGGATGTGGTAACCCTGTCCTCGTAGACTGCGAAACATCGAACGGCAACACGTTCTGCTCGTACGATCCGGATTACGCCACACGCGTGCCGTACTTTCTGTCGGCAACGGGCTACACGATTCAGGACTACTGCGACGGAAACTACAACCATGCCACCGAGTTTGTCGGTCGGTCGGACTGCGCATTCCCTGCGCCTCAGGAAATCTCGACCATTGGTCCCTGGTTGAGCGGCTGGGGTAGTTGAGTGGACGCTGCCCGTCCTGGATGGACAGGCAGCAAGCAATCTTTAAGCTGGTGCTCTGAGAAACGCCACTTATCGTGGCGTTTTTTTCGTGTGGAACGCCGACTGGTATTCCGTCGGTTGGCAGCGCCCATGATCCGGTCTGGCAACCCGCTTGCGCGGACTTTACGACGGGTCACGCAAGTTGTTGCTTTCCATGCAAGTCGCGTGGGTGCCGCTTTCCGGCAAACCTGACCGTCAGCTTGCCAACCCGCTCCCGTTTCCGCCAAGTCGGGTAGTTTCACCCTTGACTTTTACATCGGCGCATTTCTCGGTATGCTCCAAGGTCCCCCCGGACATGTTGCAGCGCCATGCGCGCGCGTATTGTCCGTGACCCCAAAACCATTCCGTTCCATACGAGGTTTGACCATGCGCAGGATCCTCTTGTCGCTCGCTTCTGTCTCCGCCCTGGCGCTCGCCGGTTGCGGTGGCGGCTCCGACAACAACGGCCAGCAGGCCGCCGCCGGTGGCAGCGACAATGCCGCTCCCGCCAACGCCGTGACCGGCACCATCACCCTGCGTGACGCCGGCGCCCAGCTGTCGCCGGACGCCAAGCTCGACCTCAAGCTGGTCGACGTCAGCGCCCAGGGTTCGCAGCCGCTGGCCACCAAGACGGTGCAGCCGGTGACCCTGCCGCAGCAGTTCCAGCTGGACTTCAATGCCGCCGACCTCAATCCCAACGACATGTACATCGTCGAAGCGTCCCTGCAGGACGGCGAGCGTCACTATTCGGCTCCGCTGAAGACCCCCGTGCTGACCAAGGGCGCGAAGAACGTCGCCAACATTCAGCTGGTCGGCGAAGCGACGCCGGGCGAGAAAGAGCTCAGCGGCTACAACTCGCTGAAGAAGAACATCGGCGGCCTGAAGATGACGCAGGGCACCGCGTTGAAGGAAGGCGAGTCGCGCGGCTGGCAGATCTTCAAGAAGGGCAACGACGTGCAGTTCGTTATCGAGCTGGTCGATTACGGCGATAAGGGCTTCACCTCGACGAACTACGCTTACAAGAACGGTAAGCCGTGGGTGATCGTTCAGGAGAAGAAGCCGAGCAAGGACGGCAAGCCGACCTCCACCCAGCGTGCTGGCTGGAACGATGCCGGCGAACTCGTCCTCAAGCAGAACGAGGCTGGCGGCAAGGTCGACGTGCTCGGCGACGACGCGGCGGCCGCGCTGAAGAGCCAGGCCGAAGCGATGTACGCGAAGGCTGGCGGCAAGAAGTAAGACGTCCACTCGGATGTAAAAAAACGCCGGCCTAGTGCCGGCGTTTTTTTTTTGCGAAAAGATGGCGATATTCGGCAACGAAGGCGCTAAAAGCTGCCGTGTAAGGTTTTTCCTACAGACTTGAGGCGAGTACCGGCGCATTTTTGGTGAGTCCCAACGACGGGATCGTCGGCTTACGGCTACGGGCGGCTGATGTCCGGCCCAGGCCGTACTGCATGAAACGCGGAATCTTTTTCCGCCTCACGGAGATACGAAAGATGAAGCACCTCCTCCCCAAGCTCGCCGTTTTCGCGCTGCCTCTCCTCGGATTTGTCGGTACGGCCCAGGCGCTTGCCCTTACCGCGAGTTCTCACAAGTACTTCGATGAAACCGGGGCTCTGGTCGGTCAGGATATCCGTACGTGTGAAGCCCTGACATACCAGGCCGGTAATACCCACACCGCTTATTCGATTACCGAAGAAGTGAATTGCGGATCCGACCGTAAGCCTCGCTATATCGTGGCCAACACGATCATCACGGCTTACACGTTGCCGGGTTCTCTGCCGATTGCTACCGCGTGCAGCATCGCGGAGTGCGAACCGGTCGGCGTCGCAGAACCGCGAATGCTGGAAGATAAGGGTTGGACTTGGACTAACCCGTAGAACTAGTCATTACGGACGTAGGACGACTACGGCCGTTGTAAAGCCGCGTATTAGCAGTCACTCGGAACTACATCTCCATGGCTCCATCGGATGCTATGGCCACGGCACATAGTGTGCTTCCTTGACGAAGGACCAATATGAAAAGCTTTGCCGTTCTCGGCTTGTCGCTCTCGCTCTTCGCGGCTACATCCGCTCATGCTGCAGCGATCTACAACGAGTCCAGAAAATACTTTGACGAGAACGGAATTCTCGTCGGTCAGCAAATTGCACTCTGCTCGAACCATTCGTACTATGCAGGTAATGTGCATACGGCGTACGTCATTGACGAAGAAATCCTCTGCCAGGGGGCCGGTGGAAAGTCTCCTCCTCAGGTGAGCTACATCGTTCCCGGGACGCGCATTGTCTCGTACACCCTTCCAGGGTTTCTCGGTATCGAGCAAGCATGCTCCATTGCCGAGTGCGAATCATCCGATGTCCCGGAAATCGATAGGCTTATGGATAAGGGATGGACGTGGAATGTGGGCTGGGGGAACTGACGGCCCTCTGCCATTACAGCAAAAAGACGCCGGCTGAAGCCGGCGTCTTTTTTTGCAACCGATCCGCTCGTGAGAGGCTCGATCAGAACGACATTTTCAGCCCGAGGTTGAGGCTGTTGTAACGCTGCGTGTCGTCTGCGAAGCGACCACTGTAGCTCGCCCAGCCGCTCCAGGTCTGGCTGAAGTCGGCGGTGACGCCGAGGTCGGCCGTGGCCCAGGTCTTGTCCGGGGTGAAACCCTGGACCTCGAACTTACCGGCCATGCTGTTGAGACCCGCGGTGACGTAACGATCGTCGGCGCGGCCGTCGTGGTTGTAGGACACCTCGGCGAACGGGTGCAGCATGGTGCTGCCGGCCTGCATCGACCCCTGCAGGCGCCAGCCTGCCGTTTCGATACGAGCGTTACGCGTCTGCTTGCCGAAGGTCATCGCGGTGCTGGTGTTGCTGCGCTCGGTGTAACCGAACACGCGCAGCTGCTCGAATTCCACGCTGACGAACGGGCCGGTCTTGAGTGTGTCGCTACCGAACCACCAACCGCCCTGCAGGCCTGCGCCCACGTGCGAGCCATCGGTTTTGCCCGTCTCGGTGCGACGTGCGGCGCCGAGGTCGATGCGGCGATCGATGTCGGTGAAGCTGAGCTGGCCGAAGGTGACGAACGCGCCGCCGTAACCGCCGCCCTGGTGATAGAAGGCGTAACCCGAACCGGCGACGTCCTGCATCTTGTAGCCGCCACCGCCCTGGAAGTCGGCGTTGTTCTGGGACAGGCCAAGAGCGACACCGACGGAGACGTTCTCGTTGACCTTGGCATCCGCACCGACCGTCAGGTTGACGTTGTCGCTGTCGGTCTTCGGCGAAGTGTCGGTCGTCTTGAACTTCTGCTGGCCGTAGTCGACGGCCGCGAACACGCGGGAGTCGGCGCCGAAGTTATCGGCGAGCATCTGGTTACGCAGCACACGGACATGCGCGGCGTCGGAGGCGAGACCGGCTTCGCCGAGCAGCGAGATCTTCTGCGGGGCGGTAATCACCGAAATCGCATACTGGCCGAGGATCGCGTGAGCCGCCGTGGTCGGGTGAATGCCGTCGGCGAACAGGTAGGTCGATGCCGCATTCGGGTCGCGCAGGGTGGCCGGCGTGCAGGTCAGCGAGCTGGCCGTGCTGCAGGCCGGCACGGTGACGTTGGTGAAGCCGTAGGTGCTCGGGCTTGCGATGACTTCGTTGAGCAGCGCGTAGGTGTCGATCGGCACGATGCCGCGGTTGGCCTGGGCCAGACCGCCGGATAAGATGCCGTTGTAGACCTGCGACAGCTGGCTGATCTGGCCGGCGGCCGTTGCGCCCTGAGCCAGCGCTGCGGGGGTCTTGCCGACGTCGGGCAGGTTGAAGACGACGATGGTCTTCGCGCCAGCCGCCTGCAGTGCCTTGATCTGGCCGACTTCGTTCGTGGCGGCCGTGGCGACGGTCACCTGGGCCGTGGCCGGGTTGTTCAGTGCCGCCAGCAGGTCGTTGGCGCCGATCCACATGGTGTACAGCGCGTTCGGGTCGGCCTTGCCGCCGGTGGACGCGAGATACGTCTGAATCTGTGTCGAGGTCGGCGGGACGGTCAGCGGCGTGCCGGTGACCGGGTTGACCGTGGCGGCACGCGCGTTGCCGTACGCGTAGTCGGTTCCGCCCTTGAGTGACGGGGTGAGCGAGAGCCCGTAGTACGACGCGATGTTCTCGACCGCGACCGTGCCCGGGTTCGTGGTGAAGCGGAGCGCGACAGGCGAGCGGATCAGCGTGGAGACGTTGCCGTTGTCGCTCAGGCTGTCACCGAAGGACACCACCTGCGTGAAACCGTCGGCGTGCGCCCCGGCACTGAAGAGAAGGGCGGCGCCGATGGCACCGGCAAGATGACGAATACGCATGTGGAATCACTCCGTGTGTGGGGCGTTAGAGAAACGTTACGGTAATCGAAGCCATACGCCAGCGCATGCTGCGGCGCACTAGGATCTTGCGGATGGGTGGTCCCCTGACTCCGCGCCTCGGACGAGGCGCGGAGCGGTGTTGCGTTATTTCTTAAGCGCGCGCGAGAAAGCGTCGGCGAACGCGCTGTTGGACGGGGCGGCAGCCTGCTTCGGTGGCTGGGGCGCACGGGCACCGCCACCCTGCCCGCCGCGACGATTGCCGCCACCCGCAGGGGCGTCGTCGCGCTGACCGGGGCGACCACCGCGCGCTTCGCCCGGCACATCATCCAGGCGCATGCTGAGTGCGATGCGCTTGCGCGGCAGGTCGATCTCCATGACCTTCACCTTGACGATGTCGCCCGCTTTCACCGCATCGCGCGGATCCTTGACGAAGGTATGCGACAGCGCCGACACGTGGACCAGACCGTCCTGATGCACGCCGATGTCGACGAACGCGCCAAAGGCGGCGACATTGGTCACGCGTCCTTCGAGCACCATGCCCACGGTGAGATCCTTCAGGTCTTCCACACCCTCGGCAAAGCTCGGCGCGACGAACTCCGGACGCGGATCGCGGCCGGGCTTTTCCAGTTCCCTGAGGATGTCGCGCACGGTCGGTACACCGAACTTCTCATCGGTGAAGTCTTCCGCCTTCAGGCTGCGCAGGAACGACGTATCGCCGATCACCTGCTTCACCTCGCGACCGCACTGCTTGAGGATGCGCTCGACGACGGGGTACGCCTCGGGATGCACGGAGCTGGCGTCGAGCGGGTTGCTGCCCGCGCTGATGCGGAGGAAGCCGGCGCACTGCTCGAAGGCCTTGTCGCCAAGGCGCGGTACCTTGAGCAGGTCCTTGCGGCTGGGGAAGGGGCCGTTCGCATCGCGATGCTTGACGACGTTCTCGGCGACGCTGCTGGACAAGCCGGCGACACGCGCGAGCAGCGGGGCGGACGCGGTGTTGACGTCGACGCCTACGGCGTTGACGCAGTCTTCGACGCGTGCGTCGAGTGCGCGCGCCAGCTTCACCTGGTTGACGTCGTGCTGATACTGGCCGACACCGATCGCCTTCGGTTCGATCTTGACCAGCTCCGCCAGAGGATCCTGCAGGCGGCGTGCGATCGACACGGCGCCGCGGATCGACACGTCGAGTTCGGGGAATTCCTTCGATGCGAGCTCCGACGCGGAGTACACCGACGCGCCGGCTTCGCTGACGACGACCTTCGACAGATTGAGGTCGGCGTGCTTGCGCATCACTTCACCGGTCAGCTTGTCGGTCTCGCGCGAGGCGGTTCCGTTGCCGATGGCGATCAGGTTGACGCCATGCTGCTTGCTGAGCTGCGCGATGCGCGCGACCGACTGATCCCACTGGTTGCGCGGCTCGTGCGGATAAATGGTGTCGTACGCGAGCAGCTTGCCCGTGGCGTCGACGATGGCGAGCTTGCAGCCGGTCCGGATGCCCGGATCGAGGCCCATCACGGTCTTGCCGCCGGCCGGAGCGGCCAGCAACAGGTCCTTGAGGTTTTCACCGAAGACGCGGATAGCCTCGTCCTCGGCGCCTTCACGTACGCGACCGAACAGGTCGAGCGTCAGGTGCAGATGCAGCTTGACGCGCCAGGTCAGGCGCACGGTCTCGCGCAGCCAGGCGTCGGCCGCGCGGCCCTGGTTGACGATGCCGGCGCGTGCGGCCACGCGGCCCTCGCCCTCGGCATGGCCCTGATCGGCATCGACGGCGGGGTTGAGGTCGATCTCGAGCACGCCTTCGTTGCGGGCGCGCATCAGCGCGAGCAGGCGGTGCGACGGAATCTTCGAGACCGACTCGGCATGATCGAAATAGTCGCGGAACTTCGCGCCTTCGTTTTCCTTGCCGGGCACGACGGTGGCGCGGATCTGGCCGTTCTCCCAGAGCCAGTCGCGCAGCTCGCCCACGAGGGTGGCGTCTTCAGCGATGGCTTCCATCAGGATGGCGCGCGCGCCGTCCAGTGCGGCCTTTACGTCGGCCACGCCCTTGTCGGCATCCACGAAGGCCGCGGCGACGGTTTCCGGGTCCTGCGTGGGATCTTCGCGCAGGCCGAGCGCGAGGGGCTCGAGGCCGGCTTCGCGAGCGATCTGTGCCTTGGTACGGCGTTTGGGTTTGTACGGAAGGTAGAGATCCTCCAGGCGGGCCTTGGTGTCGGCGCTGAGGATGTCGGCCTTGAGGGCGTCGGTCATCTTGCCCTGTTCGGCGACGCTGTCGAGGATCGCGGCGCGACGGTCTTCCAGCTCGCGCAGGTAGCGCAGGCGCTCTTCGAGCAGGCGAAGCTGGATGTCGTCGAGACCGCCGGTGACTTCCTTGCGGTAGCGGGCGATGAACGGCACCGTGGCGCCACCGTCGAGCAGTTCCACCGCCGCGCGCACCTGTTCGGGCTTCGCGGCGATGTCCTGGGCAATACGTTGTTCGATGCTCTGCATGACTTTCCTGTGCTTTGACTCAGCCGGCCGGCATGTCGGGCCGGGCCGCCGATGATAGCAAGCACAGGTGGTAACCCGGCCTCCGGGCCGGGGCAGGTCGGGCAATCAGGCGTCGAAGCTGCCGTTCGTCCCGGTACGTGGGGCTTGCACGGCGGCCTTGTCCGCGCGACCCAGTACGACGTAGGTGCTGGCCAGGAGGTCATGGACCCCCTGCTTGCGCTCGGTGAAGGCGGCGACCACGTAGAACACCATGGGTACCAGCAATGTCACGGCATTGAACAGGCGAACCACGTTGCGGGCGGCGGCGCGACCGATCGTCAGGCGCTGACCGCTGGCGTCGGTCACGCGGATGCCGCACGCGAGCTTGCCGGGCGTGGCCTGCCACTTCGAGCTTTCGAAGAAGGCGTAGTAAGCGAAACCGATCACCAGCAGCACATAGGAGATGGGTTGCACGGCCTCGGCGTACGCCTTGATCGCGCCGGCCTGATCGTGTTCGAACTGCGCCATCATCGACGCCATCAGACTGCCCAGCCCCATCATCAGGCTGATGACGGTGAAGGGGACCATCAGGATGATGTAGTCGATCACCCAGGCGCCGAAGCGCAGCCAGAAACCGGCGTACTCCGGCTCCACGGCGGCCTCGTTGATTCCCATGAAGGGCGGCGGCGGGGGCGGCACGACGCCGGGCGCGGGGCGGTCGTCGGGAAAGAGTTCGCCCAGGGGGCGCCAGTCGCTCATGCCCTCGTACCAGCCGAGTTCCTCAGGACGGCAAGTGCCGTCCCGCAGCCACTGACGGATCTCGTCGTCCGCGTAAGGCCCGAACCGCTCGCCGTTTCGTCCGATCCACACTTGCATGCTGCTGTCTTCCCGCCTCAACCGATGAGGCGATGATGCCAGATGGGTGCGTCATCCGCCGCCTGCTGAAAGCCACGGTGGTCTCGCCCGGGCTCAGGCGGCTCGTCGTTTCAGGTGCACCAGCAGCAGCGAAATCGCCGCGGGAGTGACGCCGCTGATACGGGAGGCCTGGCCGATGGTCGCCGGCAGCGAGCGCTTCAGCTTGAGCAGTACCTCAGCCGACAGGCCACGCACGCGGTCGTAGTCGAAGCTCTCGGGGATGCTGGTCGACTCATGACGGCGCTGGCGCTCGATCTCCTCACGCTGGCGCTCGAGGTAACCCGAGTATTTGGCCTGGACCTCCACCTGGGTCGCCACTTCGGCGTCGTCTACCGCCGGACCCAGTTCGGGAACGGCGGTCAGCGCCGCGTAGTCCATCTCCGGCCGACGAAGCAGGTCCAGTGCGTGTGTCTCGCGACTCACGGCGATGCCCAGCGAGCGCTGCACGGCCGCGCCAAGCGCGTTGGCGGGTGCGGCCCAGAGTCCACGCAGGCGGGCGGTTTCGCGCTCGGCGGCGTCACGCTTGGCTTCCAGACGGCGGAAGCGGTCTTCCGACACGACGCCCTTCGCATAGCCCTGCGCGGTCAGGCGCAGGTCGGCGTTGTCTTCGCGCAGATGCAAGCGATATTCGGCCCGCGAGGTGAACATGCGGTACGGCTCGATCGTGCCGTTGGTCGTCAGGTCGTCGATCAGCACGCCCATGTAAGCCTCGTCGCGGCGCGGATACCACGGCGCGTCGCCGCGTACGCTCAGTGCGGCATTCATGCCGGCGATCAGGCCCTGAGCCCCCGCTTCCTCGTAACCCGTGGTGCCGTTGATCTGGCCGGCGAACCAGAGGCCGGGAATGGCCCGGGTTTCCAGCCACGGATGCAGGCCGCGCGGGTCGAAGTAGTCGTATTCGATCGCATAGCCCGGGCGCGTGATGTGGGCATTCGCGAAACCGGGGATCGAACGGACCAGTGCGTACTGCACATCGAAGGGCAGTGACGTGGAAATGCCGTTCGGATAGATCTCGAACGTGTCGAGGCCCTCGGGCTCGACGAAGATCTGGTGGGAGGTCTTGTCCGCGAAGCGAACGACCTTGTCCTCGATCGACGGGCAGTACCGCGGGCCTACGCCCTCGATCTGTCCGCTGTACAGCGGCGACCGGTCCAGCGAACCACGGATCAGGTCGTGCGTCGCCTCGGTCGTGTGCGTGATCCAGCAGCTGACCTGGCGCGGATGTTCCGCCGCCGAACCCATGTACGAGAAGTGCGGCATCGGATCGTCGCCCGGCTGCTCGGCCAGCAGCGAGAAGTCGATGCTGCGGCTGTCGATGCGCGGCGGGGTACCGGTCTTCAGGCGGTCGGCGGCGACCGGCAACTCGCGAAGCTTCGCGGCCAGCGTCGAGGCTGGCGGATCGCCCGCACGGCCACCGGCGTACTGCGCGCTGCCGATGTGAATCTTGCCGGCGAGGAACGTGCCCGCGGTAAGCACGACGGCGGGCGCGTGGAAGTCCAGGCCCATCTGCGTACGTACGCCGGCCACCCGGCCATCTACCAGGATCAGGTCGTCGACCGCCTGCTGGAACAGCACCAGATTGGGCTGCGTCTCGACGATGGAGCGAATGGCGGCGCGGTAAAGCGCACGGTCGGCCTGGCAGCGCGTCGCGCGGACGGCCGGCCCCTTGGACGCGTTCAGCGTCCGCCACTGGATACCGGCCCGATCCGCCGCATGCCCCATAGCGCCGCCAAGAGCATCGATTTCCTTGACCAGATGCCCTTTGCCGATGCCGCCGATGGCGGGATTGCAGCTCATCTGCCCGATCGTTTCGATGTTGTGGCTGAGCAGCAGGGTTCGTGCGCCGGCGCGTGCGGACGCAAGCGCCGCCTCGGTGCCGGCGTGTCCGCCACCGACCACGATGACGTCGTAGGTTTCTGTATGCAGCATGGGAATGGTTCGCGCGAGGCCTGCCCGCATTTTACGCCAGCAAGACCGTGTAGGTTGGCACGCGTTATGCTTTCTAAGTCAGGCACTTCACCTGGGCAGACGCTGCGCGATAACACGCGCGCCGAGACCGAACGACAGGGGTTTGGTCGTGTGCCGGAGGGAGGAAGCGGGATGTGGGCAAGGATGCCCCATTCGACTTATCGAATGAGATCTGGCGCCCGGCGGTCTCAGGAACAGGGGGAATCCAGGATGACCGTGCTGCCGGGCGCCAGAAACCGTATGACTGGCACAAAGAGCCGCGGCATCAGCTGCGGCTTTCTTCGTTGGGTGAGAATCTACACCGTTCGAATGAACTGTGTGTGACTTTTTCGTCAACCAAGTGCTCTGTTTCGGCAATTGGTGACGCGGTGCGTCAGTTTTTTACGTGGTGCCGCGTCAGCCCATGGCCACCCGAGCCAGGATGTCGGTGAGATCCCGCGACAAATCCTTGCGCGCCGCGAGTTCGGCCACGACCGCATGGGCAGCCTCCCGTCGTACGGGCTCCAGCCGCTTCCAGCCATTGAATGCCGTCGCCACGCGAGCGGCCACCTGCGGATTGAGCGCGTCGATGGCGACCAGGCGATCGCCCAGCCAGCGGTACGCGGCACCATCGGCGCGATGAAAGCCGCTGGGATTGGCGCGGGCAAACGTTCCGATCAGCGACTGCACCCGGTTGGGGTTCTTCAGCGTAAAGGCGACATCGTGCTCGATGGCCTGAACGCGGGCGAACGCGCCATCGCCGGGCAACTGCGCCTGCACGGCAAACCACTTATCCAGTGCAAGGGCATTGCCCTCATAGCGCTGACGGAAGTGGGCGATGGCGGACGCGGCTGCCGCCGGGTCCAGGGTCGCCAGCGTGCTCAGGGCGGCAAGACGGTCGGTCATGCCCGGCGCCTCGTCGTACTGAGCGCGTGCCAGTTTTGCGGCGGTGTCCTTGTCGACCAGGCCGAGCAGGTCGAGTACGCGCCGTTTGAGCTGGCGTCGGGCCTGACTGACTGAATCGAGACTGGCGCTGGTCGCCGCGCGCAGGGTGTCGTAGCGCGTCCGCAGCGTCGATGCGCCGATGCGCGTCGCCAGTGCGCGCAGCATGCCCTGACGGGCCTCGCGAATCCGGTCGGGGTCACGTTCGGCCTGACGCTCCACCAACTCGATCTCACCGGGCGGGGTGAGCAGTTCGGCGAGCAGCGCATCGTCCATCGCCGGGTCGGCGAACAGGTCGGCCAGCGCCGCTGTCCACGCCCCGATGGCGGCGCTCGTGGTTCGACCGTCACGGACATCGTCATAGGCCAGGCCGGCCAGTTGCTGGCCCGCCTCCCAGCGATTGAAGCCGTCCACATCGTGACGAAGCAGCACGGCCAGTTCATCCGGCGCGTAATCGAATTCCAGGATGACCGGGGCGGAAAAGCCGCGCAGCAGGGAGGGCACCGGAACGGCGTCGAGGTCCTCGAAGACGAAGGCATGCTCCGCGTCCCGCAGCACCAGCGTGCGCTCGGTCTCGCCGGTGGCATCTTCCCCCTCCAGGCGGAGCGGCAAGGCCTTGCCCAAGCGATCGAACAGCGACAGGCGGACAGGCACGGGAAGCGGCTGCTTGGTCGGCTGACCCGCGCTCGCCGGCGTACGCTGACGAAGCGTCAGGCGGTAGCGTCGCTGTGCCGCGTCGTAGCGGCCCTCGGCGGTCAGGCGCGGCGTGCCGGCCTGGCCGTACCAGGCAAGATAGGGCGAGAGATCCGTGTCGTTCGCCTCGCCCAGCGCGGCGAGGAAATCCTCGATGGTCGCGGCGTGACCGTCATGCCGGTCGAAGTACAGATCCATACCCCGGCGGAAGCCGGCCGCGCCGAGATGCCCGGCGAGCATGCGCACGAGTTCCGAGCCCTTCTCGTACACCGTCGCGGTGTAAAAGTTGTTGATCTCGCTGTACTGCGAGGGGCGTACCGGATGCGACAAGGGGCCGGCGTCTTCCGGGAACTGCGCGCGGCGTAACAGGGCGACGTCTTCGATGCGCTTGAGCGGCGCCGAGTTCATGTCGGCGGAGAAGTTTTGCTCGCGGAAAACCGTCAGGCCTTCTTTCAGGCTGAGCTGGAACCAGTCGCGGCAGGTGACGCGATTGCCGCTCCAGTTATGGAAATACTCGTGGGCGACCACGGCCTCGACGTGACGGTACTCGTCGTCGGTGCTCGAATCCGGATCGGCCAGCAGGTATTTCGCGTTGAAGATGTTGAGGCCCTTGTTCTCCATCGCGCCCATGTTGAAGTCATGCGTGGCGACGACGTGGAACACGTCCAGATCGTAATTGCGACCGTACGTCCGCTCATCCCATTTCATGCAGCGAATCAGCGAATCCATCGCGTAGTCGCAGCGGTCGATGACATCGGCCTCGGCCCAGATGTGCAGCGCGACGGCACGGCCGTCCGCGGTGGTGTAGTCGTGGCTGATCCGCTCCAGATGCCCGGCCACGAGCGCGAACAGATAGCTCGGCTTCGGATGCGGATCGACGAAGCGTGCCCAGTGCCGCCCGTCGGGCAGATCACCGGCACCATCGGGATTGCCGCCGGCGAGCAGTACGGGGAAACGGGCCTTGTCCGCGCGCAGTTCCACCGTGTACTTCGACTGGACGTCGGGGCGGTCCGGGAAGAAGGTGATATGCCGGAACCCCTCGGCTTCGCACTGAGTGAGAAGAAAACCCTTCTCGCGGCTACCGGAAAGGTAGAGACCCTCGAAGGCCGTGTTCTCGGCCGGCCGCACGGCGACCCGTGTGCCGATCGTGCAGCGATCGCCTTCGATTGCGATCTCCAGCAGGCCGTTGGCGAGGATGTACTCACCCTCGACCAGACGGCGTCCGTCGACCGTCAGTTCGAGCAGTTCGAGGCCTTCGCCATTGAGGCGGACCGGTTCGTCGGCTCGGCGCCGGAGCTCGAGCGTCGCGGTGACCTCACTCCGGTCGATACCGAGATCGAAGGTCAGCGCGGTGTGCTCGACCGTCCAGGCGGGTGCCCGGTAGTCGGCCAGGCGGATGACAGTGGTGGGGGCGTCCGAACGATCGCTCATGGCAGGCACAACACATCTTCTTGTCTGACAGGCAGGCTAACATGCGGCCAGATCCGTCAAAAGGAAGCCTACCCATGTCCCGTTTCACCGTGACGCGCTCCACCCTGGGCGCCAACGAACTGGTTGTGCTGGTCGATGCCGACGCGGATCGCGAAGTCCGCATCGCGCGCCGTGGCGCCACCGTGCTGTCGATCACCACGCGCGCGGGCGGCGTGCAGCGCAACATCGCCGATGGCTTCCGGGACGAGAACGAGCTGGTGGGCCACAAGGGCTCGCGCTTCGCGATCATGACGCCCTTCGCGAATCGCGTGAACGACTCGCGCTACACCTTTGAAGGAAAATCTTACGATTTGCAGCCCGGTGCCGTCGGTGCCGACCGTGCGGCTCGTCACGGCTTTCTGCGCGGCGTTCTTTTCGACGTGCAGAACGAGCAGGGTGACGACGATAAAGCGTCGGTCACGTTCGCCACCCCGGTGATCCGTCCGGACCTGCAGCCTGGCTATCCGTTCTCGCTCGACTTCAGCGTGACCTTTACGCTCGACGAGCACGGCCTGACGGTCGATGCGCGTACGCGCAACGTCGGTGACAACGCGGCGCCGACCTTTTTCGGCTGGCACCCGTACTTCCGCCTGTCGGACAACCCGATCGAAGGCTGGGAGCTCGAAGTGCCCGCCGACAAGATCATCGCGACGGACGAAGGCTTCATTCCATTGCCGGGTACGCGTGCGTGGCAGTCCGTGGACAAGGCGGATCGTCAGTTCGACTTTCGCAAGCCGCGGGCCATCGGCGCGACGGCGCTGAATCATACCTATGCAGACCTTCAGCTCGGCACCGACGGCAAGGCGCGTACGCGCCTGCGCGATCCGGCGACGGGCGCGGCGATCGCGGTCTGGCAGGAGAAGGGCGTCATGCTCGTCTTCACCTCGGATACGGCGGAGCGCGACGCGCGTAAGTCCGTCGCCCTCGAACCGATGGAGTGCATGCCCGATGCCTTCAATCGCGATGACTGCGCGCCGTTGATCACGCTGGCGCCGGGCGAGGAACGTCGCTTCATCTGCGGTGTGGAGTTCGACGCGTGACAGGGCCGACCTTCGCGGATGTGCGTGATGCCGCCGCGCGTATCGCGCCGTATGCCCTCGTGACACCGGTGCTGCGCAGCGACCGCATCGACGCGCTGGTCGGTGCATCGATCGTGTTCAAGTGCGAAAACCTGCAGCGCGGCGGTGCGTTCAAGTTTCGTGGCGCCACGAACGCCGTCTGGTCACTCGGTGACGAGGAAGCCGCGCGCGGTGTGGTGACCCATTCGTCCGGCAACCACGGCAATGCGCTGGCGATGGCGGCACGTACCCGGGGCATTGCCGCCCACGTCGTCGTGCCTGAGGGCGCGGTGAAAGCCAAGGTGGATGCGATCGCCGCAGCGGGCGCGACCATTCACCGTTGCGCGCCGACGACCGCGGCGCGCGAAGCGGCGGCCGCCGAGATACAGGCGCGGACCGGCGCCGAACTGGTGCACCCGTATGCCGATCCGCGCGTGATGGCGGGTCAGGGAACGCTCCTGCCCGAACTGCTCCGTCAGGCACCTGGCCTCGACACCATCCTGTTTCCCGTCGGCGGTGGCGGTCTGGCTTCCGGATGTTCGATCGCCGCGCACGGCATCGATCCAGGCATCGCCTTGTTCGGTGCCGAACCGGAAGGTGCCGACGACGCGGCGCGTTCGCTCGAGAGCGGACGGCGGGTCGGGCCGTTCACCCCGGAGACGGTATGCGATGGCTTGCGCACGCTGATCGGCGAACCGAACTTTCATGTCCTTCGCGAGCATGGCGTCAGCGTGCTGCGCGTGACCGACGGTGAAGCGATCGACGCCATGAAGCTGCTGTGGACGGAGCTGCGCATCGTCGTCGAAGTATCGAGCGCCACGGTGCTCGCCGCCATGCTGCGTTATCCCGACCGTTTTGCCGGACGTCGTGTGGGCGTCGTGCTTAGCGGCGGCAATGTCGATCTCGACGCACTGCCCTGGTAGCTACCGCCGTCCTGCCCACAGACTGACGGAGACGCCCAGTGTCGGTGCGGGCGGATGTACTTCGATGGTGTTCCCCGCATTCGCACGTCCGCAGCCTGTGTTCGCGGACATCGTTGTGTGCGTCCGGCTTCATATGCTTGTCCCCCTTCGGATGAACCGTGAGGTGGGGACATGCGCTGCGACTGGGCGGAGCGAAGCGAGGTGGAGCGTCGGTTCCACGACACCGAGTGGGGCGTGCCGGTGTATGACGACACGCGCCTCTTCGAGCATCTGACGCTTCATGGCGCGCGCGCGGGCCTCGCCCTGCGTCTGGTGCTGGATAAGCGTGAGAATTACCGCCGCGCTTTCCATGGCTTCGACATCGGGCGGGTGGCCGCGATGAGCGACGGCGAGCTTGCGGCCCTCGCGCTCGACCGCGGACTGATACGACATCGCCTGAAGCTCGCATCCGTGCGCGGCAACGCGCGTGGATGCCAGCGTATTGTCGAGGACACCGGCTCGCTGTCGGCTTACCTGTGGGACTTTGTCGGCGGCGCGCCGGTGATTCATGCATGGCAGCGGGCGTGCGACGTCCCCTGTCGCAGTGAAGCGTCGGACCGGATGAGCGCCGCGTTGCGCCAGCGTGGGTTTCGCTTCGCGGGTACCGCGCTCTGCTACGCGCTGATGCAATCCACCGGCATGGTCAACGACCATCTGGCGCGGTGCGAGTGCTCGCGATCAGAACGGAGTCTTGCGCCGTGAGCCACGCAGGTTCTCGATGGGGAAGCTTGCGATCTCACCACCGCCTTCGCGGCGCGACTGACCCGCGGGCGGACCCCATGCGTGCGCGGTGACGACTTCCCAGGTCGACGGAATGACGCCGTCGCTTCGCATGGCTTCGTACGCGTCGATCATGCGCTTGTAGTGCTGTTTGCCGGTGAGGCCGCGCGCACGGTCGGCATCGGCGTTGTTGGCACCCAGGCCCTTCAGCTCGTCGAGTACGGCGCGCGGCGTCGGGTACGTCAGGGTGTAGCGCTCGGCGAACAGCACCGGGTCCTTCAGTCCCTGCGCGAGCATCGCGTCACCGACATCGTGCATGTCGAGAAAGCGTGCCACGTGGGCGCGCTGATCGGCTTCGGCCCAGGCGGCACGCAATTCGGTCAGCGTGTCCGGGCCAAACGTCGAGAAGGTGAGCAGGCCACCGGGTTTGAGCACGCGCGCGCACTCGGCGAAAAGTCGCGACAGGTCCTCGCACCACTGAAAACAGAGATTGGAGAAGAGGATATCGACGCTCCGATCCGGCACCGGCAGTGTGTACGCATCGGCGACGACGCGGCCGAACGGTTTCAGCCAGCTGGCATGCTGCTTCGCCTGCTTCAGCATCGGCAGCGCGAGGTCGACCGCGATCACCTGGGCCTTCGGATAACGCTTCTTCAGGGCGGCGCTGCCGCGTCCCGTTCCGGCGCCCACGTCGAGTACGACCTCGGGCACCTGTTCGAAGATCTCAAGGCGCTCGACCAGTGTCGACTGCACTTCGCGCTGTAGCGCGTCGTGTTTTTCGTAGGTGCCCGCGGCACGGCCGAAGTTACGTCGGACCTGGCGTCGATCGAAATGGAAGTCGCTCATGGATTCGCGTCGGTGAACTGCGTGAGGACTTCCGCCACGGCGGCGGCGTGTCCGATAAAGGGGGCGTGCCCGGCATGGGCGATTTCTTCGAACCGTCCACCGGCCGCTTGCGCGGACCAGCGCATCGTGTCGGGATGGACGATGCGGTCGCGACGACCGGCTATCCAGAGGCTCGGGCGAGCGATCTCGTGCAGGCGCGGTCGCAGGTCGGTGGCCTCGAGGAGTCGCAGGCCTTCCATCAGCACGCGCGGATCGGGCTCGCCGCGCGAGAACGCCTCGTCCTTCAGGCGTCGCGCCTCCGCGCGCGGGTCGGCGCTACCCATGGCTTCGAGTGCGATGAAGCGTTCGACCGTCGCGCGGTAGTCCGCATCGAGGTCCGCCGCCAGCTTCCGCACCATCGCTGCATCGTTGCCATGCGGCCAGTTCTCGTCTTTCACGAAGCACGGCGTGGAGCACATCGGCACCACAGCGCGGACGTGGTCAGGCAGGTCGAGTGCCGCCACGAGCGCGACCAGTCCGCCCATCGACCAGCCCAGCCACACGGCGGGCGGGGTGACTTCGGCGATGGCGCGCGCGCATGCCAGCGGCTCGAGCGGGATGTCGGAGTCGCGGGAATAACCGTGGCCCGGCAGATCCACGACATACATCGTGAAACGGTCGGCAAGCGCTTCGATCAGTGGCGCGAGGATGCCGCCGTGCATGGCCCAGCCATGGATCATCACCAGCGGCGTCGGGCCGGTACCATGCGTCTCGATATGCAGGCCGGTCATGCCGCGGTGCTCGGCGCCAGGCCCGGGTCGACCGCGCCGCGATCGTCGAAGACGAAGCAGTCGCCGCGCCAGTGCGCGCCTCCGACTTCCTCGAAGTATTTGAGAATGCCGCCTTCGAGCTGGAAGACGCGATCGATACCGATCCCCGCCATGTGGATGGCCGCCTTCTCGCAGCGGATGCCGCCCGTGCAGAACGACACCACCGTCTTGCCATCGAAGCGCGCGCGGTCGGCGGCGACGGCGTCGGGAAACGCCGTGAAGCTGGCGATGCCGTACTCCACCGTGTTCTCGAACGTGCCGGCCGCCACTTCGTAATCGTTGCGCGTATCGACCAGCACCACTTCACGGCCGTCATCGTCATGGCCCTGATCGAGCCAGCGGCGCAGATCGGTCGGCAGGACATGCGGCGCGCGGCCCGCCCCGGGGCGGATCGCAGGCGCGCGCATGGTGATGATTTCCTTCTTCAGGCGTACGCGCATGCGGCTGAACGGCACGTGGTCCGAGAGGCTCTCCTTCGGTGCGATATCCGCGAAGCGGGCGTCCTCGTGCAGCCAGGCCATGAACGACGCGATGGCCTCACGCCGCGCGGCCAGAAACAGGTTGATCCCTTCCGGCGCCAGCAGGATCGTGCCCTTCAGCGCCAGGGCGTCGCAGCGTGCGACAAAGTGCGCGCGCAGGTCGTCCAGGTCGTCCAGGGCGACGAACTTGTAGGCGGAAATATTGAGGATCGACATGGGCATGGCGTGGGGCGTGCGGTCGTCCATTATACGGCCACGTCCTGCCGGGGGCGGGGCAGCGCCGCCAGGGCGCCCAGCAAGCCGTCGATGCGGTCGGGCGTATGTGTCGCGGATAGCGTGATGCGCAGGCGCGCCGCTCCGCGAGGCACCGTCGGCGGGCGAATCGCCACCACGAGGAAGCCGGCGGCCTCGAGCGCGCGCGCGGCGGCCATCGCGTCGTCCGCCCCGCCGATCAGCAGGGGCTGGATCGCCGTGGGGGAGGGCATGAGCGACAGCCCGATCTGGGCCGCTCCCGCCCGGAAACGGGCGATGTTCTCCCGGAGGCGCTCGCGCCGGCCTTCCGGATCCTTGCGGACCAGTCGCAGTGCGGCTCGCGTGCTGGCCGCGAGCGCCGCGGGCATCGCCGTCGTGTAGATGTAAGACCGGGCGAACTGAACGATCGCCTCGATGACCGCGGCGTCGCCGGCGACGAAAGCCCCGGCGCTGCCGAGGGCCTTTCCCAGCGTGCCCATCAGGACGGGCACCGCGCTCGCATCGAGCCCCGCCGCCGCCACCGAGCCCGCGCCCTCCGGGCCGAGCACGCCCAGGCCGTGCGCGTCATCCACATAAAGCGTGGCCTGGCGCGCGTGGCAGACCCGGGCCAGTTCGGCCAGCGGGGCGATATCGCCGTCCATGCTGAACACGCCATCGGTCGCCACGAGGGCGGGCAGGTCCGGGCGTGTATCGAGTTGCCGTGCGGCGGCCTGCGCGTCGCCATGGAGATAGCGGCGCAGCTCGGCGCCGGCGAGATGGGCGCCGTCCAGCAGGCTGGCGTGGTTGAGGCGGTCCTGGACGCAGAGGGCCGCCGGTTTGCCCGGCGAGGGCATCGCGCCGGCTCCGAGCAGGGCCTGCAGGGCGCCGAGGTTGGCCATGACGCCGGTCGAGAAGAGCACGGCGCGTTCGCGGCCCGTCCAGTCGGCCAGTTCCTCTTCCAGCGCCGCATGTTCGCCGCGATGCCCCGAGACGAGGTGCGCGGCTCCGGTGCCGACGCCTTCAGCGAAGGCGCTGCGGGACATCGCGGCGATCAGGTCGCGATGTCCGGCCAGCCCGAGATAGTCGTTGCCACAGAAGTCGATGAGCACGCGCCCGTCGATCATGCGACGGGCGCCGCCCAGGCTTTCGCAGGTTCGCGCGCGTCGCAGCAGGCCGGTCTGCTCGCGCGCCGCGCGCGCGGCCTCCAGTCGGACGAGGAGGCCCGGCCGGTTCACGCCGCGTCGGCGCGTTCGACGATGTCCGCGTGCACGGTGCCCGGCTCGATCTCGACCTCCATCGGTTTCAGACCGAGGCGCTCGAACAGGCGACGGTCGTGCTCCACATCGGGATTGCCGGTCGTCAGCAATTTCTCGCCATAGAAGATCGAATTGGCGCCCGCGGCGAAGCACAGTGCCTGCAGAGCGTCGTCCATCGACTCACGGCCGGCCGAGAGGCGGACGACCGAGGCCGGCATGAGGATGCGGGCGACGGCGATGCTGCGCACGAACTCGAACGGATCCAGTGCCTCGGTGCCCGCCAGCGGCGTACCGGCGACCTGCACCAGGCGATTGATCGGCACGGACTCCGGATGTTCGGGCAGGTTCGCCAGGGTCATCAGCAGGCCGGCGCGCTGGGCGCGCGATTCACCCATGCCGACGATACCGCCGCAGCAGGTCTTCATACCGGCGTGGCGCACATGCTCCAGCGTGTCCAGGCGGTCCTGGTACTCGCGGGTGTGGATGATTTCGCCGTAGAAGTCCGGCGACGTGTCCAGGTTGTGGTTGTAGAAATCGAGGCCGGCGGACTTCAGCGTATCGGCCTGCGGCTGGGTCAGCATGCCCAGCGTGGCGCAGGTCTGCAGGCCCAGGGCCTTCACCGCGCCGACGATTTCGGCGACTTTGGCCACATCCCGATCCTTCGGCGAGCGCCACGCGGCGCCCATGCAGAAGCGGCTGGCCCCCGCATCCTTGGCGGCCTGCGCCCTGGCGACGACGGCCTCGACGCTCATCAGCTTCTCGGCCTTGACGCCGGTGGCGTAGCGCGCCGCCTGCGGACAGTAGGCGCAATCCTCGGGGCAGCCGCCCGTCTTGATGGAGAGCAGGGTCGAAACCTGCACGGCGTTGGGGTCGTGATACGCACGGTGCACGCTCTGCGCCTGGAAGAGCAGGTCGTTGAACGGCAGGGCGAAAAGGTGCTCGACCTCTTCGCGGGACCAGTCGTGGCGTAGGGCTGCGGTCATGGTGAGATCCCGGGTACGAAGGCGCGCAGTGTGGAAAGGTCGGCTCACACTGTCAACCTTAACGGCTATTCGCGGGTTTACGGTCGAACGACGCGTGCCGCCGTACGATGGGGACAACGACCTTCCCGGAGACCATCTATGAGCGCTGGACAAGGCAGCAGCGGCAACGTCATCGCCGCCGTGTGCAGTTTCTTTATCCCGGGCCTGGGTCAGCTGGTCCAGGGCCGCGTCTTCAAGGCACTCATCATGTTCGTGCTGGCGGCTGTCCTATGGATCATCTGGCTGGGCTGGATCATCCACCTGTGGTCGATCGTCGACGCCGCGATGTTCCGGCGGCGCGACTGACGCGGCCTGCGACGCATGGATGCATCCCGGTACCGTCCGTGGCTGAACGCGGCGACGCGATTCCTCCTGTCGCCGCGTTGTCTGGTCTGCGAGGCCGACGGGCTGGATGGCCGGGCCCTTTGCGGAGCGTGCCGTTCCGGCCTCGTCCGTAATGACGTCTGCTGCGGCCGGTGTGCCGTTCCGCTCCCGGTAGCCGTGGCCGAATGCGACGCGTGCCGCCAGCGCGAAAGGCCGTGGGCCGATCTCTGGGTGCCGTTCGTCTACACCTGGCCGATCGACGCGCTGGAGGCCCGTTTCAAGTTCGCGGGAAGTCTTGTCGCGGGCCGGGTGCTCGCCGACGCGTGGCTAGCCGCCGGCCAGCCGCCGACGATGCCGGAGCTCATCCTGCCCGTGCCGTTGCACTCGTCCCGTCTGCGCTCCCGTGGCTACAACCAGGCGCTCGAACTCGCCCGTCCGCTGGGCAGGCATCTGGGTATTCCGGTCAGGCACGACGTGCTCAGGCGGGTGAAGCGGACCACGGCGCAGACCGAACTCGACGCGGTCACGCGCGCGCGTAACGTACGCGGCGCCTTCGACGTACGGCGCATGCCGCCGCAACGTCACGTGGCGTTGCTCGATGACGTCATGACCACCGGCGCGACGCTAGGCGAATGCGCGCAGTTGCTGATCGAAGCCGGCATCCCTCGGGTGGATGTGTGGGCCCTGGCGCGCACGCCGGCGCCGGGCATGCCGCTTACAGGGCCAGCGCCACCACGATCCCCACCCACAACGCCAGGCCCACCCAGTTGTTCTGGCGGAACGCCGTAAGGCAGGCCTGGCGATCGCGGTCGCGCATGATCCATTGCTGCCAGGCGAAGAGCCCCGTCGTGGCGGCGAGCGCGAGCCAGTACGGCCAGCCCAGCCCCGAACGTGTGCCCACCAGCAGCATGGCGAGCAGGAACGTGCCCATCAGGATGCCGATGATGACGAGGTCCGCATCGGCGAACAGGATGGCCGTGGATTTCGCGCCGGCCTTGATGTCGTCCTCGCGGTCGACCATGGCGTACTCGGTGTCGTAAATCACCGACCAGATGATGTTGGCGATGAAGAGCAGCCACGCGACCGGCGGCACCGTGTCGGTCACGGCGGCGAACGCCATCGGGATCGACCAGCCGAAGGCCGCGCCGAGCACCACCTGGGGCAGGTTGGTGTAGCGCTTGGAGAACGGGTACACCGCCGCGAGCGCCGCGCCGGCGAATGACAGCAGGATGGTCAGCGTGTTGGTAAACAGGACCAGCACGAAAGAAAAAACGAGCAGCCCGGCGAACACACAGAGCGCTTCGCGCGGCGTCACTCGCCCGCTGGCGATCGGCCGTCCGGCCGTCCGCGCGACCTGAGGGTCGAGCTTGCGGTCGGCGTAGTCGTTGATCGCGCAGCCGGCGGAGCGCATGGCGAACACGCCGAGGGTGAAAATGATCAACGGGCCGACCGGCGGGAAGTCTTTCGCGGCGAGCCAGAGTGCCCACCAGGTTGGCCACAGGAGCAGCAGCGCACCGATGGGGCGGTCCATGCGGGTGAGGACGAGATAGGCGTGGATCTTCTCGCGATGGGCCGCGGGCAAACCCTTGAGCAGGAAGGCAAGCACGCGTTCGGCGCTGGTGGACGCGTCGGCGGGGCGTGCGGCTACGTCGGGCGCGGGCGCTACTGCCTTGCGCGCGGTGGTCGGCGCCTTGCGTCGCGGGGCGGGCTTCTTCGGTGTCGGACTCATGCCGTGAAGTCTAGCGGCTGAAGCGGTGACCGCGTCATCGCTTCGCCGGGATTCGCCGGCGGGACTGCGTCACACAGAAGCGAGTCTAAAAAAAGGGCGCCTCTCGGCGCCCGGGGTCGATCAAGGTTCCAGCCGCTCGATGGGATCATCGTTGACTGGCGGCTCAGGGTCCGCGTCGCGCTCCGGCTTATAGCTGCCGGGCTGGCGGATCTCATCTTCCGGGCGGTTCTTGCCCGGTTCGGCAAAGGGCGGCTGCGGGTTGGTCGGATTGTAGGGCATGGTGGGGACTCCACTTGCTACGAGGTCGGGGGACCACCGTAGGATCGGGTAAGTGAAGTCCCTGAGATCGCCCCATGAAACCTCAGTCGACGAGGGAGTCGAGGTTCTCCAACGTTTTGCGTACGCCCTGCTTTTCCAGTGATTCCACGTAAATGTCGTACTGCCTGCGGAATCGCTTGTCGCTGGCGGGCAACGGACCCACCAGTTCGACGCTTTTGATCAGCGCGTCTTTCGAACCGCTGTCGATCAGCGGCTGGACGAGACGCATCGCATTCGGTTCGCGCAACGGATACGTCTCACCGTTGTCGTCCTTGCCGACACGTACATAGCGGTCGAAGGTCGCCAGCAGGAAGGCCACGCGGCGGGCATCTCTGCCGTCTTCCAGACACGCGGTAATCGTCGGCCCCAGGAACCCGGGGATCTTCGAGCCGCCATCGAGGCACAGCCGGTCCAGCTGGTCCGCGATCGACGCGTTGCTGAACCGGTCGAGCAGCTTCTTCTTGTAGGGCCCGAGATCCATGCCTGGCAGCGACTTCAGCCAGACGCCCGCGTCGTCGTCGAGAAAGGCGGTGAGGTACGCGTTGAACAGAGGATCCTTCACGGCGATGTCGACCCGACGGTGGCCGGCCAGGAAGGCCGGATACGCCAGCATCTGGTGGGAGCCGTTGAGCAGGCGGATCTTGGCATCCTCGTACGGCGAGACGTCGTCGACGATCTGCACGCCGTGCTTCTCCCACGATGGCCGACCGTGTCGGAACTTGTCTTCGAGTACCCACTGGATGAAGTCTTCGCAGACCACGGGCGCCTGATCGTCGAGGCCGGTCGCGGCATTGAGTTCGTCGCGCACCTTCGCCGTGGTCGCCGGCGTGATGCGATCGACCATGGCGTTGGGGAAGTCGACCTCCCGGTCGATCCAGTCCGCCAGTTCGTCCGACCGTGCCTTCGCGAACGCGAGCACGGCGCGCTTCGCCTGCGCACCGTTGTGACGAAGGTTGTCGCACGACATCACGGTGAACGCATCCACGCCGGCGGCACGGCGCTTTTCCAGCGCGCCGACGATGAAGCCGAATACGCCCTTCGGCGTGTCCGGATGATTCAGGTCATAGGCCACCGTTTCATCGTCGAGCCGGAACGTCCCGTGCTCATCGATCAGGTAGCCACCTTCCGTGATCGTCAGCGAGACGATACGGATGGCCGGGTCGGCGAGGCGGTCGAGTACCCTGGTGCCGTCATCGGGCGCATACAGGTAGTCGACCATGGCGCCGACGACGTGCGTCTTCCGCTCGCCGCGTGGATCGTATTCGCTGACTGAATACAGGCCCTGCTGTGCCTTGAACGCCTCCGCCAGCGGACGGTCATGCTCGAGCAGGTTGATGCCCAGAATGCCCCACGCATGCATCGCGGGATCGGACAGCGCGTGATGGGTATAGATCGCCAGGTGCGCACGATGAAACGCGCCGACGCCGATATGTGCGATGCCGGCGGTGACCTTCGTGCGGTCGAAGGGCGGTGCGTCGACGCCCTGGGGAAGGCGGTCGAGCGAGTCGTTACGGAGGGGGAAGGCCATGGTCAGACTCGTGGAGGATGATGAATGGCGACGTCGTTGGCATCGAAGACGTGAGCGTGCGTCAGGTCGAGGCGGATGCAGATGTCGCGACCGGCGCGTCGCTCGAAGTCGCCTTCCGCGCGCACCGTGATCGAGCCGACCTGCGGCACGTCGACGTAAGCATAGGTTTCGCTGCCAAGCCGCTCGACGACGCTGAGCTTGCCGTTGATCGTCTCGCCGCTACCGTCGCCGTCACACACGCGAAGGTGTTCCGGGCGAATGCCGATAGTGACCTTGCCGGTGGCTTCGACGCCGGCCACGCTGACGGTATTGCCGTTGGCGAGGCGGAACGTACCGCCTTCGGCTGTCGCCTCGAGGAAGTTCATCTGCGGCATGCCGAGGAACCCGGCGACGAACTTGTTCACCGGCTTGTGATACAGCGCCATCGGTTTGCCGATCTGCTCGATACGCCCGTGGCTGAAGATCGCGATGCGATCCGCCAGCGTCATGGCTTCGACCTGATCGTGGGTGACGTAGATCATCGTCGCGTTGAGTTCGGTGTGCAGCCGGGCGATCTCGAGGCGCGTCGCCGCACGCAGCGCGGCATCGAGGTTGGACAGCGGCTCGTCGAACAGGAATACGCGCGGTTCGCGGGTGATGGCGCGACCGATCGCGACACGCTGGCGCTGACCGCCGGAGAGTGCGGACGGCTTGCGGTCGAGGTACGGTTCCAGGGCGAGGATCTTCGTCGCCCTGGCCACCTTCTCGTCGATCGCGCGCTGGTCCATCTTCGCCAGCTTCAGCGCGAACGACATGTTCTCGCGCACGGTCATGTGCGGATAGAGCGCGTAGCTCTGGAACACCATGGCAAGGTCGCGCTTATCCACCGGCTTATCGGTGATGTCGTCCTTGTCGAGCAGGATCTGCCCGTCGTCGGCCTCTTCGAGGCCGGCGATCAGACGCAGCGTGGTGGACTTGCCGCAGCCCGAAGGCCCGAGGAAGACGCAGAACTCGCGATCCTCCACGACGAGGTCGATGCCCTTGATGACGTCGACGCCCTCGAAAGACTTGCGCAGCTGACGGATTTCCAGACGGGACATGGGTGGCTCCTTATTTGACTGCGCCGAAGGTGAGACCGCGGACGAGCTGTCGCTGCGACAGCCAGCCGAGCACCAGGATGGGTGCGCAGGCCAGGGTCGACACGGCGGACAACTTCGCCCAGAACAGCCCCTCGGGACTGGAGAACGAGGCCACCAGCGCGGTCAGTGGCGCGGCGCTGGCGGTGGTGAGGTTGAGCGACCAGAACGCTTCGTTCCACGAGAGGATCAGGCAGAGCAGCGCGGTCGAGGCGAGGCCGCCGCGGCTCACCGGGATCAGTACCCGGAACATCGTCTGCGTGGTGCTGGCGCCATCCATGCGGGCCGCTTCGAGGATGTCGTACGGAATGTCGCGGAAGTACGTGTAGATCATCCAGACCATGATCGGCAGGTTGATCAACGCGAAGATGATCACCAGCGCGGTCTTCGAATCGAGCATGTTCAGATCGCGGCAGATCAGGTAGATCGGCACCAGTACGCCCACGCTCGGCAGCATCTTGGTCGAGAGCATCCACAGCAGCACGCTCTTGGTCTTCATCGTCGGGTGGTACGCGAAGGCGTACGCCGCCGGCACCGCCACGATCATGCCGAGGATGGTGGCGCCGCCCGCCGTCACGATGGAGTTCCACGCGTAGTGCAGATAGTTCGCACGGGCCAGGATCTGCTCGTAATTCTCCAGGGTCGGCGCGAACAGGAAGTGCGGCGGCATGCTGAAGGCATCCAGCTCGGACTTGAAACTGGTCAGCACCATCCAGAGAATCGGAAAGAACATGACGAACGCGACGATCCATGAAGCGACGATGCGTAGCGTGCGGGCGAGGGGGTTGCGGGTCTTCTTGGCCATGGCTGTCTCCTCACGCCTTCTCGGTCAACGACTTGCCGATCAGGCGGATGAGGAACACCGCCATGATGTTGGCCAGTACCACGGCGACCAGACCGCCGGCCGACGCGGCACCCACGTCGAATTCGAGCAGTGCCTGCGTGTACACCAGGTACGGAATGTTGGTCGTCGCATCGCCCGGACCACCGTTGGTGGTGACGAAGATCTCGGCGAAGATGTTGAGCAGGAAGATGGCCTCGACCATCACCACCACGGCGATGGGGCGCGCCAGGTGGGGCAGGGTCAGATAACGGAAGATCGCAAAGCCCCGCGCACCATCCATGCGTGCGGCTTCCATCTGCTCGCGATCCAGCGACTGCAGCGCGGTGACGAAGATCAGAATGGCGAACGGAAGCCATTCCCACGACACCACGGTGATCACGGAAAGTAGCGGCCAGTCGGCGAACCAGTTCACGGGTGTGGCCCCGAAGGCCTTCCACACCCACGCGAGAAAGCCCGATACCGGATTCATCAGCAGGTTTTTCCAGACCAGCGCTGCCACGGTGGGCATGATGAAGAACGGCGAGATCAGAAGCATGCGGACGATGCCCTGGCCCGGAAACGTCTCGTCCACCAAAACCGATATCAGCACACCGCCGACCACGGTGATCACCAGCACACTGCCCACGAGCAGGATCGTGTTGAGGATCGAGGTCCAGAAGCTCGGGTAGGTGAAGAAGTAAGCGAAGTTTTCCAGCCCGACGAAGGCCGACTTACCCGGGTAAAGCAGGTTGTAATACTGGGTCGAGAAATACAGCGTCATCGCCAGGGGCACGATCATCCATACCAGCAGCATGATGATCGCGGGCTGGGCGAGCAGCCGTTCCGGACGTTTACGGATGCGCGCGCTCATTACGGCGACTCCTTCTGGATGACCGGCTTGTTGTCGTAGTAGCCGGCACGTTTCATGGTGCGGCTGACCGCGCCCTGGGCCGTGTGCAGCAATTCATCGATGTTGCCGCGGCCGGCCAGCGCACCGGCGATCTGGCGGCCGACCAGCGTCGCCACCGCCTGGAACTCGGGAATGGAAACGATCTGAATACCCTTGTACGGCACGGGCTTGAGCGTGGGGTGCGAGGGATCGACGGCCTTCAGCGAGTCGTAGGTGACCTTCGCGAAGGGTGCCGCCTCGATGTAGCCCGCGTTCGCATACGTCGACTCACGGGTACCCGGTGGCGTCGCCTGCGCGCCGTACTTGTCCGCGACCAGCTTCAGATACGGTTTGGACGTCGCCCAGAGGATGAAGTCACGCGCCGCATCGGGCTGGCGCGTGCTGGCCGGGATCGCCAGCGACCAGACCCACAGCCACGACGAACCGCGATCGGTGATCTGATGCGGCGAGCGCGTAAAGCCGACGTTGCCGACCACCTTGCTTTCCTTCGGATCGGTGACCGTGCCGCCGCCAACGCTTGCGTCGACCCACATGGCGCATTTGCCCGCGGCGAACAGGGCGAGGTTTTCGTTGAACCCGTTATCCGACGGGCCGGGTGGCCCGTAGTTCTTGAGGAGATCGACGTAGAAATTGACCGCCTTGTGCCACTCGGGCGTATCGATCTGCGGATGCCACTGCTCGTCGAACCAGCGTCCGCCGTAACTGTTGACGATGGTGCCGAGCAGGGCCATGTTCTCGCCCCAGCCGGCCTTGCCGCGCAGGCAGATGCCGTACACGCCGTTGGCCGGGTCATGCAGCTTCTGCGCAAAGCCTTTGATCTGATCCCAGGTCGGCTCGGCCGGCATGGTCAGGTTGGCCCTGGCGAACAGATCCGTGCGGAAGTACGTAACGCTGGCTTCGGCGTAGAAAGGCACGGCATACAGGTGGTTATCCACCGTCAGCTGCTCGCGCACGTTCTTCATGACGTCGTTGACGTCGTAGTCGGCCGGCAGGTTATCAAGCGGTTTCAGCCACTGCTGCTTGCCCCATAGCGGCGCCTCGTACGCACCGATGGTGATGACATCGAACTGCCCGCCATGGGTGGCGATGTCCGTGGTCAGACGCTGACGCAGCGTGTTTTCTTCGAGCACCACCCAGTTCAGATGCACGCCGGGATGCGTGCGCTCGTACTCGGGGGACAGTGCCTGCATGCGCACCATGTCCGCGTTGTTCACGGTACCGATCGTCAGTGTCGTGTCGGCGTGGGCGGCGGAAATCCCCAGCGCTGCGAACAGCGCGGAGGCGGCTAGGGCGCCGAGCCGGTTCCGGTAATCGCTCATCGTGCCTCCCTGGGCGGCGGGCTTTCGCGCGGTGACGTATCTGCCGTCGCGTCGAAGTGGATGTGCGTTTATAGGTTTTATCGCGGACGGCTCACCAATACGCGCAACGTGGTTTTCCGGTGAAAATACATACTTTTTTGCGGAAAGGCCCTCGCAGGGGCGCGGGAAAACGGCGATACAACGAGCTTTATGCTGCGATGCAGCATTCCCGTTGCACGACAATAAAGTACGTAAAAACGCGAGGATGAGGATTCGGCAGTAACGGACGCGTGACGCGTCGCGACATCAAAGGTCGGCGACGGGCAGCCGATGACGCATCCGATATTCGCGCGGGGTCATCCCGGTGAGGCTCAGGAACCGACGATTGAAGTTGGAGAGATTGCTGAAACCGACCTCGTAGCAGATGTCGGTAATCGAGGCCGGTGAGCTGACCAGCTTCTCGCAGGCGTGCTGCACGCGCGTCTGGTTGACGTAGTCGATGAAGCGGTAGCCCGTGTGCTGATGGAAAAAGCGCGAGAACGCCGATTCCGACATGCCAAGGCGGTCCGCCACCGCCCTGAGCGATACGTCCCCGGTGTAATGCCGGTCGATGAAGGCCACGGCGCGGTGGAGCTTCATCGACTGGCTGGGGTCGGCCGAGGCCTGAAAGGGCCGGCTGCTGAGTGGCCGGCGCGCGGTATCTTCGGCCAGGGCCTCCACCATCTCGAAGAAGCTGGCTACCCGGCGAAGTCCCGGATGATCGGAGACGCGGCGGAACAGCGGTTCGAGCTGCCTGCCCAGCTCCGAAGAAAACTGGATACCGTAGCGGGCTTCCTCGAGCAGCAGGGACTTCACGTGGCGGGCGGATGGGAAAAATTCAGTACACCGACGGACGAAGGCTTCTGAGAAAAGGATCACCCTGTCACGCAGCGGCGAGGGCTCGCATCCTGCATCGGTGACCCAGTTGTGCGGAACGTTGGGCCCGGTGAGCATCAAGGTATAAGGCGCGAAGCGGCCTTCGTAGTCGCCGACATAAGCCGTGCCCTCGGTCGCTACGATCAGGTGCAGCTCGTACGCGGGGTGGTAATGCCAGCGGATCAGCCGGCTGCGCGAGCCGTGCTCGAGGTAATGAATCGACGGTTCGTCGGACAGACCCAGCAGATCCTGCTCACGACCGAGTGCCGACGTATCGGCCATGGGTGGCGGCAGCGAAAGGGCGGCGCGACGATTCATGCGGCCGAGAGTACCCTCTCCCGCTGGCAATCTCCAAGGAGCAGTGCAATGAAGGTTCTCATCGTCGGTGCCAGTGGCACGCTGGGCCGCGCCGTGGCGGCCGAACTCGGCGAGCGCCACGAGATCGTCACGGCGGGGCGCTCGGGTGGCGATCTCCGCGTGGATCTTCGTGACAGCGAAAGCATCGAGGCCATGTACCGTGAACTGGGCAAGCTCGACGCCGTGGTTTGCGCGGCGGGCAAGGTACCGTTCGCGCCCCTGGCCGAGTTGACCGAGGCAAAATACGTCGAGGGCCTGCAGGACAAACTGCTGGGGCAGGTCCGCCTCGTCCAGCTCGGCGTCGACTCCCTTCACGACGGCGGCTCATTCACGCTGATTACCGGCATTCTCACCGAGCAGCCGATCCTGGCCGGCGCGTGCGCAAGCATGGTCAACGGCGCGGTCGAGGGTTATGTGCGTGGCGCCGCCATCGAGCTGCCGCGCGGTATCCGCATCAACGTCGTCAGCCCCAGTGTACTGTCGGAGGCCATGGCATCGTATGGGCCGTATTTTCGGGGCTTCGAGCCGGTCGGCGCGGCGCGGGCGGCGCTGGCGTTTTCGCGGTCGGTCGAGGGGCGGGAGACGGGGAAGATCTACAAGGTCTGGTAGACCATCCCGCCCCAACGTCAGGCGATCGCCAGCGGTCTTTCGATCGCGGCGATCCCGCTCCGCGCATGATCGACGATCTCGCCCGCGACACGCAGTGCGACAAGAAACGCATCCACTTCGTCGGCGCGCCCCGTGTACTCGACAACCGACTGACCCGCCGCGCGTTGCAGCATGCGCCCGCCGAACTGCGCGAGGCAGAGATCGACCGCGGCATGGCTGGCCTCGATGCGCGCCACCAGCAGCTCGCGTTCCACGTGTTCGCGGCGCGTGAGTTCGGCGATCTCGATCACGTCGATCAGTTTGGCCGACTGCTTGATGATCTGCTCGACCACGTCGTCGTCGCCGAAGATCACCAGCGTGAGTCGGGAGGCGTCCGCATCGTGCGTGGCCGCTACCGTCAGCGATTCGATGTTGTAGCCACGCGATGCGAACAGGCCCGCCACACGCGCCAGGGCGCCGGCTTCGTTCTGCAACAGCATGGAGATCAAGTGGCGCATGGTCAGAACATCCCTGTAGGTTCGGCGGTGGAGGCGATCGGCGGGTTGCGGCTGGCGATCCAGTCGCCGGTGATCATCTCGGCGTAGGTGGCGCCCGGGCCGACCATCGGATAGACGCCGGCGTCGGCATCGATCACGACTTCCAGGAAGGCGGGGCCGTCGAAGGCAAGGAAATCGGCGATCGTCGCGTCGATGGCGGCGGGGTCGTCGAGGCGCCGCGCCCATTCGAAGCCATCCGCTTGCGCGGCGCGCACGAAATCCTTCTTGTGCAGGCTCTTGTCCGACGCGGAGAAGCGGCCCTTGAAGAACAGCTTCTGCCACTGACGAACCATGCCGTCGCCGCTGTTGTTGAGCACGACGACCTTTACCGGCAGGCCATAGGTGGTGACCGTCTCCATCTCGCCGATGTTCATGCGGATGCTGGCGTCGCCATCGATGTCGATGACGGTCAGGTCGCGCCGCGCGAACTGGGCGCCGATGGCGGCGGGCAAACCAAAGCCCATGGTGCCCATCGAGCCCGAGGTGAGCCAGTGTCTGGGCTCGCGAAAATCGAAGTACTGCGCGGCCCACATCTGGTGCTGGCCCACGCCCGTAGTGATGATGGCGCGGCCGTCCGTGATGCGATTGATCGCCTGGATGACCGCGCAAGGCTGGATGGTCTCGCCGTCCCGGCAAAAATTCATCGCGTGTGTGGTCTTCAATGCGCCGACATGGTCGTGCCATGCCGCGTAGTCGGGTTTGAATCCGATGCGCCTGCCGTAATCCAGCAGTCGCTGGAGCGACACGTCGAGCGAGCCGACGTGGTGCCAGTCCACCGACTTGACCTTGCCGATTTCGGCGGGATCGATGTCGATCTGCGCGATGGCGCGTGCGCTCGGTGCGAACTTAGTCGGCACGCCCACGACGCGGTCGTCGAAGCGCGCGCCGAGGGCGAAGACGAAGTCGCTGTCGTCCATCGCATAGTTGGCATACGCCGCGCCGTGCATGCCCAGCATGTGCAGCGCGAGCGGGTCGGTGGTGTCGAAGCCGCCGATGCCCATGAGTGTGGTGACCACCGGAATGCCGAAGGCGTGTGCGAACTCACGGAGGATGGATGACGCGCCCGCCGCGATGATGCCGCCGCCCGAGTAAATCAGGGGGCGTTCGGCCCTGGCTAGGGCGTCGAAGAAGCTCGCGCAATGGGCGTCGGCGATAGTCGCCGACTCCACGGCGCGCAGCCGCGAGCGATAGCCGCGCACGGGTAATTCGCGGCGGCCTTCGAAAATGAGGGGTGCGTTCTGCACGTCCTTGGGGATATCGATCACCACGGGGCCGGGACGGCCGCTGCGCGCGATATGGAACGCGGTACGCAACGTGGCTTCGAGCGTGGAGGCGTCCGTGACCAGAAAGACGTGCTTGGCGCAAGCGCCCATGATCGTGCTGATCGGCGCCTCCTGAAAGGCATCGGTGCCGATGGCGCCCGTTGGCACCTGGCCGCAGATCACGACGACGGGAATGGAGTCGGCCATGCAGTCGCGCACCGGTGTCACGGCGTTGGTCGCGCCGGGGCCGGAGGTGACCAGGGCCACACCCACCCGCCCGGAGGCACGGGCATAGCCGGCGGCCATGAAGCAGGCCCCTTGTTCGTTGGCGGGGACGATGAGCGGCATCGGTTCGTTGCCGTCGTCTTTCGTGTGCTCCGCGTTGTAACGGAACACCGCATCGTATACGGGAAGGATCGCGCCGCCGGAGTAACCGAAGAGTACGTCGAGGCCCTCGTCGGCAAGCACTTGCACGACGATGTCGGCACCGGTCATGGCCTGACCGGCGAGCGGGTGATTCGATGCGATGCGGCGGGTTTCGCCGACGGTATCCAGTTGCGCGTTCACGTTGATATCGATTCCTTTGGCGGCGTGTAGGAGCGCGCCCTGCGCGCGACTGAGGGACATCGCGCGCAGCGCGCTCTCCTACAGGGTTTCTCGGTTATTCCGCGGCTTTGGCCGCTTCGGCGGGGGCCTTCGGCTGATTCGCCTGCAGCCACGGCATACGGGCACGCAACTGGGCGCCGACCTTCTCGATCGGGTGATCCAGATCCGCCTGTTTGAACTTCTTGTAGTTCGGCAGGCCCGCCTTGTATTCGGCCGTCCACTCACGTGCGAAGGTGCCGTCCTGGATGTCCTTGAGCACGGCCTTCATGCGTTCCTTGGTGCTGGCGTCGATCACGCGCGGACCGCGGGTGTAATCGCCGTACTGGGCCGTCTCCGAGATGAACTCGAGCATGCGCGCGATGCCGCCCTCGTAGAACAGGTCGACGATCAGCTTCAGCTCATGCATCACTTCGTAATAGGCGATCTCCGGGCGGTAGCCGGCTTCGGTCAGGGTCTCGAAACCCTTGATCACCAGCTCGGTCGCGCCACCGCAAAGGACGGCCTGCTCGCCGAACAGATCGGTCTCGGTTTCTTCCTTGAAGTCGGTCTCGATCAGCATGGCGCGAGCGCCGCCGATGCCGGCCGCATAGGCGGTGGCACGCTCGGTCGCGTGACCGGTCGCATCCTGGTGCACGGCGTACAGGCACGGGACGCCGCGACCGATCTCGTACTCGCGACGGACGAGTGCGCCGGGACCCTTCGGCGCGACCAGCACCACATCGATGTCCTTGCGCGGTTCGATCTGGCCGAAGTGGATATTGAAGCCGTGCGCGAACAGCAACGTGGCACCCGCCTTGATGTTGGCTTCGATAGCGTCCTTGTAGATGCCAGGCTGGGTCATGTCCGGAGTCAGCACGGCGACCAGATCGGCACCGCGCACGGCGTCGGCGGGCTCGGCGACCGCGAAGCCGTCGTTATAGGCGCGGCTCCAGGACGGGCCGCCGGCGCGCAGGCCGACGACGACGTCGAGCCCGGAGTCCTTCAGGTTGAGGGCATGCGCGCGGCCCTGGCTGCCGTAGCCGAGGACGGCGATACGGGCGTTCTGCAGGGGGGCGGTGGTGGCTTGCTTGTCGGTCACGGTGTTCTCCTTGATGCGTCGTTGTCTGGGCGGGAGCCAGGTCGGTTGGCGATTCCCGTTGATGAATCGTCGGAACGATCAGTTGCCGATGAGCTCCTGCGTGCAGTCGTCTTCGGCGTATTCGCGGCGTGGCGGGTTAGCGATGGCGGTAGCGGTAGCGGGCGCATCGTCGAAGGCCTGCGTCACGGCACCCTCGGCGGCGGAGCCGACCAGGCGTGCGTACTTGGCAAGCACGCCACGGGTGACCTTCGGCGGCTCCGGTCGCCATGCCGCGCGGCGCGATGCCAGGTCCGCGTCGGTGCGGAGCTCCCGCGTCGAGGCATCGATGAAGATCGCATCGCCCTCGCGGATCAGGCCGATCGGGCCGCCGCGCGCGGCCTCCGGTGCGATGTGCCCGACCATGAATCCGTGCGTCGCGCCGCTGAAGCGGCCATCGGTGATCAGCGCCACATCGTTGCCGAGCCCGCGACCGATCAGGGCGGCCGTCACCGCCAGCATCTCGCGCATGCCCGGACCGCCGGCGGGTCCTTCGTTGCGGATGACCATCACGTCACCGGCACGGATACGTCCGGCCTTCACGGCGGCGAACGCTTCCTCTTCGCTTTCGAAGACACGGGCCGGTCCGGCGTGACTGCTGCGGCCGTGGCCCGCGAGTTTCAGGATGCAGCCCTCGGGTGACAGATTGCCGTAGAGGATGCTGTAGCCGCCACGTGGCTTGAAGGGGTTGTCGACGGAGCGAACGACCTCCTGGCCCTCGGTGGCCGCGGGTGCGGCGTCGAGCTCGGCGAACAGGTTGCGGCCGGTGACGGTCTGCGTGTCATTGAGCATGCCGCCCTTGCGCAGTTCGCGGGCGACGATGGTCGTGCCGCCGGCGGCGGTCAGTTCGACGGCGCTGTAACGGCCGCCGGGCATGAGGTCGGCGATGACCGGCGTATGCGCGGAGGCCGGCTCGAAATCTTCGATCGACAGCGGAACGCGCGCTTCGTTGGCGATGGCGAGCAGGTGCAGTACCGCGTTCGTGGAGCCGGCCGTGCCGGCGACCATGCGCGCGGCATTGTCGAACGCGTTGCGGGTCATGATGTCGCGCGGCTTGCGATCGGCGTTGAGGCATTCCATCGCCAGCTCGCCACAGCGGAAGGCGGCGTCGCGCTTCGACGGATGTGTCGCCGGGATATCGTTGAGACCGACCGGCGACAGACCCAGCGTGGTCAGCACCATCGCCATGGTGTTGGCGGTGTACTGCCCGCCGCAGGCACCCGCGCCGGGGCAGGCGTGACGCTCGACGTCTTCCAGTTCGGCATCGTCGATCTTGCCCGCGCCATGAGCGCCCACCGCTTCGAACACCTGCTGTACCGTGATGGCGCAGCCGTTGCGCGTGCCGTGATCGATGCTGCCGCCGTACAGCGCGACGCCGGGGATGTTCAGGCGGGCCAGGGCCATGGCGGCGGCGGGAATGGTCTTGTCGCAGCCACACAGCACCACCATGGCATCCAGACAGTGACCATCGACGGCCAGCTCGATCGAGTCGGTGATCACCTCACGGCTGACCAGCGACGAACGCATGCCGGTGGTGCCCATCGCGATGCCGTCGGTGACGGCGATGGTGTTGAACTCGACCGGCGTGCCGCCTGCCGCACGGACGCCTTCGGCAGCGGCTTCCGCCAGTTCACGCAGGTTGAGGTTGCACGGCGACACGTTGGACCAGCTGTGCACGATGGCGACCATCGGCCGCGCGATGGCGTCGTCGTCGAGACCGGTGGCGCGCAGCATGGCACGTGCCGGCGCGCGGTCGGGACCGGTCTTGATCGCATCGCTGCGCAGCGTGCGGATGGGGATCTTCTTGTCGTTCATGCGGCCTCCGCGTTGGCGTGACAGGCTTCCAGGACGGCGCGGGTCACGTCATGCGTGCTCGCGCTGCCGCCCAGGTCGCGGGTGAGGTTGGCGTGCTCCAGGACGTGATCCACCGCGGCTTCGATCACGGCGGCCTCGTCGGCCAGACCGAGCGAGTGACGCAGCAACATCGCGGCGGAGAGAATCGTGCCGAGCGGGTTCGCCAGCGACTGGCCGGCGATATCCGGTGCGGAACCGTGGATCGGCTCGTAGACGCCCGCGCCAGGACCGCCGATGGACGCGGAAGGGGACAGACCCAGCGAGCCGGCGAGCACCGAGGCTTCGTCGGTCAGGATGTCGCCAAACATGTTCTCGGTCACGATGACGTCGTAGTCGGCGGGACGCGTCAGCAGATGCATCGCCATGGAGTCGACCAGCTGATGTTCCAGCTCGACATCGGGGTAATCGGCGGCGACGCGCGTTGCCACCGAGCGCCACAGGCGCGATGTCTCGAGCACATTGGCCTTGTCGACCGAGGTCACCTTCCCGCGGCGTGTACGTGCCAGCTCGAAGGCATGGCGGACCACGCGTTCCACTTCTTCGACGCTGTAGCGGCATTCATCCGTCGCATCGTTCTCGCTGCGCGTTTTCGCACCGAAGTAGATGCCACCGGTGAGTTCGCGGATGAAGACCAGGTCGACACCCTTCGTCCGCTCCGCTTTCAGCGGTGACAGCGCCGCGGTGCGCGGATGCAGCTTCAGCGGGCGCACGTTGGCGAACACACCCAGCAGCTTGCGCATGGCCAGCAGGCCCTGCTCGGGACGGACCTTCGCAGCCGGATCGGACCACTTCGGGCCACCGACGGCACCGAGCAGGATCGCGTCGGAAGCCAGCAACGCGTCACGCGTCGGCGGCGGCAGCGGATCGCCGAAGCGATCGATCGCATCCCCGCCGATGGCGTGCTCGGCGAACGTGAACTCGTGGCCGAAACGTTCGGCGATGGCGCTCAGCACGGCGACGCCGGCCTCAGCGACTTCCGGGCCGATACCGTCACCCGGCAATACGACGATCGAGGCCTTCATGCGGCTTCCTCCATGCGTGCTTCGAACGCCGCGATGTCGGCTTCCTGCTGCAGCAGGAAACCCATCTGGTCGACGCCGTTGAGCAGGCAATGACGCGAGAACGCGTCCAGATTGAAACGAATGGTGCCGCCGTCCGGCAGGCGGATGCTGCCTTCGGCGATATCGATGCGCAGTTCGACGCCGGGATTGTCGAGCAGCCAGCGGTGCTCGGCCTCGCTGACCACGATCGCCAGCAGGCCGTTCTTCAGCGAATTGCCGCGGAAGATATCCGCGATCTCGCTGGAGATCACCGCCTGGATGCCGTAGTCCAGCAGCGCCCAGGGCGCGTGTTCGCGCGAGGAGCCGCAACCGAAGTTGTGGCCGGCGACGAGGATCGAGCAACCGCGCGCCGCGGGCTGATTCAGCGGGAACGCGGGGTCGTCACTGCCGTCGGCGGCGTAGCGCCAGTCTTCGAAGCAATGCTTGCCCAGGCCGGTACGTTCGGTGGTGGTCAGAAAGCGCGCCGGGATGATCCGGTCGGTGTCGATGTTTTCGTTACGCAGCACCGCCGTGCGGGAATGCACGTAGGCGAGCGGGCGGCTAGTCTGGCTCATGCGGCGACTTCCTGGTTCATGTAATCGCGGGGGTCGGCGACTCGGCCGGCGATCGCCGACGCGGCGGCGACCAGCGGGCTGGCCAGTACCGTGCGTGCGCCCTTGCCCTGACGACCTTCGAAATTGCGGTTGCTGGTGGCGACGACCAGCTGGCCCGGCTGGGCGAGGTCGCCGTTCATGGCGATGCACATGGAGCAGCCCGGCTCGCGCCATTCGGCACCAGCGGCGCGGAACACCTCGTGCAGCCCTTCGCGCTCGGCATCGCGACGTACCTGCTCGGAGCCCGGCACCACCAGCATGCGCACGCCGGCGGCAACGGTGCGGCCGCGCAGGATTTCCGCGGCGGCGCGCAGGTCGGACAGGCGACCGTTGGTGCAGCTGCCGACGAAGACGACGTCGACCGTCTCGCCCGTGATCGGCTTGCCCGCGGTGACCTTCATGTAGTCGAGCGCACGCTGTTCCTGCGCGTCGGCGGCGGCGGGCACGTTGCCGTGGATCGGCACGACCATGCCGGGATGGGTGCCGTAAGTGACCGACGGCTGGATCGCCGACGCGTCGATGCGGACTTCGCGGTCGTAGGTGGCGCCTGCGTCGGTGGGCAGCGCACGCCATGCGGTAACGGCGCGGTCCCAGGCTTCGCCGCGCGGCGCGCGCTCGCGGCCCTTCAGCCAGTCGAAGGTGGTCTCGTCCGGCGCGATCAGGCCTGCGCGTGCGCCTGCCTCGATCGACATGTTGCACACCGTCATGCGCTCCTCCATCGACAGCGCGCGGATGGCTTCGCCGGTGTACTCGAGCACGTAACCGGTGCCGCCACCGATGCCGATCTGGCCGATGATGTGCAGGATCAGGTCTTTCGCGGTGACGCCTCGCTGCAACGCGCCGTCGACATGGATCGCGAAGGACTTCGGCTTCCGCTGCAGCAGGCACTGCGTGGCCAGCACATGGCCGACTTCCGTGGTGCCGATCCCGAAGGCCAGGGCGCCGAAGGCGCCGTGCGTGGCGGTGTGGCTGTCGCCGCAGACGATGGTCATGCCGGGCTGCGTGGCGCCCACTTCAGGTCCGGCCACATGCACGATGCCGCGTTGCGGGCTATCCCAGCCCATCAGGTCGATGCCGAACTCGGCGACATTGGACTCCAGCTTCGCGACCTGGGCTTCCGCCTCCCTCGTGTAATACGGGCGCCTGCCGTCCGCATCGGCGGGCAGCGTCGGCGTGGAATGGTCCAGCGTGGCGAGTGTGCGATCGGGGCGGCGCACCTTCAGCCCGCGTGCGCGCAACTCGTCGAAGGCCTGCGGCGACGTGACTTCATGCACCAGGTGCAGGTCGATGTAGAGCACGCCGGGCGTGCTTTCCGTTTCGGCTTTTACCTGGTGGCTGTCCCACAGCTTGTCGAACAGGGTACGCGCGCTCATGCCGCGACCCTCCCGTCCGCGGTTTCCTCGATGGGCGACAGCCAGCCCCACTGATCTTCGGTGCGGCCGTCGAACAGCCCGAAGAAGTCGTCCTGCAACTGACGGGTGATCGGCCCCGGACGACCGCTGCCGACCGGCTTGCGGTCGACCGAACGCACGGCGGTGACTTCGGCGGCCGTGCCGGTCATGAACACTTCATCGGCGAAGTAGAGCATTTCACGTGGCAGCGGCTGTTCGATGACCTGGAAGCCGCGCGCGCGAGCCAGCGTCAGCACGGAGTCCCGCGTGATACCGCACAGGATCGACGAGGCGGCGGGCGGCGTGTAGATCACGCCCTTGCGCACGATGAACAGGTTCTCGCCCGCGCCCTCGCTCAGCAGTCCGTCGGTGCCCAGCGCGATGCCCTCGGCGAAGCCGCCATTGATCGCTTCGCGCGCGATCAGCTGGCTGTTGAGGTAGTTGCCGCCGGCCTTGGCGCCGCTGGGATAGGTATTGGGCGCGGCGCGGTTCCACGAGGAGACGCAGACGTCGACACCCTTCTCGATCGCGTCGGCGCCATGGTAAGCGCCCCAGGGCAAGGCGATGATCGACACGTCGACCCTGGTGTCGAGCGACGGCGCCAGGCTGAAGGTGAATCCGCTACGGAACACGATGGGGCGCACGTAAGCGGACTGCAGCCCGTTCGCGGTGATGACATCGCGACAGGCCTGATTGATCGCCCTGGCGTCGTACGGCATCACCAGGTCGTACACACGCGCGGAATGGAACAGGCGCTCGGTGTGTTCTTCCAGTCGGAAATAGCGCGGGCCATCCGGCGTGGAGTACACGCGAATGCCTTCGAAGACGGAGGAGCCGTAATGCAGCGCGTGTGCGCCGACATGGACGGTGGCGTCCTGCCAGGACGTGATGCGGCCGTTGTGCCAGAGATGTTTCGGGGCTTCCATGGATCCTCCTCAGGACTGGACCGCGACGGGCGCGGCCTGGGTATCGAATTCGTAAGCGCTCATCAGAGCGGTGAGATCGTCGTTGGTTACCGAGCGCTGCCTGTCGGCCAGCACCTTGAAGCGATCGAAGACGGCGTCCAGCGTCGTTTCGTCGATGTCGTACTCCAGTTCTTCCAGGCGCTGCCGCAGCGCGTGGCGACCGGAGTGCTTGCCCAGGACCAGCGAGGTCTTCGCCCCGACGTCCTGTGGCCGCATGATTTCGTACGTGCCCCGATGCTTGATCATCCCGTGCTGATGAATGCCGGATTCGTGCGCGAAGGCGTTGTCGCCGACGATCGCCTTGTTGCGCGGCACGGCCTGCCCGGTCACTTCGGCCAGCAGGCGAGAGGTCGGATAGAAGTGCCGGGTGACGATGCCGGTATCGACCTTGAACAGCGGGCGGCGCGTGTGCAGCGCCATGACGATCTCCTCCATGGCGGCGTTGCCGGCGCGTTCGCCGATGCCGTTGATGGTGCATTCCACCTGGCGTGCACCGGCGGCGACGGCGGCCAGCGAGTTGGCGACGGCCAGGCCCAGATCGTCGTGACAGTGGGCCGAAAACACGACTTTGTCCGCGTTTCTCACGTGGGCGCGCAGGTAGGTGAACATCCGGGTGATTTCGTCGGGGGTGACGTAGCCGACGGTGTCGGGAGCGTTCAGGACGCTGGCGCCGGCTTCAACGGCGACCGAGAAGATCTCGGCGAGGTAGTCCGGCTCGGTGCGCAGGGCATCTTCGGCGGAGAATTCGACTTCGTGGGCCAGGGCCTTCGCCCGGTGGATGGATTCGGCGGCGATGTCGATGACTTGCTGCTTGCTCTTGCCCAGCTTGTGTTCGCGATGCAGCGGGCTGGTGGACAGGAACAGGTGGATCCGTGAGTGATGCGCGCCTTGCAATGCTCTGCCCGCGCTGTCGATATCGCCTGGCTGGCATCGGGCCAGCGCGGCGACCGTGGGCGTCTTCAGCGATCTTGCGATCTCGGCCACGGCGGCGAAATCGTCGGGTGAGGCCTGGGGGAACCCGGCCTCGATGATGTCGACACCCAGTTCTTCCAGGGCGTGCGCCATGCGCAGCTTGGCTCGTCGGTCCATGGAGAATCCAGGGGCCTGTTCGCCGTCGCGCAAGGTGGTGTCGAAGATACGCACGCGGCCGCCTACGTCGCTCTCGACGGATTCGGTGCTGCCCTGGTTTGCTGGATTCATGTCTGGCTCCGCTCGTGAATGAGGCGGGCCCGGGGCAATAAAAAACCCCGCATCCGTTGCCGGGTGCGGGGTTCTTCAGGAGTCTTCAGGTTTGTTGCTTATTCACCTGGACACTTGCCCTCAGCCCGCACCTCCGCAGGTAATAAGTACAAGGCTAAGAAGAAGGAGGCCGCCACCGAGACGCAGCTCGCCGACCGCCGGAAGGCGGTTCAGGTCAAAGCGGCCATGGGTGGTGCGCTGCGTCATGTCATCGAACGTATGTCACTTCGTCGGCGCGTGTCAACACTTTCGCGCGAAACTTTTTTCCTAGGACGTTTGGACGGCTAGACGCCCGATGTCGTGGTTCTCCTACGCAGGCCGCGCTGGAATGCGGCCTGCAGCCAAGTGGTATGGCCCTCATGGAATGAGAAAAATGGACAGTTAGTGGGAGTGTGACGGAGGTCGCACTTGGTCACGTTGACCGTGTTTTTTTGCGCCACCTAAACTGGTCACGTTCCAATCGACGTATCCCAAAGGACGATTCATGGCCAAGCAACGGACGGCCGGAGCGCGCATGTTTGCGCGGCTCACGGCATGCACCTTCCTCGCGTTCACCCCTCTCGCCCATACGGCTGACGCGCCCCCTCCCTTTATCGAGTACGAAGCCGCCGGTGAGTATTTCACCGACCTGATGCAGGTGAGCCTCCGGGCCATGCACGCGCGCTGCGAACACTTCAACGAACCCGACTGCCAGCTCATCTCGGCAGGAACCAGCGACATCGGCTACGCGTACACCTACCAGTTCCGCTATGACCGGCCGGGCGGCGACAGCGAATGGCGGAGCAGCGGCGATGGCGGCTACGGCTACATGTCCTGCGCGCCGGGCTTCTCGGTCTACATGATGGCCTTCGGCGTGCCGATGGGGCCCTTCGCGAACCGGGAACTCGATGTGGACAACATGTTCCCCGTGTTCTGTCAGGCGGCGGGGCGCGCGTCGGCGGTTGCCGGAAAGCGCGAAGTCGCGGATGCCTACCAGGACGGGAAGCTCGCCTTGCGCGAGGTGACCGAGGGCGGGGGGAGCGTGCGCTGGACCGTGAATGAGGAGGATGCCGGCATCCGGGTACGCGGCGTCTCCCGTGAGTCGGTGTCCGAATTTCTCATCAATGACGATCGCGTGGTCACCATCGGTGATCGGGTCACCCTGATCTACGCCGCCGACGGTTCGCTGCGACGGGTGCAGGGAAGCGACGGCACGTCGATCGATGCGCAAGGGAAATACGACCCCGAAGCAAGGCTTGGCCTACTGCTTGCGTCGATCACGGCCCAGTTGCCTGAGGTCGGTTCGCCCGGGCCGCTGGGGGTGGTGGCTAAGACGGGCGATGCGATCCGCGCACTGCTGGCCCGCTCCGAGAGCCGGGACGAGCCCTGACGTCGAGGCTGGAGCTCGTGGGAGCGGCATCCGCCGCTCCCACGAACCGGGTCCCGCCATGCATTTTCCTCAACTCGGAAATGTCATTTTTGTTTCAAGTTAGTTACAGGGTTGCCGATAATGGGCGGGCAACCCGTCGCGTCATCCGCGCTGTTGCAAGTCGAATCGCATGAAGTTGCGAAAAGCGTGGGTGACGAGCGAAGTACCTCTTCCGCGACGTCCCCGGTCTTGAATTGAAATTGCGCTTGAAACGCAAAGCAGGGGATACAACCGTGGTCAGCTCGTTTTACGCCGGTGCGGTGCACTGATGCGCGCCCGTTATCTGATCGCCGTCGCACTCGCATGCACGGCCGCCGGCGTCCAGGCCGATGATTTCTTCCGCGACGGCTCGTTCAACGGCGAACTGCGCCTGTACAGCTTTGCTCGTCATTACGATGCCGACACGCAGTACAACACGCGAGCCACGTCACTGGCGGGGCTGTTCACCGTGAAGAGCGGCAAGGTCGGTGGCTTCAGTCTCGCCGCCACCGCGTTCTCGGCGCAGTCGCTCGGCACGCGTGCCGACAACCCGGGCCGGGTCGATACCTCGCTGATGGGACCGAACCACGCGGTCAGCGGGTTTACCCAGGCCTATGCCGAGTATGCGAACGACTGGCTCGTGGCACGGGCCGGTGACCAATATCTCAACACGCCGTGGATGGGGCAGTTCGACTCGCGGGCAATCCCCGCTTCCTATCAGGCGGCCATGTTCGACTTCAAACCGGCCAGAGGCTGGGACATTTTCGCCATCCGCACGCTCCGCTGGAAAAGCCGAACCTCCAGCGGTTACAACGACGACAACCTGTATTACCCGTCGACGTACCATCACGACTCGATGTACGGCAACAACGGCGCATTGCCGCGCACCGCGCAGGAAATGGACGGCACCACGGCGATCGGTACGACTTACGCGACCGGCGGCCTGAAGGCGCAGGCGTGGTTCTACGACTTCGAGCACTTCGGCCGGATGGGCTACGTGGACGGCATGTACACGTTCAGGAACGACAGCGGTATCACGCCGTTCGTCGGCGCGCAGATCGTTCGCCAGACCAGTGGCTCGGATAACGTGCTCGTCGAGACGCACACCAGGCTCACCGGTGCCGCCGGCGACCGCGTCGATGCGCAGGCATGGGGCGTGGATGCGGGTGCGTCGGTCGGCAAGGCCAGGTTCGACGTGGCGTACAACAAGCTCGAGCGTCAGCACGACGCGGTGGGCGGTGGCGCGATCATCTCGCCGTACAGCAACAGCTATTCGGCCGATCCGCTGTACACCACGTCGATGCTGCGTGGCCTGGTCGAGCAGGGGCCGGGACATGCCTGGAAGGCGAAGGCGACCTACCTGATGCTGCACGATGCGCTGAGCCTCACGGCGGCCTATGCGCACTACGACACCAATCTGCGTGGTACCAGCCACAATCTGTACGTCGACATCGTCTACAAGCTCGACGACGTGCTGAAGGGTCTGCAGATCCGTGATCGCTGGGAGCACCCGGTGGGCGGTACCAACAATCTCAATCCCGGCAACCTGCCGTGGACAAGCAACCGCCTGATGATCGCTTACCAGTTCTGATCGGACGCATCGCCGGCTGGGGCTGGTTACCAGCCCCGCAACCACTCCGCGAACATCCGTCCATCCGCCGCCATCGGCTCCGCGGTCGCCCTGCGCGACAGCATGGCATCCAGCGCTTCGGGCACCGCGACCGTACGCCCGATCAACGGCTCCACCACCGTATCGAACTTCGCGGGATGTGCCGTCGCCGCGATCGTCCATGCGCGTCGATCGCCGGCATGCCGATGCCGCTCGAACACGCGGACAGCCGTCGCGGTATGCGGACAGAAGATCTCGCCGTCGTTACTCGCATGGCGACGAATGACATCGCGGATCTCCGCGTCGTCGACGCTTTCGGCGTGCCCGCCGCGTCGCGCCGCTTCCTCACCGCCGAACAAATGGCAGAGCCGCTCGAAGTTGCTTGGCGCGCCGACATCCATCGCGTTGGCGATCGTGGCCACCGCATCGCGCGCGCGATAAGGCTGTCCGCCGAAGAATTCCGGCAGCGTATCGTTGGCATTGCAGGCAAACATCACATCCCCGATCGGTAACCCGATCTCGCGCGCCCACAAGGCGGCTACCGCGTTACCGAGATTCCCCGTCGGCACGATCGTGTGCATCGCTTCGTCGGCCTCCAGCGAGGCATGGCCGAAGTAGGCCATCTGTGGCAGCAGGCGGCCAAGGCTGATGCTGTTCGCCGAGGACATCGGTACGTCGGATTGCAGGGCTGGGTCACCGAGCGCCGCCTTCACGAGACGCTGGCAGTCGTCGAAGCTGCCCTCCACGCGTAGTGCACGCACATTGCCGCCGAAGCTGCCGAGCTGATGCGCCTGTCGCGGCGATACCCGGTTGTCCGGGTAGAGAATGGCGACGCGCACGCCCGGCAGATGGTGGAAGGCGGCTCCCACCGCCGCACCGGTATCGCCGGAGGTCGCGACGAGAATGGTCAGCGGCCGGTCGTTGTCGCGACGCAGCCGGCTGAGGCACGCGGCGAGAAAGCGCGCCCCGAAATCCTTGAACGCCGCCGTGGGGCCATGGAACAGCTCCAGCACATGTGCGCCGTGGACGGGCAGCTGACGACGGGGCGTCGGATGGGCGAAGGCTTCCGCACAGATGGCAGGCAGTTCATCCTCTAGCGGATCGCCTGCGAAGAACGGTTCCAGCATCCGCAGCGCGGTACCGGCGAGGTCACCCTGGCGGAAAGGCAGCGATACCGTCGGCATCCGTTCGGGAACGTAGAGCCCGCCGTCCGGTGCGATGCCTGCGGCGATGGCGTCGGAAAGGCGCGTGGGCGCGGCACCGCCGCGCGTACTGACGTAGCGCATGCTCAGAGAATCCTGGCGGCAGGGCCGTCGATGGGAGCGACCAGTATGTCGCTGTCGTGGCCAGCCGCAGCGAACGCGGCGCGCATGTCGTGCGACGCGGCGTCAGCCGAGGCGCGGTCTTCGAACCAGCCGAACACACTGGGCCCCGCGCCGGAAATGCTGGCGCCGAAGGCACCGTGATCCAGCGCGGCCTGCTTGACGTCGGCAAAGCCCGGAATGAGCGGCGCACGTCGCGGTTCGACCAGTACGTCCGACAGACCCTCGCGTACCAGCGCCGCTTCGCCGCGGTAGCAACCCGCGAGCACGAGGGCGAGGTTGGCGCTCTGCGCCACGAATTCACCCAGCGCGTAATGGCCCGCGAGTGCGGCGCGCGCCCGGCGGGTCTCCAGCACCACATGCGGATGGACCAGGGCGCAATGCCATGCCGCCGGTACCGGGATGCGCACGAGGCGCTTGTCGGTGGCCAACACCAGTCCGCCGAGCAGCATGGGGCCGAGGTTGTCACCGTGACGGCTGCCGCTGGCGACGGCTTCGCCATCCAGCGCGAACGGATAGAGCGCCTCGCGCGGCAGCGGCTCGTCGAGCAACGCGTTGGCGGCGACGACGGCGGCCACGCAGGACGCGGCGGAGCCGCCCATCCCGGAGCCCAGCGCGATGCCCTTGTGCAGGGTGAGTTCGAAGCCGAAGGGCAGGTCGAGCGCACGCATCATCGACAGCAGTGCGGCGCCGGCGGTGTTGTCCACGGCGGCCAGCGGCAGGTCGGTGATCACGCCATGGATGGCGGCGATGCGCACCTCCCGTTCGGGGATGCGGCGCACTTCGGCGCGATCGCCCGCGCCGGCGACGCAGTGGCCCAGGATGTCGAAACCGACGCCGACGTTGCCGACACTCGCATACGCCTCGGCGACAGCGACATCCGCGCGGATCAGGGGTGAGGATTCTTCTTTCAGCATGCGCACCGTTTTACTCCCATGGCGCCGGCCACGCGCAGCAGATCCGTAAATACCGCCGCGGCCGTGACCTCGGGACCGGCACCCGGCCCCTGGACGACCAGGGCATTGTCGCAGTATCGGCGCGTGGCGAAACGCAGCACGTTGTCCGTGAGCTTCGAATGGGCGAAGGCATGGTCGGCGTCGACCACCTGCACGCCGACCGAGGCACGGTGGCCATCGAGCCGCGCGACGTGGCGCAGTGCACCTCCCGCGATACGGGCATCGGCGAGCAGGGCGGCCATGGGCGCATCCATCGCTTCGAGGTTGTCCATGAATTCGTCGCGCGAGGAGCCGGCGAGCTCGGCGGGGATCAGGCTGCGGACAGCCACATCGTCCAGAGACAGGGCAACGCCGGCCTCGCGGGCGAGGATCACCACCTTGCGGGCCACGTCCATGCCGGAGAGGTCGTCGCGCGGATCCGGCTCCGTGTAACCCATGGCATGGGCCTCGCGGACCAGCGCCGAGAACGGTACCGAGCCATCGAAGCGGTTGAACAGCCAGGCCAGCGTGCCGGAAAGCATGCCTTCCACGGCCGTCAGCTCATCGCCCGTGTCGATCATGTCGCGCAGGGTCTGCACGACGGGCAGGCCGGCACCGACCGTGCCTTCGTAGTACAGGTGCGCACCGCTCGCATCGGCCGCGGCGGCGATCTTGCGCCAGCGATCGAGCGGGCCGCTGGCCGCGCGTTTATTCGGGGTGACGACGTGGATACCGGCGCCGAGCCAGCCGGCATAGTGGTCGGCGACCAGGTCGCTGGCACTGCAGTCAGCGATGACGGCGACATGGTGGCCGTCCCCGGCGACATAGGCGGCAAACTCATCGAGTTCGGCCGGACGCCAGGTCTGCGCGCCGTGCTGGCGGCCGTTGAGGGCGTCGTCGTCGCAGTCGAGCCACATGTGCCGGCTGTCGCTTACGGCGCGCAGGCTGAGTTCGAGGTTGCAGTCACGCAGCAGACGCGGAGCCGCGAGGCGCAACTGGTTCAGCAGCGCGCTGCCGACCTTGCCGGGTCCGACGACACCGACTTGCACGACGAGCGGCTGGACGGCGGCGCGCACGGGCGCGGCGCGTAAGGGTGAGCGGGGTAATGCGACAGCGATGGACACGATCAAAGCCTCCGGTGAGAGGCCCGTGGTCACGTCAGGTGGGGATCTTGGCTGGGAGTTCCGGCGCCGATCCCGTCCTGCGGGAGGTCGGGGCCGGCAGCGACAAGGAACTAGGCGCGCGCGAACTCCGATCCTCCGACCATGGTAATGGTCGTAGTGGATGTGGTCGCGGTGGTGGTCACGGACGCAAGCGTGCCGGTCGGGGAGACCGTGGTGAAACGCAGCGCTGGCGTGATGGGATACATGTGCCCGACGTTATGCCCGGGTGATGGGGGCTGTCAAGCGTGTCGGACGTGGCCGGATGGCCTATGGAGGATATGGCTTTGCTGCCGGGGGGGCGGGGCAAGGTTGAATCGCCCGCAGGGCGGGCTCCTACAAGTCTGCGTAATTTTGTAGGAGCCCGCCCCGCGGGCGACCCCGTCCATCGCAGTCTCTGTAGGAGCCCGCCCCGCGGGCGACGCGAACTACCTCAACGCTTCGAAAGATCCAGCGCATAAACCGCCGTACCGTCGCCATTGTCGCGCAGCTGCCTGACCGCCAGTCCCTGCGCCTTGGCTACGCCTTCCTTCCCGGACGCCGCCGTAAACGTCACCGGCCCCCTGGTCTTCACCGGCACGAAGCTCCACGAACGCTTGTCCACGTCCTTCGCGGTCACGGTCTTCTTCGCCTCGACCCACTTGATCACGACTTCGCGGTTGCCGTCCGGCGCGTTGAGCACGACGGACTCACCGTTCATGCCGGGGAACTCACCACCACCGTTCGCACGATAGCTGTTGGTCACGACGATGAAGGTCTGGCCATCCCTGATCGCCTTGCCCTTGTACCGAAGATTGCCGATACGCTGGCCTTCCGGCTTCGTGATGTCGATGGTGTACGTGATGCCGCCCTGCATCTGGTCGAAGTTATACGGCACCAGCTTGCCGGTGAGCGGCTGTTCGCCTTCCTTCGACGGATCGATCTGGTTGAAGCGCGTCGCCGATTTCTCGAGCCAGGCCTTCACCCCTGCCGTGTCGATCTTCACCGCCGCCAGCGTGTTCGGATAGAAGTAAAGATCCGCGGCGTTACGGATCGTCATCGGTCCCCTGGCGACATCGGTGTAATCGTCCGGACCGCCGAAGCCCGTACGAAAGGCGGAGGCCGCGGAAATCACCGGAATGTCCTTCCACTCCGGATGCTCACGTGCGATCTCGTCGCGTGCATAGTCGGCCTGAGCCGCGTTGACCACCGCCAGCGCGCTCATGTTGCCTTCGTCGGCGAAGTAGCTGGTGAGGTCGTGATCGGTCGCGCCGATCGGCGTGTTGACGTACGCGACCGCGGCGTCGTGCGCTTCCTTCACGATCGGCGCGATGGCCGGATCCGCAGGCACGCACTCGTTCTTCTTCGGACAGATCGGACGGACCTGGCTGTGGCTCTTGTCCTTCTGCACCACCCAGCGACCGTTCTCGCGGGTCATGGTCATGTTGATGACACCGAGATCCTTGCCGAAGAAGCCGCCCATGACCGCAGGCACGCCGCGGACGATGCCGCGCTTCGCGTCGACGTCTTTCATGTCCATGTAGCGCGGCCCCGGAAACTCGGTATGCGAATGGCCGAGCAGCAGCGCATCGATGCCCGGCACACCGGCGAGGTACCACCCGCCGTTCTCCATCTGCGGCGTGTACGGCGCGGTGTTGAGGCCGCCGTGCAGGATGGCGACCACGAGGTCCGGTTTCTGCGCGAGCACTTCCGGCATGTAACGGTTGGCCGCTTCGACGACGCCGTCGACAGTGACCTTGCCCTGCAGGTTGCGCTTGTCCCAGTCGAGGATCGGCGGCGGCGTGAAGCCGATGATGCCGATGCGGAGCGCGGTCGGCGTGGTGCTGCCGTCGGCGTTCTTCACCTCGACGGTTTTGGTCACGATCGTCCACGGCTTGAAGATCGGCTGCTTGTCACGAACGCTGTAGACGTTGGACAACACCAGCGGAAACTTCGGGCCGGCACACTGCCGCGGCTTCACGCCGTCGACGTTCATCGCGGTGTTGGTGACCTGAGCAAGGAACGGCAGGCCGTAGTTGAACTCGTGATTGCCGGCGGTGCCGCCGTCGTAACCGATCGCGTCCATCGCGGCGTAGATGCCGAGCTCGGTATCGCAACCGACCGGCTTGACCAGTGCCTGATAATCGGCGAGTACCGAGCCCTGGATGGTGTCGCCACTATCGAACAGCACGGTGTTCGGGAACTCCTTGCGCGCCTGACGGATCAGCGTGGCGAGACGCTCGTAGCCGAAGCTCGGGTCGTCCTTCTGCTTGTAGTAGTCGTACGACAGGATGTTCGAATGGACGTCGGTGGTCTCGAGGATGGCGAGGTCGAGCGTGGCGCCATCTTTCACGCTGCCGGTTTTGCCGGACTTGTCCGCGGTCGGCGCGCTGGCGCACGCAGCGAGAAGGGCGGCCGAAAGCGTGGCCATCGCGAGAGATCTGAACATCGAAGGGTATCCGGGTGGGAACAAGGAGATTCGGGGCGGAAAACTAGCAGAAAAAGGTCATGTAGGAGCGCGCCTTGCGCGCGATGGGTGTGTTGCGGGGGTGCCTCTGGGGTGCCGCTGGTGTGCCGCGTCACCGCTTCGTTGGCTTTTCGCGCGCAGGGCGCGCTCCTACACGCGGGGGTGGGGCGCGCTCCTACGGGAGGCGTTCCGCCTTAGCCTGGTCGAAGTAGGTGTAGGTCTTGCCGTTATCGCTCAGTTGTCTGGTCTTGAGGACGAAGCGGTACGTCGAACGATTCATCGGCGTGCCGTCCACGCGACGCACGTCCAGGCCCGTCGAGGTATCGGTCGCGATATCGGCGGGCTTCACGCTCAGACCTTCGGGCGAGTGCCCTTCCAGCGCCTCGCGCAGCACGCGCCCGTCCGGCTTGCCGAGGTCGATGTTCAGCAAGGCCGCGATGGTCGGCGCGACGTCCACGTTGCCGCTCGGCAGTTCGCTGCGCAGGTTCCTGCGGAAATCCGGGCCGCTGGCCAGCAGCATGTTGTGCACGTCGATCGGGCTGAAGCTGCCGTGCATGCCGCGCTCGTTGGACATGCTGGTATAGACCGTGCCCTTGAAACCCTGCACGGTCGCGTCGGCGTTGAAGTCGTAGCTGACGATGATGTCGGGTGAACGCGTGTTCTCAAGGTGCACGGCCGCCAGCGGGAGTGTGCCGGGGATCTTGCCGTAGCGGGCGTCGACGAAAATCGCGCCGAACATCTCGCGGCTCTGCAGGAAGCGTACGGCTTCCACGACGCGTGCGCGATCGTGCGAGGGCAGGTAGAGGTATTCGCTGCCGCCATTCGGCGCGATGACGAAGGCGTCCGTCGGCAGGTCGGCCGGCAGCTTATACGACGGCGTCGTATACGGGCCGGGCTTGCCACAGACGCGGCCGTCGTCGTCGAAGCGGGTCGGATGCAGCTGCGCGCCATCCGCTTTGAGGCCGGACATCACCGGCGCGTAGATGCAGCCGAAACCGTCGAATGCCTTGAAGCCGGCGTGGGTCATCTCATCGGCGAGACGAATCGCGCCCGACGTGGAGAAGCCCCATTCCGCTTCGACGCGACCGACACGGCCATCGGCGATCTGACGCAACGGGAACAGGTCGGCAGGACCGGCGACGTTGCTGTGCGCGTGGTCGGAGACGATCACCAGATCGGTATCCGCGTCCATGCCCAACGACTTCAGCTTCGCCTGGAGCTGGCCCAGGAGTTCGTCCTGTGCGCGCAGGGCGAGATGGAAGTTCGGTGAACCCACACCGTAACTGTGCTCGGTGCCGTCGGGATTGCGCAGCCAGACGAAGCTGATATCGGGCTTCTCGACCGGCAGAACGTAGTCGAGGAAGGCCTTCATCAGGAACGCATTGGACGGTGTGGCCGGTGCACCGGCGCCATCGGAGGCGTCCGTGGTCGCGCCGTCCTTCATCGTGACCAGCGGCAACGGCGCGGTGGGCGTGCCGTTGTCCGGTTCCAGGTGGAAATGGTCCGGATCGTAGGCGTGTACGGTATTGGCCGGCAGCGGATAGCCGGCCTTCGTCAGTCGCTGCGCGAAGGCCAGCGGCAGCGCCACGTTCTCATCGAGGATCACGCCGCCTTCGTGGATGTCCTGGAGGAAGGCCGGGCCCGATTTGCCTACCACAGCGGTCTTCAGCCCCGCTTTGCGTGCGCGCTCCAGCAACGTGGGCGCTTCCAGCAGATCGTGGTGCCAGTGATCGTCCAGCGCGCGCAGTACCGCATAGTCCTCGGTGTAGACCGGCGAGGCGAAGTCGCTGGGTGCGCCCTTCGCATCGAAACCGCTGGCGCCCGGCGCCCAGAAGCGGTTGCCGTAAAAACCGATCGTCCCCGGGAACGAGCCCGTGGCAAAACTCGACGCATTGACCATGGTGAAGGTCGGGTAGGTCGAGTGGTTGTCCGCGAAATACGTGCCCTGCCTGGCCAGCGCCGCCAGATTCGGCGTGTCGTCTTCGCTGATGGCATCCGGCCGCATGCCGTCCCAGACGAAGACGATGACGCGGCGGGAGGCGTGCGCGTCCACGGCCAGGATCACCAGAAGCAGGGCGGCAAAGCGGGCGAGTCGGCGCATGGATCGGTTCCGCGTGAGGGTAAAGGGCGCCATGGTGAGGCGTGCGTGTTGCAGTACGGGGACGCGGCCGAACTGCGACCTGCGTCACTCCGCGTCACATGTTCTTCTCTTCGTAAGAAAACCTAAACACTGGGCGGCCACGCTCGAAGGCTTCTTACGTTTTACGAGTTTCCTGCCGATGAAGCACAACCGCAGCGCCCTGTTCCTCGCCCTCGCCGCCGCCATCGCCCTGCAGGCTCACGCCGAAGACGCGCCGCCCCCGAAGACGCAGGATCTGGACGCGGTCTCGGTGATCGGCCAGGGCGAGACCCGCCAGGTGCAGCGCATCGTGCCCCAGGACCAGAAGGTTCTCCCGCCGGGTACCAGCCCTCAGAAGATCCTGAATCGCCTGCCGGGCGTCTCGGTGCAGTCCAATGACGCGTTCGGCGCCAACGAGGAGTCCCAGTCGATCACGTTGCGCGGTTTCAATACCACGCGCCTCGGCTACACCCTCGACGGTCTGCCGCTGGGCGACAACGCCTACGGCAACTACAACGGCCTCAATATCTCGCGCGCCCTGATCGCCGAGAACATGGCGACGGTGGAGTTGTCAGAGGGCATCGGCGCGCTCGGGACGGCGTCGACCAGCAACCTCGGAGGCGCCATTCAGTATTTCTCGTCGGATCCGGCGAAGACCTTCGGTGGCAAGGCGGCGCAGACCTTCGGCAGCGACCACAACCGTCGCACCTATGCGCGCATCGACACGGGTGACTACAAGGGTTTTTCGATGTACCTGTCCGGCATCAAGGCCGACGCGGACATGTGGGCCCAGCCGGGCTCGAAGACCACGACCAGGCAGTTCAACGGCAAGGCCGTCTATGAGTTCGGTGACGGCAACCGGATCACCGGCTTCGCGGACACTTCGCGGACCGCGCAGGCCGACTACGCCTATCTGTCCAGGAGCGGCATGAGGCGCGGCCTCGGCTGGGACTGGAATCTCTACGCACCGGACTGGAACCGCGCCCTGGCGGCGGCCTATTGCACGCCGGCTTACACGGTCGGTGGGGTGCGCGACTCGCGTTGCGGCTACTCCGGCGGCGTCGACAACACCGACGATGCCTACTACCTGAGCCGCGCGTTGCGTCGCGACGATCTGTACTACGTGGCGGGCGACTTCGCCGTGGCCGATGGCGCGACGCTGCATACCCAGGTTTATCACCATGAGAACGCGGGCCAGGGCCACTGGTGGGCGCCGGGTCAGAAGTCCAACCCCGGCACCGCCGGGGAGCTGCCGATCTCCCTGCGCAGCACCAATTACACGATCAACCGCAATGGCGCGATCGCGTCGCTGTCGTGGGACCTCGGCAATCATCATGTCGAGGGCGGCGTGTGGTACGAGAAGAACAACCATCACGTGGAGCGCAACTTCTACTACGTGGACGGTCCGTTCAACGACGATTTCTATCTGTCCGACCCGGATCGTCGTCTGTTCTCGCAGGACTATACGATCACCACCAAACAGGCGTACCTGCAGGACAGCTTCAAGGCGATGGACGATCGTCTGACCATCGACGTCGGTGTGAAGAGCCCGCACACGACCATGAAGGCGGTCGAAGCGCCGGGCGTGGAAAGCCCGTATGCCAACGGCACGCTCAAGGCGGGCAAGTCGCTGTTGCCGCAGGCCGGTCTTGCCTTCCAGCTGGCGCCCGGTCAGGAGGTGTTCCTGTCGTATGCAAAGAACATCGCGGCGTTCCAGGGCGGCGGTGCCGGTGGCCCGCTCTCCGTGTCGCAGAGTGCGTTCGACGGTACCAAGGCCAACCTCAAGCCCGAACAGTCGCGCTCCATCGATGGTGGCTTCCGCAGCGTCGGTCAGTCGTACGAAGCGTCGGTGGCGTTGTATGACGTGAAGTTCGACAATCGTCTGCTCTCCCTCAACCCCTGCCCGAGCATCGAGCAGGGCACGCGTCCGGAGTGCAACACCGCCTTCGTCAACGTCGGCTCGGTGTCCAGTCGCGGCGCGGAATTCACCTTCATCTGGAAGCCGGTCCGTGGCTTCGAGTGGTACAACTCCGCCTCGTTCAACCGCTCGCGCTACGACGACAACTACGTCGCCAGCGGTGTGGTCGTCCCGGTGAAGGGCAAGACCACGGTGGATACGCCCAAGCGCATGTACTCGAGCGAGATCAGCTACACCTACGGCCCCTGGTCGGCCAGCCTGCGTGGCAAGTACACCGGCAAGCGCTACTACACCTATACCAACGATCAGAGCGTGGCCGGCGCCACCTCGTTCGACTTCGGCGCGGGCTACGATTTCGGTACGATCGGCTACCTCAAGTCGCTGACGCTGGCGCTGAACGTCACCAACCTCACCGACCATCGTTACGCGACCAATCTGACCGCGTTCGGCGCGACCGATCCGAACGGCCGCGCACTGGCGTTTCATGCCAGCGCGCCACGCCAGAGCTTCGTTACCCTGTCGGCGGATTTCTGATGAAGGCGATTGCTCTATCCTCATGCGCTCTGGCCCTGGCCCTTGGAGTGCTCTCGATGCCCACGTCCGCCGCCCCGGCTCCCGGTAAGCCGATTGCCGCGAAGGTCCTCGTCATCGGTCACCGCGGTGCCAGTGCGCTGCGTCCCGAGCACACGCTGGCCTCGTACGCCGTGGCCATCGAGGACGGTGCCGACTTCGTCGAGCCGGATCTGGTCTCCACCAGGGACGGTGTGCTGGTCGTGCGTCACGAAAACGAGATCGGCGGGACGACCGATGTGGCCTCGCATCCGGAGTTCGCCAGCCGCCGGGTGACCAAGACCGTCGATGGCGAGTCGATCACGGGGTGGTTTACCGAAGACTTCACCCTCGCCGAGCTGAAGACGCTGCGCGCCCGAGAGCGCCTTGCGGATATCCGCAAAGCCAACACGGCCTACGACGGCCAGTTCACCGTGCCGACCTTCGACGAGATGATCGAGTTTGTCGCCGCGGAAGCGTCGGCCAGGCATCGGGTCATCGGCATCATTCCGGAGATCAAGCACTCGACGTATTTCCATGACGTCGGCCTGCCGATGGAAGACAAGGTGCTGGCTACGCTGGCGGCGCACGCCTATACGCGCACCGCACCCGTGGAGATCCAGTCGTTCGAGATCCGCAATCTGAAGTACGTGCGCGGCAAGCTGGGCAAGGATCACCCGAACATCCGTCTGCTCCAGCTGATGGATCTGGCCGACCAGCACCCGGCCGACCAGCCGTCGACCACCTACGGCGCGATGATGACCCCGAAAGGTCTCAAGGCCATCGCCACCTACGCCGACGCCATCGGGCCGTCCACGCGCAGCATCATTCCGCTGACCGGAGACGGGAAGCTGGCGCCGGTCGCGCCGCTGGTGCACGACGCGCACGCCGCCGGGCTGGAGGTGCATCCGTATACGTTCCGGCCGGAGAACCACTTCCTGGCGGCGGATTTCCGCGACGACGCGGGGGATGCGGCGCGGAACGACGCCGGTTCGGTGGCTGAGATCCGGGCCTATCTGGCGACCGGGATCGATGCGTTCTTTACCGACGACCCTGCGCTGGGGCGCAAGGCGCTGGATCGCCCCTGATCCTGCGGGGTGTCGGGCTTTTCTGACGACACCCTGGCCCTTGCCCCGCTATGATCCCGGGCTCTGCCAGCTCCAGGGGTCGCCCCGATGTCGTTAGCCAAGTTTCTCCGCCACAAGTCCGTCGAGCAGTTGCAGGCGGAGGTCGGCTTGCGTACGGACTTCCGCCGGGTCCTCGGCCTCTGGCAGCTCACGGCCATCGGTATCGGCGGCATCATCGGCGTGGGCATCTTCGTGCTCGCCGGCCAGCAGGCGGCCCTGAACGCCGGCCCGGCCGTCGCCCTCAGCTTCATCATCGCCGGCTTCGGCAGTGCCTGTGCCGCACTCTGCTACGCGGAGTTCGCGGGTCTGATCCCGGTCACCGGCAGTGCCTATACCTACGGCTACGCCGTGCTCGGCGAGGGCGCGGCCTGGATCATCGGCTGGGATCTGCTGCTGGAATACGCCCTGGTGGTGGCGGTGGTCGCCATCGGCTGGTCCGGCTACGTGCAGGTGTTGCTGGCCACGGCAGGCGTGCATCTGCCGGAGTGGGCGCAGAAGAGCATGAGCGCCGACACCATGAACTATTACTGGCAGCAGGCGAAGCTGGGCGTCGGCTTCAGCGTCGCGAATCCGCTGCCGGGCCCGACCGACGCTCACCGCTTCAATGTCATCGCCGCCGGTATCTCGCTGTTCGTCGCCATTCTTTTGTCGATCAAGACGGAGTGGGGTGCGCGCCTCAACACCGTGATCGTCGGTATCAAGGTGATCGGCGTAGCGCTGGTGATCGGCGTTGGCGCGTTTTTCATCAACACCGCCAACTGGCACCCGTTCATCCCGGCGCGTGTATTCGACGCCAAGGGCATGGGCCACTTCGGCTGGCAGGGCGTGCTGACGGGCGCGAGCGTCGTCTTCTTCGCGGTGTTCGGCTACGACACGCTGACCACGGCGGCCGAGGAAGCGAAGAACCCGCAGCGCGACCTGCCACGCGCGGTGCTGCTCTCGCTGGCGGTCGCGATGGTGCTTTATATCGCCGTGTCGCTGGTGCTTACCGGCATCGTTCCTTACGGGACGCTAAGCGGCGAAGCCTCGGTATCCGACGCCTTCAACGCCATCGGCCTGCCGTGGCTTAGCAACGTGATCGCCGTCGCGGCGGTGATCGGTGTGATCAGCGTGCTGTTCGCCTTCATGCTCGGCGCGGCGCGCATCTGGTTCGCGCTGTCGCGTGATGGGCTGTTGCCGGCATGGTTCGCGCAGGTGCATCCGCGCTTCGGCACGCCTGCACGTCCGACGATGATCCTTGGCATCTTTACCGCCGTGGTGGCCGGCCTGCTGCCGATCGGTGAAGTGGCGGAGCTGGTCAACATCGGCACGCTGAGCGCGTTCATCCTGATCTGCGCCTCGGTGCTGGTGCTTCGTGTGCGCAAGCCGCATCTCGAACGGAAGTTCAAGACGCCGGCCGTGTGGTTCGTGGCGCCGCTGGGTATTTTGTTCTCGCTGGCGCTGATCTGGGGGCTGCCGGCGATCACCTTCGAGCGGTTTGCGATCTGGATGGTGTTGGGCCTGATCGTGTATTTCACGTATGGCGTTCGGAACAGCAAGCTCAATCGTGGGTATCGCTGAAGCGCTGCCGCGACGGCATGGGTGAACGCCTTACGCGTCTTGTAGGAATTCCCCTACACGACGTGTCGGCAATATCCTACGACTAAAGCTCAGCCCCTGAGATGCGCAGGCTCTAAAATTCCCCACCTCGGAGCAGCACGGCCCGGACCGGCCAGAAACAGGGGAAAACGTGAGCATCACCTCAGGAAGGCGCGGGCAGGGCGTCTCGACGGCCATGCGTGTGGCCGGCATTCTGCTAACTGTGACGGGCGTCGCACAGGCGCAACAAGTCCAGACGCTTGACCAGCAAGAGCAACGCGATCGCGCCCAGCGCGAGGCACAGGCTCGTCTGGAGCAGCAACAACAGCCGGATGTGCGACTGAATTCCGTCCCCGTGACGGATTTCCGTCGCACGGATGTGCCGGTTGAAGCGGAATGCTTCCGACTCGCCCATGTCGTGCTCGAAGGCCAGCGCGTGGAGGACTTCGTCTTCGCGCAGCGCTATCTCGACCGCTACGCCGCTAAATGCGTCGGCCACGAGGGCGTCAACGCCATTGTCCGCCGTGTATCGGACATGATCATCGATCGCGGATTCGTGACTACTCGTGTGGGGCTCGCGCCGCAGGACTTGTCGAGCGGCACGCTGAGGCTCACGCTGGTGCCGGGGACGATTCGTGCGGTGCGCTTCGCCGATAATACGGCCGTGGGTGCCTGGCAGACCGCGCTCGCCGCCCGGCCGGGCGACCTGCTCAACCTGCGCGACATCGAGCAGGGGCTGGAGCAGTTCAAGCGCGTGCCTTCGCAGGACGTCACTATCGACATCGCCCCGGGCGAACAACCGGGCGAGTCGGATCTGGTCATCACCGCGAAGCGCTCGCGACCCTGGCATGTGGTCGCGTCGCTCGACGACAGCGGGTCGCGCGCAACCGGCCGCCTGCAGGGCGGTATCAACCTCGGACTCGACAATCCTCTGCGCATCAACGACGTGCTGTCGCTGGGTTACAACCACGACGTCTATCACAGCGACGGGCACGGCACGCGCGGCAACACGGCGAACTATGCGGTGCCTTATGGCGACTGGCTGTTCACCGCTTCGCTGTATGACTACAAGTACCACCAGACGGTGGAAGGCTCGCAGCAGACCTTCACCTCCAGCGGCAAGTCGCGCACGACTGACATCACCGTGCAGCGCATGCTCCATCGCACGAAGTACGGCAAGACCTCGCTGGAACTGCGCATCGGCAAACGCTGGGCGCACAGCTTTATCGAGGACTCCGAGCTGCTGACGCAGAAGCGTGACGTCACCACGGCCGAGCTCGCGCTGGTGCAGCGCCAGTACCTGGGTAACGCCCAGCTGGATCTGCGCCTTGCCCATCGCCGCGGTGTCACCTGGTTCGGCGGCCAGCAGGATGTGGCGGGCCTGTCGAAAGACGCGCCGACCTTCCAGTACGGCCTGAACCTGCTCGATGCCTCACTCAACGTGCCGTTCAAGCTCGGCCGTGTGCCGGTGCAGTGGACGACGGAACTGCGTGCCCAGCGCAGCAGCGACACGCTCTACGCCTCGGAATTCATCACGCTGGGCGGACGCTATTCCGTCCGTGGGTTCGATGGTGAAGAGACGCTGGCGGGCGAGCGTGGCTGGTACTGGCGCAACACCTTCAGCGTGCCGCTGGGCAACCTGCCCATCGCGGCCTACGCCGGTATCGACGGCGGCCACGTCGGCGGGCCGAGCATTCGCACGCTGCCCGAGAAAACCCTGCGTGGCGAATTCGTCGGCCTGCGCGGCAGCTTCGGGCGTTTCAGCTTCGACGCGTTCGCCGGCTGGGCGGACAAGGGCGGTCGCGCCCTCAACACGATGCGACCGGCGACGGGCTTCCAGCTCGTTTACCAGTACTGACAAGGACTGCACGATGACACTGCGCCCTCACTTTGCCCGCCGCGTGACGCATACGCTGGCCCTCGCGCTGCTCGTCGCCTTCGTTGGCGCGCCTGTCGCCTCGCAGGCCCAGGTGGCCGGTGCCGCGAACCCGGCCCACCGGCCGACCGTGGATACGGCGGCCAACGGCACGCCGGTGGTCAACATCGTCGCGCCCACGCAGGGCGGCGTGTCGCATAACCAGTACGAGCACTTCAACGTCGACCCGAAGGGTCTGATCCTCAATAACAGCGCCGCGGTCAGTCAGACGCAACAGGCGGGTTACATCGTCGGCAACGCGAACCTCGCCAACGGTCAGTCGGCGCGGATCATCGTCAACGAGGTGACCTCACAGAACGCGTCGAGCCTGCGCGGCTTTACGGAAGTGGCGGGCAACCGCGCCGAAGTGATCATCGCCAACCCGAACGGGATCAGCTGCGACGGCTGCGGCTTCATCAACACCTCGCGCGGCACGCTGGTCACGGGGACGCCGGTATTCGGTGGCGATGGCAGCCTCGCGGCCTTCCGTGTGACGCGCGGTACGCTGGCCATCAACGGTGCGGGTCTCAACGGGACCGGCACGGACCGGCTCGACCTGATCGCACGTACCGTCGCGGCCAACGCGAAGGTCTGGGCCAATGAGCTCAACGTGGTCACCGGTGCGAACCAGGTGAACTACGGCGACCTGTCGACGCAGGCGATCGCGGGCGAAGGCGCCACGGACGGCGTGAGCCTGGACGTTGCCGCGCTGGGCGGCATGTATGCGAACAAGATCCGCCTCGTCGGTACCGAAGCCGGTGTCGGCGTGCGCAATGCGGGCGAGCTGGCGACCCAGGGCGGTGACTTCACGATCACGCAGGCGGGCCGTCTCGAGCTGACCGGCAGGACGACGTCGACGGGGCAGCTGGCGATACAGGGTGCGGCGCTGTCGAACAGCGGCACGCTGGCGGCAGGCAGCAACGTGGCGGTAACGACCACGGGAGCGCTCGATAACAGCGGCACCATCTACGGAACCAGCGACACATCGATCGACGCCGCTGGCGCCCTGACCAACAGCGGCAAGGCCTATGCCGTCGGCGGCTCGCTCGACGTCAACGCCTCCGCCATCACCAACAGCGGTGCGGGTGATGTCTACGCAGGAAAGCGCGCCACGCTGCGCGCGGGGAGTATCGACAACGCCGCGTCGGTCGAGTCGGGTACCGAACTGAGCCTGCAGGCGAACGATCGCCTCGGCAATGCCGGAACCATCATCGCCGGTGGGGCTGCCGGTCTCGATGCGGCCAACATCGACAACAGCGGTCGCATCAGCCTTGCCGGGCAGGCGTCGCTGCATGCATCGCGCGCGTTGACCAACAGCGGCAACATCGTGACCGGCGGCGACACGGCGATCCATTCCGCCAACATCACCAACAACAGCCAGATTCAGTCGGGCGGTGACCTGGTCGTATCGACGGCTGCGCTGACGCTGGGTGCGCAAGGGGTGCTGTATGCCGGTCGCGCGTTGACGATCGATGTCGACGGCAAGGTGAGCAATGCCGGTCAGATCTACGCGACGACGAATGCATCCTTGCATGCGGGTTCGCTGGACAACGGCAACCTCCTGCGTGCCGACGGCAACCTTGTCGTCGACGTGGCCGGCGACATCGTCAATACCGGCGCCATGCAGGCGGCGCAGAAGCTGGCGCTGGACGCGTCGGGTGCGCTGACCAACAGCGGCAAGCTGTACGCGATCGGCGGTGCACTGGAAGCGACGGCCGGTCAGGCTCTCAACAACGCGGCTTCGGGCGATATCTACGCGCAGACCGATGTCTCGCTTCGTGGCGGCTCGGTAAGCAATGCGGGTACAGCGGAAGCGGTGGGTTCGGTCGCTGTAGCGGCGAACACCACGGTCGACAACATCGGCAAGCTGCTTGCCGACACCGGCAATGCGACGCTGATCGCGACGGACATCGCCCAGCGCGGCACGGTCAGCGCTGTGGGCGACATCAGCCTGACGGCCTCGCAGAACCTGACCCACACGGGCACGACGGTGGCGGATCGCGATCTGTCCGTCGCAGCGGTTGCGGTAACCAACAGCGGCCACCTGCAAGCGGGCCGCGACGTGGCCATCGACACGGGCACGCTGACGCAGCAGGGCGTGATCTACGCGAAACGCGATGCGACCCTCCGCGGTCGTGATGTCGACAACGCCGCGGACGCGATGATCGTCGCCGACGGCGCGCTCCGCATCGACAACACCGGCACGCTCACCAACGCGGGTACGGTGCAGGCCGGAACGGATCTCTACGCAAAGGCCCTGACGCGTCTCGACAACACGGCGACCGGCAGCCTCTACGCTACCTCGCATCTCGACGTCGCAACGACGGACGCTATCGACAACGCCGGCTCGGTCTACGCCGGCAGCGATGCCACGCTGTCGACGCGCTCGCTGACGAATAGCGGCAGCCTGCGCACGGGCGGCGACCTGACCGTCAACGCGACCACGGCCAGCAACGACGGCAGCATCTATACGGGCGGCAAAGCCAGCTGGACCCTGGCCCAGCAATTGAGCAATACCGGCACCCTCGTCGCTCAGGGCGACCTGACCGTGGTCGCCGGCACTCTCGTCTCCACCGGCGTCCTCGGCGCGGGCGTGCAGGCTGACGGCAGTCTCGGCGCGTCGGGCGTGCTCGACGCCACGGTGGCCGGCGCGCTGGCGGTGCATGGCAACACGCTGGCGGCCAGCCGCCTGGCGTTACGTGCCGCGTCCCTCGACCTGGCCGCCTCGCGCCTGCGTACTGGCGGCGACATCGCGTTGATCGCCACGGCGGGTGACATCGATACCGGTAACGCGAATATTGCGACGGACGGCATGCTGGCGCTTCAGGCGAGCGGCGCGCTGAAGAACCGTGCCGGCACGTTGCAGGGTGGCACGCTCGACGTCACGGCCGTCAGCCTCGACAACACCGGTGGCACGCTTGTCCAGACGGGTACGACCGATCAGGCGCTGGACTTTGCCGGTGCCCTGGATAACACCAACGGTCGTATCGCCGGCAACGGTGGCAACCTCACCGTGCGCGCGTCCTCGATCACTAACAACAACGGTGCGATCGAGCACGCGGGTACAGGCACGCTGACGATCGACGGCTATAACGGCATCGCCAATCGCGGTGGGCGCATTGTCGGTAACGGGGCGCTCGATCTGGACACGCGCGGTGCGCTGGATTCCACCGGCGGCACGATCAGCCTGACTGACGGCGCGACGATCGACGCGGCCAGCATCGCCAACGACAACGGCACGCTGGTCGCCAGCGCGCTCACGATCACGACGGCGGGTGCGCTGGGTAACAACGCAGGCACGCTTCAGTCGGGTGGCGCGACGTCGGTCACGGCAGGCTCGCTGGCCAACGGCAGCGGTCAGATCAAGGGGTTGTCCGGTGAGCTGATGCGCCTGAGCATCGCGCAGGCGCTGAGCAACGGTGTCGGCGGCTTCATCGGCGGCAACGGGGGTCTGTGGCTGCATGCCGGCTCAGTCGATAACGCGGGGCAGTTGTACGCCAATACGACGGCGGATATCGCCGCCACGGGTAGCCTCGTGAATCGTGGCGCCGTCCAGTCGATGGGTTCATCGACGGTGGTCGCCAACGGCTCGCTGATCAACGACAACGGTCGTATCGAGAGCGGCAGCGGCGATACGGCGGCCACGCTGACCGTCATGGGCGGTGGCTTCTCCAACATCAATGGCCGCATCGCCAATACGGGCACGGGCACGACCCGCCTTGCCTCGGGCGGAGCCATCAACAACACCAGCGGCACGCTTGGCGGTCAGGGTGGCGTGGCAATCAATGCGACCTCGCTGAACGACACCGGCGGCCGGGTGGTTTCCGGCGGCGATCTGTCACTCGGTATCGGTGGTTTCGAGAACACCAGCGGTAACGTCTACGCGGCGGGTACCCTGGACTGGAACAACGGCGGTGCGACGCTGACCAATACCGACGGCCAGTTTGGTGCCGGTACGCGTCTTGCCCTGACGCTGGCGTGGCTCAACAACGCGGGCGGCAACACGTCGTCCAACGGCGACGTAGCGCTCAACTTGCTCGGCGGTATCCAGGGTAACGGCCGCGTCATCGCGGGTCGTGATCTCGATGTCACGCTGCCGGGCGATTTCACCAACGGCGCGGGCGGTCAGTTCAAGGCCAACCGCAACTTCGGTCTGCACCTGGGTGGCTCTCTATACAACAGCGACGGCGCGGCACTTGAAAGCGTCGGCGCATTGACCGTCGATGCCGCCAGCATCACCAACGGCAACGGCGCGCGTATCAGCAGCGCGACGACCGCGCTCAACTCACGCGGGGCCGTGGTCAACCGCGGTCGCCTCGAAGGTGACACGCTCAACGTCAACGGTACGGATGTCGACAATACCGGTTCGCTGATCGGGGACAACATCACCGTTCGCGCGAACAACTTCACCAACGGCGTGGACCTGGGCGGTGTCGCGGACAACACGGCGTATCAGTCGGCCCTGATCGCCGCGACGAACAACGTCCGCCTGCTGATCGGTGGTACGTTCCTCAACCGCGATGCGATGGTGTTCGCGCTGGGCGACATCTTCATCGCCGCCAACGACGGTGGCAGCCGTGCCGGGGCGATCACCAACCTGTCCGGTGATATCGAAGCCGACGGCTCGATCACGCTCGCCGCCAACCAGATCACCAATCAGCGCCGTATCTTCGAAACGCAGACGGTCAACCTGGCGGACGGCGCGATGCAGCAGGTGGGCGGCCCGATCGTGCGCTATGCGTATAACGATCCGGATCCGAACCACCAGCCGCCGAACATCGATCCGAGCCAGGTCGTCAGTGCGGAAGAAATTCAGCGGGCGCGGACGTATTGCCAGGGCGCGGGATATACGGACAACCGCTGCACGGGCTTCCAGAGCGGCGACGGTATTCCGACCCGTTTCCAGGCAACGTACACCGACACTTTGCTGTCGTATGAGCGACTGTCGCGTGCCAGCGCGGAAGGCCGCATGGTCGCCGGCGGAAACATCACGCTGTCCGGCTCGGTCACCAACGACAAGTCGACCGTGGCCGCCGGTAGCAACCTCGTCATCAACGGCGCGGGGCAGAGCGCGCTCGGCGCGGGCGACACGAACATCGGCGGCGAGATCATCCGCAACATCGCCTGGAATCCGACCGGTACCGTGCGTACCGTCTCGGAGTATGGCGTGGGCTGGGAGTCGCTCGTCCACGATCCGCGCCGCTGGGAGCCGAATGGCTTCAAGATCTATGGCAACGGCAGCAGCACCGCGACCATCGCCCTTGGCGACGGACAGCGTCCCGCATGGATCGGCATCGATCCGGGTCAGGGCCTCGTCTCGCGGATGACTGCGGGCGGCACGCTGGAATTTCACGGCCAGACCATCGAGAACACCACGGTCGGCGCCGACGGTAATCCGATCAGCGGCGTGCAGCTCGGTGCGAATAGCGGCGGCAGCAACGTATCCGGCGCAGCCGCGGGCCATGTCGGCGCGGCAGGCGGCAACGTCGATCTCGGCGGCGTCGGTGGCCTGGGCAACGCTCCGGACGCAAACAGCGTCGGTGCCGTCGGCACCACCAGCGGCGACACGCGTAACGCAGGGCCGCGTCCTGGCTCGCAGAGCGTCGGCTCGCCCGACGCCCCGGCCGGCCAGATCCGCCTGCCGACCAGCGGCCTGTATACGACGCACCCGGGCAGCGCGAGCCCGTACCTGATCGAGACCGATCCGCGCTTCGCCAGTCAGGCCGGCTTCCTCGGCAGCGACTACCTGATGGACCGCCTCGGCTTCAACGGCGAAAGCACGATGAAGCGCCTGGGCGACGGCTTCTACGAGCAGCGCATGGTGCTCGACCAGATCACCTCGCTCACGGGCCGTCGCTACCTCACGGACAACACCGACGCCATGGCGCAATACCGCGCGCTGATGGACGCGGGCGTCTCGGCGTCGGGCGAGTTCCAGCTCTCGGTCGGTATCGCACTCACCGCCAGCCAGATGGCCAGCCTCACGCAGGACATCGTCTGGATGGTGAACCAGGAGGTCAACGGCGAGAAGGTGCTCGTGCCGGTGGTCTACCTGTCCGCCGCGCACGCGCAGGAAGTCGCACAGAACGGCGCGATCCTCTCCGGCAAGACGGTGATCCTCGACGCCTCCGGCACGCTGACCAACACGGGCACGATCGCCGCGAGCGAGAACGCCAGCCTCAAAGCGGGCACGCTGCTCAACGGCGGCAACCTCAGCGCGGGCGGCAACCTCAGCGTCACCGCCGCACAGGACATCCTCAACGCGGGCAGCATCAAGGGCGGCAACGTCAGCCTGACCGCAGGCAATGACATCCTCAGCGGTGCGGATATCGGCCGCGTCGATCTGGGCGGCCTGAAACTGGGCGACACGATCGCACCAGTGGATGCCGCGCGCCTGGGTCTCGCCTCGGGCGGTTTGATCAGCGCGACGGGCAACTTGTCAGCAAGCGCGGGTCGCGACCTGACGCTGGGTGCGGTGCCGGTGTCCGCCGGTGGCGATCTGTCGTTGTCGGCCAAGCGCGATCTCTCGCTCACGGCGACGTCGGTCAAGGCGGGCGGCGATGCACAGCTGGTCGCTGGGCGTGACCTGAGCCTCAATGCCATCGGCCAGACGACGGCCGCGCAGGGTGGAAAGCAGAGCAGCGAGAGCACCGTGCATACGGTGGCGACGATCGACGCGGGCGGGAATGCGGTGCTCGCGGCGGGTCGGGATGTGGTGAGTGAGGGGGCTAAGGTTAAGGCGGGGGATCAGGTAGCGATCAGTGCCGGCCGCAACGTCGTGCTGAATGCGATCACCGACACCCAGCGCAGCGAAAGCTACACCAAGGACGGCAAGAAGGCTGTCCAGACCCACACGATGGACCAGACGCTGACAGGCACCAGCCTGGACGGCAGCAACGGCGTGATCGTCAGCGCCGGGCATGACATCAATGCAACGGCCGCAAAGATCACCAGCGAGACGGGCGGCGTCGCCCTGGCGGCAAAGAATGACGTCAACCTCAATGCCGGTCAGGAGCTGCATACCTGGGAGCAGCAGACCAAGAGCGTCAAGTCCGGCACGATGTCGAGCACGACGAAAAAGGCTTACGACGCGACGGTCGATAGCCTTGCGGTCGGTACGCTGATCAGCGGGGACAGTGTGACCGTGGCGGCGGGGAACGACATCACTGCGCAGGGTGCGCAGATCGGTGCAACCAACGATCTGGTGATGGCCGCGGGAAACAACCTGACCATCGGCACGGCCGAGACCGCGCATAGCGAAACCCACGACAAGACCGTCAGCAAATCGGGTCTGATGTCCGGCGGTGGCTTCAGTGTGATGATTGGCGGGTCGAAGGAGCAGACCGGCTACGAAGAGAACGACAGTACGCCGACGGGTAGTGTCATCGGCAGCACGGATGGCAAGGTCACGCTGACGGCCGGTAACACGGTACACATCACCGGTAGCGATGTGCTCAGCAAGGAAGGGACCACGATCGTCGGTAAGGATGTGACGATTGATGCCGCCGTCGCCACCGCGGACACGCGTCAGACGTATAAGAAGCAGACGGCGGGTATTACTCTGGGTCTGACCGGTGGCGTCGTCGATGCTGCTACGGCCGCTTACGGCACGGCGCACCGAGGTGCCGAGGTCGAGGATGGCCGCCTCAAAGCGCTGTACGCGGCGAAGACGGCCTACGCGATCAAGGATGGTGTATCCGCGTACCAGGACGCGGTCGGAAGTACGGGAAGCGCCGATGGCGGCATCTCGCTTCGCGTGGGCATTGGTGCAAGCAGTGCCAGTAGCGAAACAAAGACTCACGAGGAACGTGCCTACGGGAGCAACGTCCGTAGCGACGGCAATGTGACCATTGCCGCAACGGGCGGCGACCTGAACATCATTGGCAGCAATATCGATGGCAAGAACGTTGCGCTTGCCGCTGCTAACAACCTGAACCTGCTTAGCCAGGAAGAGGCGCATTCAAGCAAGAGCACCAACCGCAACGGAAGTGGCGAGATCGGCTTCTCGATTGGCTCGCAGACGGGCATTTACCTGTCGGTATCGGCAGGTAGTGGAAAGGCCGTCGGTAATGGCGTGACTCATGCCGAAACCGTCGTAAACGCAACGGACGGACTCACGATCGTCTCTGGCAACGATACGACGATCAAGGGCGCACAGCTCAAGGGGAACTCCGTCGTCGGCAACATCGGCGGAAACCTGCTCATCCAGAGCGAGCAGGACACCGATGACTACGCGAGTAAGCAACAACAGGCCAGTGTGACGGTGACGTTCGGCTACGGCGGCAGCGGAAGCTTCAGTCAGAGCAAGACAAAGTCCCACTACGAGAGCGTCAACGAGGTCAGTGGTATCGGTGCTGGCGACGGTGGCTTCCAGCTCGTCGTCGGCGGTAATACTCACCTTGCGGGCGGGGTCATTGCCAGCACCGCAGACCCGTCGAAGAACTATCTTTCGACCGGTTCACTGACGTGGGAAGACATCCAGAATGAAGCTAGCTACAAGAGCAGCAGCATCGGTGTCGGTGGTGGTTTCAGCACGGGTAAGTCGGGCGACGACGGCGCCAGAAATCCTTATGGACCCGAGGGAGTATCCGGTTCCCCGAGCCTTGGCCTTGCCCAGAAGAGCAATAGCAGTAGTACGACGGAAAGCTCGATTGCCGGCGGCACGATCATCGTACGCGACGGCCCGGTCGATCTTTCGGGTCTGAAGCGCGATGGCACCCTCGATAGCCTGACCCTGAAGCCGATCTTTGACGAGAAGAAGCTGGCCGAGCAGCAGGAGATGGCTCAGGTCGCGGGACAGGTGGGATTTCGTACTGCTGGCGCTATCGGTGAGACCTTTGGGCTTAAAGACGGAAGTCCGGAGAAGATCGCACTGCACGGCGCTGTCGCGGCGGCGGTTGCTAGCCTCGGCGGAGGCGATATCGGCTCCGCTTTGGCAGGAACGACGGCGAATCAGCTCGCGATCAATTCGATGGCTAAGTCCTTGCAGGACGCCGGCTATCAGCCCGGCTCCCCAGAGTTTGCAACGTTGCTGAAAATGGGGAGTGCCGCCCTCGGCCTGGCGGTGGGCGGAGACACAGGATCGAGCGTCGCCGAGGCGGCGACGCAGTACAACTGGCTACTTCACTCCGAGGTCGAGGATGCGGACAAGCGCAGGGCGGCGTGCGCCAATCAGGCGTGCAAGGACAAGATTACCGCAGAAATGGAGATGCTCAGTCTTTCGCGCGATCACGAGCGGGAGGTCTTCTCAAATAACGCCTTCGCTCAAATTGCGAAGGCACAGGGTGGCTTGACCTACTCGGACCGTGATTACGTCGCAAACGCGTACTATGCGCAATATGGGCTCAAGCCTGGCGAGTCGATCGCTGCAGACTATGCCCCGGCTTACGAGCTGGGATACCAGTTTCGCCAGGTTGTCGCTGGCTTTAGCGGCGCACGCGATTCCCTCTCGACGACTCTTGCGCACTATCAGGCGAATCCAACGGAGATTCCTGCCGCAGTCGTAAACGGCGTCTATGAGAACGGAAAGAGCATCATCACAGGGACGGTCACGTACCTCTCAAGTGACGTACCCGCCTGGACGCTTTCGAACCAGGTCGCCGACGCATATGGTCGGCCGACCGCCGCGAATACCGGGGCTTTTCTTTACGGAGCGCTGATCAAGACCGGGCTGGCAGCGGGCGGCGCGGCGGCTGGTTCATTTGAGTCCGCTGCGGGCTGGCCGGTAGGTACCTCCGGTTGGAATGCGCTGGCAACGCCTGGATCGGCCGCGTACACGTCACAGCTCGGTATGATCTTGAGTGATGGTGGGCTCGCTGCAAGCGGGGGCTCGAGTAACCTTGCGTTGGCCCTTGCCTTAGGCGGCGCGCGAAACACCAGTCTTGTCGTTGGGGGTATCGGAGGATTGGCGGATATGACGGCCGTTTTCCCGTCCGCTTCCGGGAATCTGAGTGCCGGGAAGTTCAATACGTCGGGCGTCTCGCTGATCGATCTCACACCGGATGAGCAGATTATTGCGCAGCATGTCAAGAACAACGGCGACAAGACGGGTGTTAATACAGAAAATTTGATCAACGTCATGGCGGAGCGCCAAGGGCTGACGGTTCTTGATGGAGGCAAATACGGGAGTAACAACGGCTTTGATCACGTTCTTCAAGGAGCGGATGGAAGCGTCACAATCATCGTAGATTCGAAGCAAATAGTGGGCGGTGCCGCTAAGCTGGCCAAAGACCAGAATGGGAACGTGCAGATGTCGGATGAATGGGTCGAAGCTGTGCTTAGTCGAATTGACCAATCCTCGGCGGTTCATCAGGCTATAGTTGACGCGCAGCTTCACGGTACCTTGGTCAAGGGTGTTGCGGGCGTCGACCGAAATACGGGCCGACCAGTTTTGATTCGGGTCAACTAAGCGATGAATGGAAATCGACGAAACGATGCTGTGAGTGCGCGGATCGCGCACATCTCGAGTCGTGTGCATGGCGAATCCGGGGAGAGGGCAATGCGTCTCGCGGTAAGCTATCTAGCTACCGGAAAAGGGGACGAAAAGGGATGCCTTCGTGTTCTCGAGACGCACGCGCATGCGATGGCGCTGTATTCATGGTTTTCGGATCGTGATCTGCTCTTGTGCAAGTCGTGGTTCTGGACAGCATCGCGACTTCAGGTGAAGCGCATGTCCTTGGTTGAACGATCAGGATGGAGCGGTGCGACGTCGACTTTCAGGTCATTGGACGTCTCCTGTACCGATGATGCGAGTCTCAAGTATGAACTCGGGTCGATTATTGCCGCGATGCACGCCCGACCTGAGAGCGAGCCGCTATCGTTTATTTCCGAACAGATAGGGTTGATGCTTCAAGGAGCATTCGATTCGGCGGCGGCTGCCGCAGCGCGGAATCTTCTTTATATTGAAGATACTGCATCGAAATCGATTTTTCTGCCCGATATTGCAGTTCTCAAGGCGATGCATGAAGGATCCGATCTCGATCTTGAGCTGGCTCTGAAAAAACTGTGTGAGGCTAGCTTGTCTTCTCCCAGGAGGCGTGTCGAAGACGGCTTTACCGAAGACCTCATTTCATCGCCAGCGACTATCTATCTCAGGCTTTGTTGGGCAATGGGAAGAACAATTAACATTCAAGATGATTTGGTGCCCATTGCCTGGATGGCTGAAGTGCCATGTGACAGATATACGTTTCAGTTCTCCGAATTGGAAAGCTATTTGGGCTTTTGATCAGGAGGCGCATTCAGAGGGTGACCGGATAGTTGACTGGGATTTGATATCGAGGCCGATGGTGCATAGCGAAACGGGCGCGTGTCTAATAGCTCATGTAAAAGCGCATCTCCAGCGACGTCCCCCCAGATTTGAGTAGCGGCCCGGTTTCGAGTCCAATCCCCCACGAGAAGGAGATTGGACGTGAAGAAGCGTTTTTCCGAAGAGCAGATCATTGGGTTCCTGCGTGAGGTCGAGGCCGGCACGCCGGTCAAGGACCTGTGCCGCAAGCACGGTTTCAGCGAGGCCTCGTACTATCTGTGGCGCAGCAAGTTCGGTGGCATGAGCGTGCCGGGGGCCAAGCGGCTTAAGGACCTGGAGACTGAGAACGGCCGACTGAAGAAGCTGCTGGCCGAGCAACAGATTCAGCGCGCTGTAGACTACGCAGCATCTAAGGATGTCCGACTGAATGTGACAAAGGCAGCGGGAAATTGACATGTCATTAAAACCTCGGCGTGGGGCCTCTGCTTACCTCAAGCCTGAATTCATTCTTGTGGACACCTTCTCGGGTCTTGGTCTCATGGGGCGAGATCCTATGGGTTTAAGCGCTTGCCTCAACGCCGATGCTGAGCCAGAAATACTCGGTAACGCGGTTAAAGGCGCGCTAGAGAAGAGCCGTTGGCTTAGCTTGGATGAGTACCCAACCTTCTTCGATTGGAAGGAGCGGAAGAAGGATGAAGCCGCAAGGGATGCTCATCTGATTGAAGCCTTCGGCTACAAAACGAGAAAGCAGCTCTACCGTGATATGAAGTGCTGTTCGATATACGAGGCAGATGGCATTATAGTCGTGTCACCTACTGTTCACGAGAGACTTGACGCTTGGACGGGAGAAGGCATTGATCAAGAGGATAAGGTGGCAGTGGCATTGAGTTCGAGTCTGAAAGAGATCGGCGACGCTCTTATTTTGGGTTTTTCTCGTTGCCGATAGGCCTACGCCTACGCCTACGCCTGCGTTGCGGTCGGTGTGGCGAGCTAGGCTGAGCCTTCGGCTAAGAGGTATGATCCTCTGATCTCTTAGTGCAATCCGGGCGGTGCCGGCCTCCCGGGAATGCCTCCTCCACAAACAACGACGGTGCCGTCGGCACTGCCGACGGCGTGTATACCACCCACCCGGGCAGCGCCAGCCCGTACCTGATCGAGACCGATCCGCGCTTCGCCAGCCAGGCCGGTTTCCTCGGTAGCGACTACCTGATGGACCGCCTCGGCTTCAACGGCGAAAGCACGGTGAAGCGTCTGGGTGACGGCTTCTACGAGCAGCGCATGGTGCTCGACCAGATCACCTCGCTCACCGGTCGTCGCTACCTCACCGACAATACCGACGCCGTGGCGCAATACCGCGCGCTGATGGACGCGGGCGTCTCGGCGTCGGGCGAGTTCCAGCTCTCGGTCGGTATCGCACTCACCGCCAGCCAGATGGCCAGCCTCACGCAGGACATCGTCTGGATGGTGAGCCAGGAGGTCAACGGCGAGAAGGTGCTGGTTCCGGTGGTCTACCTGTCCGCCGCGCACGCGCAGGAAGTCGCGCAGAACGGCGCGATCCTCTCTGGCAAGACGGTGATCCTCGACGCCTCCGGCACGCTGACCAACACGGGCACGATCGCCGCGAGTGAAAACGCCAGCCTCAAGGCCGGCACGCTGCTCAACGGTGGCAACCTCAGCGCGGGCGGGAACCTCAGCGTCACCGCCGCGCAGGACATCCTCAACGCGGGCAGTATCAAGGGCGGCAATGTCAGCCTGACTGCGGGCAATGACATCCTCAGCGGGGCGGACATCGGCCGCGTCGATCTGGGCGGCCTGAAACTGGGCGACACGATCGCACCAGTGGATGCCGCGCGCCTGGGTCTCGCCTCGGGCGGTTTGATCAGCGCGACGGGCAACTTGTCAGCAAGCGCGGGTCGCGACCTGACGCTGGGTGCGGTGCCGGTGTCCGCCGGTGGCGATCTGTCGTTGTCGGCCAAGCGCGATCTCTCGCTCACGGCGACGTCGGTCAAGGCGGGCGGCGATGCACAGCTGGTCGCTGGGCGTGACCTGAGCCTCAATGCCATCGGCCAGACGACGGCCGCGCAGGGTGGAAAGCAGAGCAGCGAGAGCACCGTGCATACGGTGACGACGATCGACGCGGGCGGGAATGCGGTGCTCGCGGCGGGTCGGGATGTGGTGAGTGAGGGGGCTAAGGTTAAGGCGGGGGATCAGGTAGCGATCAGTGCCGGCCGCAACGTCGTGCTGAATGCGATCACCGACACCCAGCGCAGCGAAAGCTACACCAAGGACGGCAAGAAGGCTGTCCAGACCCACACGATGGACCAGACGCTGACAGGCACCAGCCTGGACGGCAGCAACGGCGTGATCGTCAGCGCCGGGCATGACATCAATGCAACGGCCGCAAAGATCACCAGCGAGACGGGCGGCGTCGCCCTGGCGGCAAAGAATGACGTCAACCTCAATGCCGGTCAGGAGCTGCATACCTGGGAGCAGCAGACCAAGAGCGTCAAGTCCGGCACGATGTCGAGCACGACGAAAAAGGCTTACGACGCGACGGTCGATAGCCTTGCGGTCGGTACGCTGATCAGCGGGGACAGTGTGACCGTGGCGGCGGGGAACGACATCACTGCGCAGGGTGCGCAGATCGGTGCAACCAACGATCTGGTGATGGCCGCGGGAAACAACCTGACCATCGGCACGGCCGAGACCGCGCATAGCGAAACCCACGACAAGACCGTCAGCAAATCGGGTCTGATGTCCGGCGGTGGCTTCAGTGTGATGATTGGCGGGTCGAAGGAGCAGACCGGCTACGAAGAGAACGACAGTACGCCGACGGGTAGTGTCATCGGCAGCACGGATGGCAAGGTCACGCTGACGGCCGGTAACACGGTACACATCACCGGTAGCGATGTGCTCAGCAAGGAAGGGACCACGATCGTCGGTAAGGATGTGACGGTTGATGCCGCCGTCGCCACCGCGGACACGCGTCAGACGTATAAGAAACAGACGGCGGGTATCACGTTGGGTTTGACGGGCGGTGCCGTAAGCGCCATTCAAGGCGCTTACGGTGCGGCGCACCGGGCAGGTGAAGTTAAGGACGACCGGTTAAAGGCCCTCTATGCGGCGCAGTCGGCTCAGTACTTGTTCTCGGATGGTGCGGGCCGTGGAATGGGTCTTTCAGGCGATGGGATGGATTCGATCGCATCGCTGGGTGGCGCAGCCGATGCGTACGACAACGCCGGGGGTGGTGCCGCCGGTGCACAGGCGGCAGGCCAGGCGACGGGTATCTCGCTGCGCGTCGGCATTGGTGCGAGCAGCGCAAGTAGCGAGACGAAGACGCACGAAGAGCGCGCGTATGGAAGCAACATTCGCAGTAACGGCGACGTCACTATCGCAGCTACTGGCGGCGATCTGAATGTCATCGGCAGCAACATCGACGGTAAGAACGTTGCGCTCGCGGCTGCCAATAATCTCACTCTTCTCAGCCAGGCTGAAGACCATTCCAGTAAGAGCACGAACCGGAATGGCAGTGGCGAAATCGGCTTCTCTGTCGGCTCGCAGACGGGCATCTACGTCTCGGCGTCGGCCGGGATGGGTAAGGCTGTTGGTAATGGGACAACACATGCCGAGACGGTGGTTAACGCCAGCGATAACCTTACGCTGATCTCGGGTAACGACACGACAATCAAGGGCGCCCAGTTGAAGGGTGACTCAGTGCTTGCAAATGTGGTTGGCAACTTGCTTATCCAAAGCGAACAAGATACCGACGACTATGCAAGCAAGCAGCAGCAGGTCGGAGCAAGTGTCACGTTCGGCTATGGCGGTAGCTTCAGCTATAGCCAGAGCAAGGTGAATAGCCACTACGATAGCGTCAATGAAGTCAGCGGGATTGGTGCAGGGAAGGGTGGTTTCGATATCACCGTCGGTGGAAATACTCACCTGGTTGGCGGCGTAATCGCCAGCTCAGCCGATCCGAGCAGGAACATCCTCGATACAGGCTCATTGACCTGGGATTCGATTCACAACGAGGCAAGCTATAGCGCGAGTAGCTTCGGTGTGGGGGGCGGCTCCGGCGGATTTTCGCCGACGGGGCTTTCGGTTCCTCAGAGTGACAAGAGCAGTAGTGATACTCAGTCCAGCATTGCTGGCGGGAAAATTATCACGCGCGATCAGGCTACTGATCTTGCGAGTCTTCAGCGTGACGGCAGCCTCGACGCACAGGGCCTCAAACCTATATACGACGAGGAGAAGGTCCGCGAAAACCAGGAGTTGGGGAATTTAGCTGGTCAAGTGGGCATGACTGCAGTGGGCGACGTTGCCGCTTACATGTTCAAGCATGCAACGACTACTGAGGATCAAGCAAAATGGGCGGACGGTGGACAGAACAAGGTGCTGCTTCATGGTCTTGTAGGCGCGGCCAGCGTCGCCTTGGGAGGAAGTGACGCACTCGGCGGCGGCCTCGGTGCTGCGGGCTCCGAGGCGGCCAGCAAGGCGATGGCTGAGTTTCTTGTTAGCCAGAGCATTGATCCTGATCAGCCAGAAGGGAGGCAGCTCCTGGCCGCGGCAAGTGCAGCCCTTGGCAGTGCGCTAGGTGGAGGATCAGGCGCAGCGAGCGCCCTAAATGGATCTCTCTACAATCGTGAATTGCATGTCGACGAACAGTCGGCCATCGTGAATCTTGCAAGGAGCAAGGGTTACTCCGAGGAGGAGGTTCAGGCGATTGCGTGTGTCATCGTATCGTGTGTCAACGGCAGAGGTTTGGTGCAAGCGACAGTGCTGACTGACACTGGTATCCACTATACCGTTGCGGGGCAGCAACTTGTGGACCAGTACAATGACGTACTGGCGCAGATGTCTGACGGCCGGAAAGCCGAGATTGCGGCCGAGTTGAAGGCTACCGGACTCTTCGAGTATGGCCCACTAGCCGCAGCTGAGGATGCGTGGGCTGACATAAATGGCACGAAGCGCTTGGAAGGTCTGGGTCAGGCCACTAATAGCTTCGTAAACGCGCTTCTGGTGTCTAAGCTCTGCCAGTTCGGGGGAGCTGCTTGCGGCGCAAGTGCGGTGAACATCGCGCAGCAAAGCGATTCCTTCTCCGCCGGTGTAAGTACGTGGTGGACTGGGCAGTCGTATCAGACACTGCAGTACGGCATGTGGAAAGACGCAGGGCTGTCGGATGCTGCAGCGCAGAACGCACAGGCGCTTACAGACACGATTACGGCAGTCGCGGCTGGACGCCTTGCAATGGGAACAGCGCCGCTCCCCCGGACGCAGGACGTCCCGCAGAAGGCGTCGCCTATAGCGGGGGCGGTCGATGCCGAAGCGGGCGGTTATTCCGAATATGCACAGTATCAAAAAGCCGATGGCTCATGGAATTGGCCAGCTAACATGGGCTTCGCGGATAAGCCAATCAGTAATACCATTGCGGTGGGCACCAGACTCGATCGTTACGGTGATACGGCAGGGTCGTTCTTGTCTCCCGTAGGAACCACGTACGAGCAAAGGGCGTTAGCACCAGGTACTAGAGCCAACCCATACAGTGAGTACGAGGTCATTAAGCCACTGCCTGTCATTCAAGGCGAGATAGCTCCTGCGTTCGGGCAATCTGGAGGAGGCGTGCAAATGCTACCCAACTTGCCAGGCAAGGTTAATGTGCAGTGGCTCCTAGACAATGGATATCTGAGGAAGGTCAAGTGAGTTCGAATAGCATCGTGGATTTGCAAGAAGAGGTGACTCGGCTCGGGTCCCAGATCAATGCTCCTCCGTTGCTCCTGATAATCCCGTTGGCGCCTGTGTCAGATGGAACTCCTTACGTCGAGCTGTCTTCTGGGTCGTACAATTACGTATCGTCCGAGCGCGGAGTCGAGAATTTCCGCCTTTCCTACACGAGTTCGGACGAACTTGTTTACCGGATCATGGATCGGGTCGTGTCGCAGATGGCGCTTGCGTTCGAACTTGACCACCGAGTTCAAGGGCAGGATTGGAGGCGGGTGTATTTCTCCCGGAGAGTGCTTCTGATGGCGCAGTTGCGTCCCGACTGGGGCGATAGGCAGGAGCGTGAGATTGCTGAGATTTTGGTCTCCGCTCCTTTTTCCGACTAGCAACGGTATTTCGTACACGTTCAACCAGTGCGTTAGATCCCGTCGAGTTGCATCCACCGACGGGGCTCCGCGTCAAGTTGCAGAGCCCAGTTAGTTCGATTGAAGCATGGTTTCTAATATGGACGGAAAACCATGTGTGCTGTCCCGATTTGCGCGGATGCAGCTCCTGCTGGCTCACGGTGGTTTGGATAAGTCCTAGAGCGTTCATATCCCGCGATGCAACGCTCCTCCGCACGCAGCTCGCCTCAGGCGGCGCGATCGCGCTGGCTTCGGGTCGTGACATCAACCTCGAAGCCACGCACGACAGCTGCAGCGAATCGCACGAGTCGACGGTCAAGAAGTCGGGCTTCGTCCTGAATCACGGCCTGGCGCCGATGCTGCAGGGCAAGACAACCGACCGCGATTCCTCGACGACCCAAACCATCGCCCACGGCACCACCCTCAGCGGCGACAGCGTGACTGCGGCGGCGGGTCGTAACATCGTCGGTGAAGGCGTGCAGATTGCCGCGACCAACGACGTCCTGCTCGCTGCCGGTAACGACCTCACCCTGACCACGGCCGAGAGCACGTACAGCACGGGCCAGGACAAGTCCGTCACGTATACCGGCTTCTCGCGTCAGGGCCTCAACGATCACTACGGCAAGGTCAAGGACAACCAGGGCCAGAGCGATACGGAGATCACCCACACCGGCAGCCTGGTCGGCTCGACGGATGGGAAGGTCACGCTCACGGCGGGCAATAACCTGCACCTGACCGGCACCGACGTCATCAGCAACAAGGCGACTACGATCGTCGCCAAAAACGTGACGATCGATGCGGCGGTGGATACGTCGGATACGACGCAGTTTCAGCGGCATAACGAAGGCGGCATCACGGTGGGTCTCGGTGGTTCCATGGTCGAGCTGGCGATGGACGCGCGGAATTCAGTGAAGCGGGGCAGCGAGGTCGACGATGACCGGCTGAAAGCGCTCTACGCCGCCAAGGCCTACTACGACGGCAAGGACATCCTCGATACGTATAAGACGCAGGGCATCGGCGCAGGCAAGGGCGGTGCTGGCCAGGAAGGCATTAACGTCCAGGTCGGCATCGGCGGTAAGAGTGCGAGCAGCAAGACCACCAGCCACGACGAGACGGCGTTCGGCAGTCACATCCGTAGCAACGGCGACGTCACCATCGCCGCGACCGGTGGCGACCTCAATATCATCGGCAGCGAAGTCATCGGCGACAACGTCGCCCTCGCGGCCGCCCATGACATCAATCTGCTAAGCCAGGCGGAGAATCATTCACTCAAGAACGATTCGAAGAACGGCAGCGGTGGCGTGGGGGTCAGCTTCGGCACGGACGGTTTCGGTATCTATGCCGAGGCAAGCATTGGCAGCGGCAAGGCGCGCGGCAACGGCATCACGCATGCCGAGACGACGATCAACGCCGACAATGTGCTGACGCTGATCAGTGGCAACGACACTACGATTCAGGGCGCCCAGCTTAAGGGCAATCAGGTTATCGCCAACATCGGCAACAACCTGACGATCCGCAGCGAGCAGGATACCGACGACTTCTCCAGCAAGACGATGCAGGCCGGGGCGAAGGTGATGTTTGGCCTGACCCAGAGCGGCTTTGTCAGTGCGAGTGGCTATTACAGCCAGGGCAAGATCGATAGCCACTATCAGAGTGTCAGTGAGGTCAGCGGAGTCAAGGCGGGGGACGGCGGCTTCCAGCTGGACGTGGGCGGAACCACGCATCTGATCGGTGGGCAGATTGCCAGCAGTGCCGATGCGTCGAAGAACATCCTCAGCACGGGCGATCTGATTTACGAGGATCTGCATAACGAGTCGAAGTACAAGGCGAGCCAGGTCACGGTCAGTGGCGGCAGCACGATGGCGAGCAATATCTCCGGGGCGGTCGGTGCTGCAGTGGGTGCTATGACGCCGCAGCATGACAATGTGAGTAGCGATACCCATTCGGGTATCGCGGGCGGGACCATTATTGTTCGCAACGACCCGGGTAAGGATCTGAGCGACCTGGATCGGAATCCGACGCTGGAGAACGAGGCGCTTAAGAATGCCTTCGATCAGGAGAAAGTTGCTGAGCAGCAGGAGCTGACCAGCCTGGCGGGCTACACGGGTATGCGTGGAGTGGGTGATCTCGCCCAATACATGCAGAACCACAGTTCGTCCGATGCCGAGCGTGCGGCCTGGGGTGATGGCGGTCGTAACAAGGTCATTCTGCACGGGTTGGTGGGTGCGGTGATGGCGTCGCTTGGTGGCGGCAATGCGATCCAGGGCACCGTTGGCGGTGCGACCAGCGAAGCGGCATCGAAGGCGATGCAGCAGTTTCTATTTGAGCAAGGCGTGGCGCCGGGAAGTGAGGACTGGAATGCCCTTATGGAACTGGGAAGTGCCGCCATTGGAGGGGTTTCTGGACAAGGTTCCGGCGCGGCCGTGGCGCTGAACGGAGATAAGTACAATCGGCAAATACATCCAGAACTGGTGACCTTCATTGCTGACGGCGTGGCCGCAAAATATGCGGAAGCGAAAGGTATATCAGAGGATGAGGCTCGTGGCTTACTTATTCGTGCCGCCATGGCGGAAAATGATGACTTCAGCGCGCGATACATCGGCACTGTGGACACAGAACAATCGCGAACCGATGCAATGATTTTCCTCTATTACAACACTCCTTTTGGTGCCCAGGGATTGCGATACGATCTGTCTTCGTGGGGCGACGATAAGTCAGATGCAACATTAGGATCGGCGATGCTTGTGCAAGATCAGAGGGCGATGGGTTACGTTCTTGAAGCTATGAATCCAACTGGTGATTCGGCCGTCGAAAAAGCCCTCAGAGGATATTACGTGGGTGCGAGCTATCCGGAGCGCTATGACGCATGGGAAAAAAGGGACACTGCGCAGTTCTTGAGCTTCAATGCTCAGCTGGCACTCGCCGGTGGTCTTGCTGGAACGAGCGCGATCAACGTCGCTGGCCAAGGTCAGACCGTCATGAGCATGATTCAGTCGACACTCGCGGCGCGAGCTGGAGCGGGCCTGATCGCCGGAGGTGTAAATGCGGCGTCTCAATACTCTCAAGGAGAGCCCGTACGCGTAAGCAATGTGCTCGTTGCAACCGCTACGGGGAGCCTAGGGGCTGGGGGCGGCTTTTGGTGGAATACTGCTGTCGGGTCGGCGGGTGGATTCGTGCAAACCGAGTACAACAATTGGCAATACAATGAAAACAAAAGCGTTGCTTTGAATACAGTAGCCGCTGGAGCAACAGCAGGCGGCGGTTACTTGGCCGGAGAGAAATTTTCGACTTGGCTCGGTACAAGGACAGCGAACTCATTCGCTCCAGCTGTCGGAGGAAATGTACTCGGTCCGATAATAAGCGAGCTCTTAGGGCCGCTGTTAGATCTGGATAAAAAGCCTTCTCCCGCGGCTGAGACGAAGTGAAAGGGAAGATATGATAAAGCTACTTAAATGTTTGGCTTTTGGCGGCATGTTCGCGCTCCTGACGATTGTCTTAGGCGTAGGTCTGTACTTGCTCATCTACGTCATGCGGGGGTTTGAAGTCGACGCTGTGGTTGTGCGCTATATCCTGAATCGTGCGTCGAGAGCTGCCGTCGTGGTGGGCATTGCGATGGCCTTTGTTCAGGCAATTCACTACCCGAAGGGCAATTCGGAGACCGATGGCGGTGGCGCAGGTCGGCAATCCCGGGGTGGTGGCGAGCAGGTGAAGGGAAGTGAACACGATGAAAGTGATAAGTGAGCGCTTGAGCCGGCGGCATCAGCGTTTTTGCGCAAGCGACGCTAGTGTGGCAGTTCGGCGTCGCGATGCAGGCGGCCAAGGGCGACGAGTCGTGTAGCGTCGCGATGTTCGCAGTAACGCGCCGGGGCGACTTTGGACGTGGCAAGTGCAAGTGACAACCGGGACAATTTTACGGGGTGGCGACAAATCCACTGCAATGCCCGCGATGGCCCTGAGGAGCTTGGTCGTAGACCTGTCGCCCGCTGATCCGTTCGATTCGCATCTGTGTAATACCGGAGCCCTCGGCCGGTGGCTTGAACTGCAGATATGTAGCACCGAAAGGAATGCATAGCGAATCACTCCTGCTCGAGATAGACGCTCTCTTCGACGCGGAGGGCATGCCGTGGATGTATTTCACCCTTATTTCGGATAAATGGAGATGAATGGGCCGGTGACTGATTAGGCTTAGGGCGACGTCCCCCCAGATTTGAGTAGCGGCCCGGTTTCGAGTCCAATCCCCCACGAGAAGGAGATTGGATGTGAAGAAACGCTTTTCCGAAGAACAGATCATCGGCTTCCTACGCGAGGTCGAGGCCGGCATGGCGGTCAAAGACCTGTGTCGCAAGCACGGCTTCAGTGAAGCCTCGTACTACCTGTGGCGAAGCAAGTTCGGCGGTATGAGCGTGCCGGAGGCCAAGCGACTGAAGGACCTGGAGACTGAGAACGGCCGGCTGAAGAAGCTGCTGGCCGAGCAGCTTCTGGAAAATGAGGTCATCAAGGATGCCCTGCGAAAAAAATGATGAGCGCACCGGACCGGCGTGAGCTGGTGCGCTATCTTGTCGGCCGAGAGTTGAGCGAGCGCCGTTCGCTGGCGATTGCCGACATGAGCGCAAGCGCCTACCGCTACGAGCCGCGCCCGGACCGTAACGTCGGACTCCGCGAGATGATCTTCGCGCTGGCGAATCGCCATAAACGCTATGGCGTGGGCATGATCTATTTGAAGCTTCGCCAGGCCGGACACGCAGTGAATTACAAGCGGGTCGAGCGCCTGTATCAGGAGGCCAGCCTCCAGGTGCGGCGGCGCAAGCGAAAGAAAGTCCCGCCGGCCGAAAGGCAGCCGCTGCTTCGCCCGGCGGCTGCGAACGAGGTTTGGTCGATTGATTTCGTGTTTGACCGCACCGCCGAGGGCCGCGTCATCAAATGTCTGACGATCGTCGACGACGCGACGCATGAGGCTGTCGCCATAGAAATCGAGCGAGCCATCTCGGGCATCGGCGTGACGCGCGTCATGGATCGCCTAGCCGTCACGCGCGGCCTACCCAGGGTAATTCGTAGCGATAACGGAAAGGAGTTCTGTGGCAAGGCGATGGTCGCCTGGGCTCACGACCGTGGCGTGCAATTGAGGCATATCGAGCCCGGCAAGCCGAACCAGAATGCCTACATCGAATCGTTCAACGGACGGCTACGCGATGAATGCCTCAACGAGCACTGGTTTCCCAGCCTTCTGCACGCCGCACAGAAATCGAAAACTGGCGCCGTGAATACAAAGAGGAGCGACCGAAAAAAGCACTGGGCGGACTGACGCCCGCCGCCTATGCAAAACAGTTACAGTAATTCCGGACTCAAACCGGACCGCTACTGAAGGCGGGGGGACGTCGTCAGGAGGCCAAGCTGTCGGTGCGCCGTTGCCGTAAGGCGAAGCGTCCAGTCGGCGAGCGCCATAAGCTGCGCGCATCGTGTCGGCCGAACGACGCCTGGAGCATGGACTTTGTCTTCGACGCACTAGCCAACGGGCGCCGGATCAAGTGTCTGACCGTAGTCGATGACTTCACTCGTGAGAGCGTGGACATCGCCGTGGACCATGGCATCAGCGGTGCCTATGTCGTGCGGCTTCTCGATCAGGCGGCCTGCTTTCGTGGCTATCCACGCCCCATACGAACCGACAACGGGTCGGAATTCACCAGTCGCGCTTTTATCGCTTGGACGCAGCAGCACGGCATCGAGCACATCCTCATCGAACCGGGCTGCCCCACGCAGAACGGCTACATCGAAAGCTTCAACGGCAGGTTCCGCGACGAGTGTCTCAACGAGCACTGGTTCACGTCACTAACCCAAGCGCGTGACGTCATTGGACCCTGGCGTCGGGATTACAACGAGGTTCGGCCCCATAGCAGCTGTGGCCGCATCCCACCATCGCAATTCGCTGCCCACCACCGCGCACAATCTAACAACAACGCAGTAATCTTCAACCCCGGACTTTCACAGTGATCACTGGTACGGCGGCTGGGGGCAGGTCACGGTCAGCGTGCGATGCAAGATGGACCCATTGAATTGAATTTCTTTCTCAAGGCTGTACTAGTAAGTGGCATCTTCTTCCTGCTTACCTTTATCGTTGTGCTGGCCGGAGGCGGCATCTATTGCATTGTTCGAGGTGTCAATGTTGATTGGCCCCTGTTCCGTACCATGGCTTTGCAGGCGGCCAAGTCGGGTGAGACATGTGGCCTCTCGATGTTCGTTCTAATGTGCCTGGGCTACTACGGTCGTGACAGGCGGAAGTGACCGATCGGGCGATCCGCTGAGTGACGGTCGTCCCGTAGCCCGCAGCAAAGGGCGCCGCATTGAGATGTATGCCCTTGAGCGATTTTGTTGATTTCCGCGACTGAGGATTACGTGTGAGGCCTATATCCGACATGGGTCCGTTCAAGGAGCGGTCCCGATGAGGGGCAGATACAGCGCAGCTTTTGTCATTCCGCGTGGATCCACCAAACGCCTGGATACAGATGGATGGACGTTTCTTCACCACGGGGTTGTATCTCCCGAAGTCAAAGAAGGCCTGATTCGCGAACTCGGTCTCGATTTCATTGACTCGTATGACGAAGCCGAGAAGTACGGAGCGGGACTTGTCGAGTTGTCGGCGATCCACGCAGCGGACGGCGCTTTGGAAGAACTGTACATAAAGCTTTATGGCAGTTCTGATGCGACAAACCTTCAGCGTGCCTGGTCGGTCCTGAAGGTGACAGGCTGTGAGCTCTTTATTCCTTCGCTGCGCGATACGCGTGGTTAGCCGATGGCGATTTGCTCCAGTCGGAGCTTCCTGTGTCGCACGAGATAGTGCAAGTGCTCCGCGCCTCAAGGCGCGCCAAGGTCGAGGTCTACGGTGTGCAAGCGGTTGCCGCGTCGCCTGACAACTTCGGTAACTGGATAGCTGATTTCACCACCGATCATGGATCTATGCGGTTTCTCCACGACCGCGGGCAATTGTTTGTCGACGAGGTCGAGGTGACTGGGTAAGTCACTCGCGGGACGACGGCCTGGCCTGAACTGGCTACGGTTTACCGATCGTCGAATTGGTCAGTCTTCGATCTCATTCGCGCACTCACCGGAGGCGCCCCGATGGTCGATATCGAGTAAATGCCAGTCAATAAGCGCTGAATCTTCGGCTCGTCGGCGCAACGTCTGGCGAATCGCCGTGCTAACGTGCGGCAACACAGCGAGAAGGGCCCCCGCCCATGACCATCACCATCACCGCCTTCGAACGCTCCCCCGACGGTGGCAAAGGTCTCTCCCGCGACACCCGCGTCCGCTGGGCCCTCGAAGAAGTCGGCCAGCCCTACGAAGTCCGCCCTGTCTCCTTCCGCGCCCTGAAAGAACCCGCGCACCTTGCCCTGCACCCCTTCGGCCAGATCCCCACCTACGAAGAAGGCGACCTGGCCCTCTTCGAAACCGGCGCAATTGTCCTCCACATTGCCGAATGCCACCCGGGCCTGTTTCCTACAAACCCCGATGCCCGCTCGCGCGCCATCGCCTGGATGTTCGCCGCGATCAACACCGTCGAGCCACCCATGCTCGAGCTCGTCACGGCAAGGTTTCTCGAAGGCGACAAACCCTGGTCGAAGGAACGCCTCCCGCTGATCATGGACCGCATCCGCGATCGTTTCGTCCAGCTGTCCGCCCGCCTCGGCGATGCCGACTGGCTCGACGGCGCATTCAGCGCGGGTGACCTGGTGATGGCGTCGGTGCTTCTGCGGTCACGGCCGTCCGGCGTGCTCGACGAGTTTCCCCGGCTGGCCGCGTACGTAGCGCGCGCCGAGGCGCGACCCGCCTATCAACGCGCGTTCGCTGCCCAGCTGGCTACCTTCACGAGCGCCCCGCATCCGGGTTGATCCGGTAGCGAGCCACCGTGCGCGAGCGAGGCTCCGCACGGTGGCCATGCCATTACAGGTGCGCTTCGATCGCCATGCCGAGCACGCGCGTCGACAGCGTCCGATGTCTGGAAGCAATCCCGGAGATCTGTGAGGTGTAACGCGTCACATCGATGCCAACGTCGAGATGCGACGTCACCGCATACCCCACCCCAAGCCCGAGATAACGACTGCCGCCCTTGAGCGTCCCACGGTAATAGTCCGAACCCGGGCCAGCCTGCGTGTGGCTCCAGTGCTGCGTTCGCATGCGGGCGATACCGGCGCGGCCGGTGACGGAGAAGCTCTGCGGCAGCTCCCATTTCAGGTTGGCGCCGATGAGTACGGCACGCGATCCGATCTCGCTTCGCGTGCTCAGCGGATACGTCCGGCTGCCGTACCGGTGCGTGCCCGTGGCGCGGTACTTCACCTTGCCCAGGTCCGCGTAGCCAAGCTCGGCACCGAGGGCGACGTGTTCACCCATGCCCCAGCGATAACCGCCACCGAGTTCATAGGCGCGTGCGGACTTGCCGTCATAGAGCTTGCTCGGTACGGCGTAGCGAGCTTTGCCGATATCGGCACGGAGGAAAGCGCCGGCCGGGTTGGCGGCGGCGGTGAAGGAAGCGGCTGTCAGAGCCAGGGCGGCTGTGGTGACGAGCAAGACCTTTTGCATGAGGCATCCTTGTGAAGCGTGCAGCATTCCGTCGGGCGGTGCGCCGACGGGCCGTGGAGGCGACGGCAGTCTAGGCGGAGTGCGCCATCACGAGGATGGGGGACGACGGCATCGACAGGGGGCCATCGGACAGCCTCAGGGCGAGAATTCAATCGCCAGCGCAAGTGGTTACGCGCACCCGCCCGTGCTTCTCAGCAAGCGCTTACGTGGGACTGGGAGAAGGACTACGCACGGTCGTGCACCAAGATCACAAAGAGCGTGCGCCCAACGGAACTCAAGCCACCTGCGTGTGCAGCATCTCGTCGGTGAGATCGCCAAAGATCATCGCCGACGCCAGGCGCTCGCCATCCGGCGGACTGAACACGCCCATGGCGCCGCTCGGGCAATTGGTCATCTCGCCAATCAACACCGACTCGCCGTCCGAATACATATCCACGCGCACCAGCGAGAATCCCTGGCTCAGCCGCGTCGCCACCTGCAGCATCCTGTCGAGATTCGCCGGCCGCTCGAAGTCGATCGACCCACGCTCGTACACCAGCCCGAAACCCTGCTCGCGCCAGTCCAGGTCGTAGAACTTGCGCACATGCCGCGAGTGCCTTCCGTAGTCGACCTGAATCAGCCGCGGTCGCCCATGGAAGCAGAACACCTTGTAGTCGGTGATTTCCGCGTCGTTGAATATCAACGGCTCGACGATCACCTTCGGTTGCAGGTTCTTGTAGTTCCGCTCCCGTGAGGTCCGGTAATAATTCAGCGCGAACCAGCCGCGGATGCGCGCCATATCGACCGGCTCACCATGCTTGCGCGTGACGATCTGCCCGCTCGCATGCGTGGGTTTGATCACGCAGCGGTCGGGGATGAGATCGATGTCGACGTCGTCCACCCGGCGGAACACGGTATGCGTCGGCACGTTGTGCTCGTCGCCGACGCGGTCGCGGACGAAGGTCTTCACGAATTCCTTGTCGGTCACGTAGACGCGCAACGGGTCCACGATCTCGGTGGAGGCCTTGATGCGATGGATGACGTCGTTGAACAAGGGGTGTCGTCGACGCGGCAGGCGCCGGTGCTGCATCACGAAGCCGAACAGGTGAACGAGGTGGTCGACCGGCGCGATGGCAGGCAGGTGCCCGATGAGGGCGCGTTTCATCGAATTTCCGGACATCTCAGAGGCTTCCTTGTTTTGACCGGTTGGCTGGTAAAACGCACTGAAACGTTCGCTTCGTGGGCTACTCACAACTTGCGGATGCGCTTTGCGGGCAATCCAGGCGAGGCACGTTTTCGGCAAGACTAGCCGAAAGCGGCCCTAAGTGTGATGAAGGTCACATTCACGAATGTGACGCAGTCGACCTTTATGGCGCGGGCGGCCTAAACGCAAGAAAGCCGACCGGGCTGCGCCTGGTCGGCTTTCTCGTCAACGGCAACCCCGTGTTGTGCCTCGCGGCACTACCCCGGAGACAGGTCCTTCGGGTCAGGGCTCAGTAGTCGTAATTCACGCTCAGGCGGAAATAACGCGGCTGCTGCACCGCCGTCGGCGTCCCGTACAGCGGGTTCGCCAGGTTCGGGCTTTGCTCGCCATTCGGGTAGATACCGATCGTCCGCTGCTCGTTGAGCACGTTGAACACATTGGCGTTGAAGGCCAGCTTCGCATCGGCGAAGGCGGGACGATAGGTCACGCCGAGATCCACCTGGCGCACCCACGGCAGGCGGCCGTGGCTGCCGGGCGGGGAGGGCTCGCCGTTGCAGAAGTGGTAGCTGTTGCCGTAGCCCGCCGGGTCGGTACGATCCGCGCCGAAGTAGCCGAGGCAGGGCTTGGGCGCACCGGAGATCATGCTGAGGTTGCCGCTGACCAGCCATTCGGGGCTGAACTGGTAGTAGCCGAAGAACTTCAGCTGGTGCTTGTGATCGTTGTTCTGCACACCGTTGGTGTTGACCATGATGTACGAGTTGTCCCAGTCCTGCGTGGTCGACACCGCGGTCTGGCCGGTGCCGCGCGATTCGCGGTACAGGTCCGAGCGAAGCTGGCCTTCCGTGTTGCCGTAGCTGCGCGAATACGTATAGCTGACCTTGCCATACCAGCCGTCGGCGAACGGATGCTCGAGGAAGGTCTCCAGCGAGTAGTAACGGCGCTTCAGGCGATCGAAACCGAACTCCTCGTTGGACAGCGGCACCTTCACGTAATTGCCCGAGGTATCCACCAGGTTGAAGGTGTTGGACTTACCGGGGTTGAACAGCCAGCAGCTGACCGGATTGCTCTGGTCGGTCACGTCGTAACCCAGCGACTGAGCCTTGGCCAGCACCAGGTCGATGTCGCAGTAGTCGTCGATGGCGTTACGCAGAATGCGCTGCGTGGCCTTGGCGCCGTAGACCCAGTCGGTTCCCAGCGTCTTCGTGAAGCCGAGGATGAACTCGTCCTGGTACTCGGACTTGAGGCCCTGCGTCGTCACCGTCTTCGGATCGGGCAGCTGACCGAACGTGTTGTTGGCGGCGACCGGCGGCGAGATCGCCGTAAGGCCGGTCGGCGTCCCGTCGGCCGCGATGCCGCCATAGGTGAAGTACTGCGACGTCGTCAGCGCGCCGCCGGCGGCATTGAGCGCCGGATTCAGCGGCAGGCCGAGGTAGTAACGCCCCGCGTTGGCATACACCTTGAAGGTCGCGTCACCGAAGACGTCCCAGCTGGCTCCCAGGCGGGGCGCCCACTGCGGTTTGTGCTGGGTGATGAAGGCGTCGCCATCCGCGTTGAAGTTCTCGAACTGATCGTTACGGATACCGAACGAGAGCAGCCAGCGATCGTTCACCTGCCACTTGTCCTCGATGTACTGCGCGCGCTGCGTCGAGCGAACGGTGGCGAGACTGCTGTTGATGTTCTGGATGACGTAGTAACCGCCGGCACCGTTGGGGAAGCCGGCCGTCGCCGGCACACCTAGGCCCGTGGAAATCGGTGTGTTCGGATCGGACTGGCCATACGTCCACGAGTACCCGCCGGGACCCGACGTCACCGAGCCCTGGTCGATGGCCACCGCGGTCTGGTTGTCGATACCGGCGGTGATCGTGTGATCGCCGATCTTGTAGGTGATGTCGATGCGCGTATTGGTGGTGCGGTTACCGCGGCCCGAGGGACTGAGGCTGGATACGGTCTGGCTGTTGCCGCGCGACGATCCGCCGTTGAGCGCCGGGTTCTGGTTGACCAGGCCATCGACGTACGTGAGGCTCGAGTTGTAGCCGCCGGGCGCATCGTAGTCGGTGGTATGCAGCTTGCCGTACAGCGCGCTGACGGTCAGATCATCGGTAATGTAGCCGGTGTATTTGGCCGTCCACAGGTTGCCGCCGGTCTTGATATCGTCGTCCTGGCCGATGCGATCCTGCCGCACGCGGTTGACGTAGTCGTAGTTGTAGATGCTGCCCGAGGTCTGATACTTGTCCGACGCGCCGGTCAACTCGAGGATGTTGTTGTCCGTGATGTTCCAGTCGATCTTGCTGTACCAGCGCGGCGAGTTGTATCGGTAATCGACGTAGGGCTTGGTACTCGTGTAACCGCTCACCGGGTTGACGGTATTGCCTTCCTGTCGCTGGTATTCGCCGGCAACGAAGATAAACAGCTTGTCCTTGATCAGTGGGCCGCCGGCATAGGCGCTGACCGTGGTGCTGTCACCGCCGTTCTCGCTATCGGGCGAGTACAGATTGCCGGCTCGGGGCGAGGCGGGCAGGCCGCTTTCGTAGTAGCGGTTGCGCTGGTTGGCGCGCGCGAAGCTCGGCTCCCACAGCACCTGCGTGCCGAAGTGCCATTCATTGGTGCCGCGCTTGCCGACCACATTGATGACGCCGCCGTCGGATCGGCCATACTGGGCGCTGTATCCGCCGGTGTAGACCTCCTGCTGCTCGATCGCGCCATACGGCAACGACAGGCCGCCGAAGCCACGCAGGGGGTCGGTGGTCGAAAAGCCGTTGACGTAATAGGCATTCTCACTCGCGGCCGAACCACCGAAGCTCACCAGTGAATTGCCGGTCGGACCCTTGAAGCTGCCACCGTTCTGCACCACGCCGGGCGCGAGCAGTGCGATGGCTTCCGAGTTACGGCCCAGCGGCAGGCGTGCCAGCTGTTCCGAGGTGACGACGGTGCGCGAATCGATCGTCGATACGTCGATCTTGGGCAGCGCGGAAGCGGAGACCGAGACGCCGGACATGTCGGTGGTCTGTGCCTCGGCCGGAGCGAACGACACTTCGGTACCGGCGCCGACCTTCAGAACGACGTTCTGGCGCGTGTCGACGGTCTGACCATTGGCGCGCAGGGATACCGTATACGTGCCCAGCGGCAGCTGGCCGGCCGAGTAACGGCCGCGCTCATCCACGGCGATTTCGCGGGTGATACCGGTGTCACTGGTGATGACGACCGTCTCGCCGGCAGCGACAGGCGCCTGGCCGAAGATGCCACCGGTGGTGGACTGGGCGAAGGCGGCGGGATTCGCGACGATTGCGAGGGCGATGGCCAGCGCGGACTTGTTCAAGGGCTTGTTACGGCTAAGCATGAAGAAACGTCTCCCTGGATCTGTTTGGACGCACGGACATGCACGGGTGGCCGCGGCGCGGCACCCGTAATGGCTGATAAAGGCAAACCCTGGCGCACGCCTCCGACGCTGACAACGCGCGTTGTCAGCGCGGAACGAGCCGCGTAAACGCGCATCCGCGCGTCGCTTCCCTTCAGAAGACTTCACGTGCTGCGTCGCAGCACTTGCTATCGGTTATATAGAAAAGTTACGGGGATGTATAGGGGTTTAGACGGCCTTTTCGAAAGAACGTCCGGTCGGCTGCGTCGGCGCCAGGGGGCGCTCCGGCGCGGCCAGGGCCTCAGAAACGCATATCCACGCCGGCGTGAATCGTATGAACGTGTATGCGTTTGCCGCCTGGCCGGATGCGGGCTCCCGCGAGCGTATAGCGCGAAACGTCGAGCGAGAGATCAGTAGTCGGCGTGAGGGCAAAGCCGATGCGCATCGACGCCAGGCGCGTACGGGCGATATCGCCTCTCATCACGGGGATCTGCTTTTTGACTAAAGAATTCCTTGCGGCCGCCGCTAAAAGCGACCGGAAGTCGGTCGCCGCCTCACAGCGGTCCGGATCGGTCAATCAGGGATTTCAGGGAGCAGGTGGTAATGATGTATCGGAAATGGATGTTGGCTGCCGCAGCGGTAGTCCAGTTGAGCGCGTGCACGGTGTTCGTACCCAGGGCGACAGAGCCCACCGATGGGCCACGTGCGAGGATTCGCGTCATTGGCGGTGGCGGCGACCTTATCGTGACGCCGAAGCGACAGCCGGGCGGTCGGCACGGCGGCTTCGTCGCACATGGCGTGCTGTATCCCGGATCGCGCCAGAAACTCGGGATGCCGGACCACGAAGAGCCGACCTCTTGGGCCGACGAATACTACGTCGAGGCCGATCAGGATGTACAAGTCTGGTTTACTTACGATTTGCGTACACCCGGTAGCAAATACGCACCCGGTACGCGTCAGTCATGCGGTCCCGTCGACGGGCAATTCCATGTCGACGAAGGGGCGGATTACGAGGTATCCGCTCGTGTGGATGCAGGCATGCGCGGCTGCTTCGTCGACGTGAAGCGCATCGTCGAACTCAACGGGAAGGTGTATTTCCTGCCCGTCCGCGTCGGACCGCGGGTGCTTCCCAAATAAGGGGAGGAGGCCTACCTTTGCTGCTTTATGGCCCAAAGGTATGCCTCATGTCCGACCTATCCGCCTTCCCGATCACGTCGCGCTGGCTTGCCACACACCCCGATCGTATCCAGCTCTACTCGCTGCCCACGCCTAACGGCGTCAAGGTATCGATCATGTTCGAAGAACTGGGCATTCCTTACGAGGTCCACCTCGTGGATATCGGCAAGAACGAGAGCAAGCTGCCGGAGTTCGAGTCGCTGAATCCGAATGGCAAGATCCCTGCGATGATCGACCCGGACGGTCCGGGTGGAAAGCCACTTGGCTTGTTCGAATCAGGCGCCATCCTCCTTTATCTCGCGGAGAAGACCGGCCGCTTCCTGCCGAAGGACGAAGCGAAGCGCTGGGAAACGATCCAGTGGGTCTTTTTCCAGATGGCGGCCATCGGCCCGATGTTCGGCCAGGTCGGCTTCTTCCATAAGTTCGCCGGCCGCGAATACGAAGATAAACGTCCGCTGGAGCGCTACGTCGCGGAAAGCAAACGACTGCTCGCAGTGCTCGACCGGCAGCTCGACGGTAAGGACTGGATCGTCGGCGATGAGTACACCATCGCGGATATCGCCACGCTGGGCTGGGTCAATAATCTGGTGACGTTCTATGGTGCCCGTGACTTGGTGGGCTTCGATGACTTCCAGAACGTCATCGGGTGGCTGGAACGTGGCACGTCGCGGCCTGGCGTGGAGCGCGGATTGAAGATTCCGGCGCGGACCTGAGGTATCAGGCCAGCACTTGGAGTCCATGCTTGGCGACAACCGCAAGAAGCTTCAGCGCCATGCCGCTAGGCTTCTTGGCCCCGGATTCCCACTTCTCAACCGTGCTCTCACTCGTATTCAGGTAGCGCGCGAATACCGGCTGGCTCACATGATTCCGCTCGCGAAGCTGCTTGATCTGCAACGAGTCGATCATTGGGGGTGTAGCGATGCAGAGATCATCGAAGTCCCGCATGGTTGCCTTGTCGATGGTCCCAGCTCTGCGCATTCCGGACACGGCGCTGTGAATCGCCTCGAATGCGTCGCTCTTATGCTTACGATTAGCGTTCATTACGTACCTCAATGAGTTCCGAGATCGCCACTTCCTTGTCGATGTCTTGCTCTACCTTTCGACTGTAAAGTGCCGCAAGCTTCCTGAACGCGGCGAGTTCCGAGTCGTCGATATTTGCCCGATCCTTTTTCGCGAACAGATAGGCAAAGATCCAGTACCGCCGTCCTTTCGCGACCACGATAGACCTGTGCATGTTGCGGTTGAGGCGTTTCTTGAAAACCCCGCCGCCCAGGTCATCGGCTTGGCCGCGCATGACTTCGAGCCGCGTTTCGTAGCTCCGAGTCGCTGATCAGGTGTTTTTTCGCCATCTTGGCGAACCACGCGGTCTTGAACACCCGCTGGCCTTGCGTCCATTCGTCCATGGCTTAGGGTAGCACTGGGTGCTATTTATTTCTAGCCAAAAAAACGGCCGCATTAGGCGGCCGTTTTTTTGCACCTGAGACTACCTACTTCTCAGAACCGGAACTCAGCCCCCGCCGCCCACACGCCGATCTTCTGGCTGATGCTGCCCGCATCGCTCTTGTAGTCGCCGTGGTAGTGCTCGTAACCCAGCGTGACGCCGAAGTTGCGGGTGAAGTCATAGCCGACGTTCAACGCACCGTAGAAACCGTTGTCGTGCGACGCGTTCTTGTACGAATAGTGGTCGCGGCTGCCCGGCGAATAGTAAAGATCGACGCCGTCGACATCGCTGCGCAGGCGCGACCACATGTGAAGGAAGCCTGTGCGCAGGCCCAGCGACCATGAATGGCCGAGCATCCACTTGGCATTGATGCCCAGTAGCGCGGCCTTGTTCTTGATCTCGGAGCGGTCGGTCTCCGTCCATCGGCCTGGCGAGGTCGCATCCACCCGGTCCGACAACTTGCCCAGGTCGACGAAGCCGGCTTCAGGTCCGATCGAGAACACGTCGTCGATCATCCAGCGATAGCCGCCGGTGACGCCGAAAGCGGTGTCTTTCTTGTCGACATGCTCGGTCGCGTCGATGCCGTAATAGGAATACGTGCCGCTTTCGCCGGTATCCCCGCTGTAGTGCGACTTGCCAGCCGAGGCAGTGATAAAGGCCTGGCCGTCGGCCTGGGCGGCGATCGGAGCGATCGCGAGAAGAGCGGTAACGACCGCCGTGCGCATGACCTTATGCATGGTGTTCCCTGTTCCTGATGATGTCCGTCGGCTCCGGCGCCGTACGGTCCCGCATGGGCGGGCGCGGCATTTTACGAGAATTCTGAGTGCCGTGACCGTGACCTCTGGCATAGGGCGCTCCGGACCATGACGTTTAGCATCGAAGGCTTGCGCGGACCGCAGGGGACCGCGCCGACCCGCTCGCAGGGATGGCCGGGCGATCCACACGCTCCACGGGAGAATTCCAGTGAAATCCACCATCCTTGCCTCCGCGCTTCTGGCCGCCCTGGCCAGCGCAGGCGCCACCGCCGTCCGCGCGGACGATGTTCCGCCGCCGAAGGACGTCGCGTTCGCCGGTACCGTCAAGCTCGCCGTCGACGCCACCGACACCGATCACCGCATTTTCCGCGTCAAGGAATCCATCCCCGCGCAGGCCGGTCCGCTGACCCTGCTGTTCCCCGAGTGGATCCCGGGCCACCATTCGCCGACCGGCCCGATCGACCAGTTCGCTGGTCTCATCGTGACCGCCGGCGGCAAGCGCCTCGAGTGGAAGCGTGACGAGTACAACGTCTACGCCTTCCACGTCGACGTGCCGGCCGGCGCCTCGTCGGTCGACGTCGAGTTTCAGACGCTGACCCCGCAGGACACGCGTCAGGGTCGGATCGTCATGACCCCCGACATCGTCAACGTGCAGTGGAACCAGGTCTCCCTGTATCCGGCCGGCTACCGCGCCGATCGCGTCAACGTCGAAGCGTCCGTGAAACTGCCGGCCGGTTTCCAGTTCGGCACCGCCCTCGAGCAGGCCAGCAAGAGCGGCGACACGGTGACGTTCAAGGAGATCAACTACGACGACCTCGTCGATTCGCCGATCTTCGCCGGTCGCTATTTCAAGCGAGTCGATCTCGACCCGAACGGTAAGTCGCCGGTGCACCTGAACATCGTGGCCGACAACGCGAAGGCGCTCGAGATCAAGCCCGAAGCGCTCGAGATCCACCGCAAGCTCGTCCAGCAGATGGATAAGCTCTACGGTGCGCGTCACTACAACCATTACGACTTCCTGCTGGCGCTGACCGACAAGCTCGGCGGCATCGGTCTGGAGCACCACCGTTCGTCCGAAAACAGCGCACAGCCCAACTACTTCACGGAGTGGGACAAGAGCTGGCTGGGACGCGACCTGCTCTCGCATGAGTACAACCACTCATGGGACGGCAAATACCGTCGCGGCGCCGACCTCGCCACGCCGAGCTTCAACGTGCCGATGGGCGACAGCCTGCTCTGGGTGTATGAAGGCCAGACGCAGTTCTGGGGCAACGTCGTCGCCGCACGCTCGGGCCTCGTTTCGCAGGATCAGGCGCGTGACGTGCTCGCACTCGTCGCCGCTACGTACGACAAGGGTCGCCCGGGTCTGTCCTGGCGCACCATCGGTGACACGACCAACGATCCGACGATCGCGCAGCGTCGTCCGCTGTCGTATCGCAATTACCAGATGAGTGAAGACTATTATTCGGGCGGCCAGATGGTCTGGCTCGACGTCGACACCAAGCTGCGCGAACTGACCAGAAACAAGCGTAGCCTCGACGATTTCGCCAAGGCCTTCTTCGGCATGAAGGACGGTGACTGGAAGGTCAATCCGTATACCTTCGAAGACGTGGTCTCGACGCTGAACGGCATTTCGCCGTACGACTGGGCGACTTACCTGCACGACCGCATCGACGGTCACAAGGGCGACCTGGAAGGCATCGAGCGCGGCGGCTGGAAGCTCGTCTACAACGACAAGCCGTCGGAAGCGGTCAAGGCGTTCGAAGGCCGTCGTCACTACGTCGATCTCACCTATTCGGCCGGCTTCGCCGTGTCGTCCAAGGGCGATATCTCCGACGTGCGCTGGGACGGCCCGGCCTTCAATGCCGGCCTCTCTCCGGGCATGCACATCGTCGCGGTCAACAACAAGGAATTCGATGGCGACGCGCTGAAGGAAGCCGTCACCACCGCGAAGACCGACAAGGCGCCGATCGAGCTGCTGGTCAAGAACTTCGATGACTACAAGACCATCAAGATCGACTACCACGGCGGCCTGATGTACCCGCACCTGGAACGCGACAAGAGCAAGCCCGACTGGCTGGGCGAGCTTTACAAGACCAAGTGATGCACCGAAGGGCCCCGCAAGGGGCCCTTCTTCTTTACGTAGGAGCGCGCCCCGCGGGCGATTCCAACCCGCGACACGGCTATCATCCGGCGGATGGAAGCCACCCCCACACCTCCCGGCAAAGAACTCGACCAGGCTCACCGCCGTCGTCGCCTCTTCATGATCGTCTTCTGGGGCACGGTCTTCGGTGCGGCCGCGATCGGCAACACGATGACCGCGCGGATCGATGCGGACCGTTACGACATCCACGTCGCCACCTGGCAGATCGCCGTCAACGAATTCAGCAGCGTCCTCGTCTCGCTGCTCATGCTGCCCTTCCTGCTGCGTGCGTGCGACCGCTGGCCGCTGCATGCGGATACGTGGCGACGCTATCTGCCGCTTTACTTTGTGGGCAGCCTCGCCTGGTGCGTGGGTCACGTCGTCGGCATGGACCTGCTCCGGCTGCTCGGCTTCACGCTCGGCGGCGCCCACTACGATCCCGGGTCGCTGGGCCTGCAGTTCGTCTACGAATATCTGAAGGACATCCGCACGTTCTTTACGATCGTCGCCGTCGGCCACATGGTCGAGTGGTTCGGCCGACACGTCAAAGGCGAGGCCAGTCTGCTCGACATCCCGGATGAAGGGCCGCCCGTGGAGCCGGTCGACCGCCCGGAGCGCTTTCTCGTCCGCAAGCTCGGACGTGACTTCCTGGTGGCCACCGCCGATATCGAGTGGGCGCAGGCGTCGGGGAACTACGTGAATCTGCGGGTGCGCGGTCGCGACTACCCGCTGCGGACGACCCTGGCCGCGCTGGAGGCCAAGCTCGACCCCGCCGTCTTCGTCCGCGCGCATCGGAGCTACGTGGTGCAACTGGCTCAGGTCACCTCGATCGAGCCGCTGGACGCGGGCGAAGCCCGCCTGCACATGGCCGACGGCACGGTTCTGCCGTGCAGCCGACGTTACAGGGAAAGCCTTCGCGCCACGGCGGCCGGCGCTGAGCCCCTGGCGGCCAGGGCCTGACACTGAGGCTAGGCCGCCCCGGGGATTCCCGCTACAATGCCCGACCGCAGCATCAGCGCCTGTAGCTCAGCCGGATAGAGTAGTGGCTTCCGAAGCCATTGGTCGGGGGTTCGAATCCCTCCAGGCGCACCATTCAGAAAAGACGGACGGTTTCCCGTCCGCCTCTCCGCAGAACCTCTCCCGAGTCAGTGCGAAACCGCGGCGATCTGCGCCCTGGCGGCGTGCGCGGCGATGGGGTTGGCCACGCCCTGCAAACGGTTCATCTGCACCTTGTAGCCGGTTGGCACCACGTAAGGCGTGCCCGCCCCGTCGGCGACCTGCTGTGAGATGAAGCCGCCGCCGGTGCCCTGCCAGACATACGCCGTTCTCTTGGCGTTGGTCCAGAACACGTCCGCCAGACCGTCACCGTCGAAGTCCTCGATGGTGGCGACGCTGTAACCCGCCGGGCCCGCCGTGGTCTTGCGGCCCGTCACCGTCGTGCCGTCCATCAGCCACCAGCCGATGTTGCCGGTCGCGGCGTTGAACCAGATCAGGTCGGTCCTGCCGGTGCCGGCGATCTCGCCCGCGCCGATCAGGTCGAAGCCGTTCGGTGACGCGTCCGGTGCATCGGTCTTGGTGAAGCGGTCCTTGCCGGTGTTGACCCAGTACTTCACCGCGCGGCTGGCGCTGGTCCAGACGATATCGATTACGCCGTCGCCATTGAGATCGGCCAGATGCGGGGTGAAGCCGGCCGGAGCGGGTACCGTGCGGTCGACGGCCTGCGTGCAGTCCAGATCGTTCAGACGGCCAAACAGGAGGCCACCGCTGCACTTGATCGTCCAGAACGACAGCTGGCTGGTGCTGGCGTTGAACCAGATCTGCTGCGGCGTGCCCGCGTCATCCACATCGCCCGCGCCGACCAGCGTCCAGCCGGCCGGGTACGGAAAGCGGAACGCCTCCCAGCCATAGCTGTAGATCGCGAGGTTCATGGTGTGCGTGGTCGGGTTATCGCTTTCCATCACCGTCTGTCCGGCGAGCGTGCCGCCGAAGATGTCGTACGGAATGGCCTTGATCTGGTCGCCGGCCTGGAAACCGTCGACGATCGTGTCGCCGCCATCGCGGCTGCCCGGGAACCATGTGTCGGTGCTGAGCACCGTGCTGCCGTTCATACGGACAAACGTGGCGTTGCCGGTCTTCGGACCGACCAGCAGCAAGGTGCTCTTGCCGTCGAGGATCGCGTTGAGACCGACGCCGGGGTTGCCGCTGTCGTCGCGGCCGGCCAGATCCCATGTGCGCGAGATCGTCTTGCCGCGTGCCGACCGGGCGGCCACGGCGTTGGCGAGATGGGTCACGTCGATCGAGCCCAGGCCTGTCGCATAGTCGTAGCCCTTGCCGGCCTTCCATGCGGTGACGAGGGATGCACGACCGCCATCGCTGACGATGCCGTACGACTGTCCGCTCTTCACGTAGCAGTCGCCGGTGCCGGCGAAGCAAGGCACGTCGATATCCCCCGTGGCGACGTCGTGGAACACACACGTGGCGTCCGTGGCGGCGCACCCGGTGCCGGGCGAAGCGATGGTGCCGTACTGGCTGCGGGCCAGGCTGTACAGCGTTGGCGCGACGTTACCCAGGCGAGCCGCGCTGGACTGGTTCACCAGGGCCTGCACGCCGGCCATCGCGGGCGCCGCGAACGATGTGCCGCCCGCGCTGTTGTAGATCGAGTCCGTGGGGCTGAGGTAATTACAGGGCGTACCGCCTTCGTCGGCGTCCGACATGCAGAAGATCAGCGCGTGACCGTAAATGCCGTTGGCCGCGAACAGCGAGACGTCCGGTGTGGCACGGGTGACGTTCTGATCCATGCCGGCCAGACCCTGCTGCCAGGTGGGCTGACTCCAGTAGTAGCTTGGTCCGCCGCTTCCGCCCGCCGTGTTGAGGAAGTCGAGCCCGGCGGATGAGTTGCAGGCCGTGTTGGGGTCGCTGTATCCCAGGATCGTATCCAGCTGCGCGCTGGCGCAGGAGTCGTTCCAGGTTTGCTCCGGGATATAGCCGATGGCGCTGGCGCCGAGTTCGCCGTTACCGGGCAGCCAGTACTTGCTGGTCCGCTTGTAGTCGTTGAAGTCGGTACCGCCGACGGCCACGTTATACGGCGTGCTGCCCAGGCCGTTGACGGCTAGGCCGAAGCTGGAAGCCGACTGTCCCTGGTCGCAACCCGCGGATCCGGAGTCACCGGTCGAGACGAACACCGAAACGCCTTCGGCCGCGGCGGTCGCCCACAGCGCGCTGGCCTCGTCGATGTCACCCACCGCCGCGCTGACGAGTTCGCACTCGCCGTAGCTGAGGCTGAGGATCGGTGGTGGGGCGGCTTGCTCAAGCAGGTTCTGCGCGGCGAGAAACGCACCGAAGTCCGCGCCGGTGTCCTGGCACGAGGCGAGCGTGATGTCGGCATCGGGTGCGGCGGCGCCGGCCCATTCCGCGTCGAGCGCGGCCTCACCTTCATCGCCGTTGGTACCGGGATTCACGCAGCTGGTGTCGCCGGTGAAAGCTGCGGGATGAACCTGGGTGAAGACACCTTTGGCATCCGTCGGGAGGAATACCTGGCGGAAGGTCTTGATGTCGGCATCGAGAACGTTGGTTCTTTCCAGCACGGCCACAGTCTGTCCGGCGCCGCGCACGGGGCTCGCCTGATTCCACAACGGATTGACGTTGTAGATCGTCGCGAAATCCGCGGGTACCAGATCGAAGAACGTCTCTCCCTGATAAACGAAGTTGAAGTCGCCGGAGGGCGCGCCGGCGGCGATCCATGCCCCTTGCTTGTCGCGCTTCACCGGCCGTACGTTCTTCACCTGCGGCTCCGGGAAGAAGTCGGTCAGGGATGCGACGCCACGGACCACCGGTATCAGTGCGGTCGGCAGCTTCTGTTCGGCGGCGTTGGCGAAGTGCGTTTTTCCGTTCGCACTGAAACGGTGCAGCGAGGTACCGAAGGCCTGCTGCACGGCGCCGACCGAGCCGGTGAAACGAATCAGCATGCCGTCGGCGGAGATGGTCTTCACGCCGAGACCCTGGCTGCTCAGCCACGTCTTTACCGCGGCAATGTCCTGCCTGCTCGGACCGAACCGTTCGCCCACCTGGCGCGCGGTCAGCCACTGGTGGAAGTTGGGCGACGAGGGGTTATCCAGCGACGCGAGGTAGGCATCGAACTGCTTCTGCTGTTCCGCGCTGCGCTTCAGTACCAGGGTCATCGAAGGGATGACCTCGGCGGTGCCCATCGGCCCCGCGTCGACACTGGTATGGACTCTCGCCGGGATGCTTCCCGGCAGCGTGGTCATCTGGTGGCTGTCGACCGTTCTGGTGATCAGCGGTGTCGCCGTGGTGCTGCCCGCGGTGTCGACGGAAGCGTGTGCCTCGCACGCGCCGCCGGTGGCGATGAGCATCGCCGCGCCGGCCAGCCAAGGCCTGGAAAGAATTGCTGACATAGTACCCCCGAAGGAAAGAGCCCGTAACGCCGTGACGTCGCTCGTGCCCAGCCCGGAGGACTGCCCCTCGGCACGCTGTCCCACCATAGCTTTACATTCCCGGCAAAGTCACACACGCTCGACTGGCACGTTTCTCACCGAATTCTCACCGTCGGTTGCCTGGGAGCCGCACGATGATGTCCCGTATCCGTCAGTGGCTCGCCGACACGCCGATCCGTGATCCGGTCGACCGGCGCAATGCCACCTTCATGCAGCTGTTGCTGATTTTCGAAGGTGTCCGGATACCGGTGACCAAGCTCTATCTGTTCGGCCTTCACTGGTCGTATCTGCAGGATCGTTTCTACGGCAAGGCACGCATCGGCGCGCCTGCCGCCATGGCGATAGATATCGGTACCGACCTGGCGATGACCGTGTCGGCGTGGCTGGGTCTTTGCCTCATCCGTCGCGGTCGTTTTTCGCAGGCCGTCGCACAATTCGTGGCGACGATGCTTGCGTGCGGCGCGGTGGCCTATGCCGCCTTCGGTTATCGCGCGACCGACGGCAACCTGACGCTGATGATGATTCTGGCGCTGAGCGGTCTGATGCTGGGCCGAAGGGCGCTGTGGATCACTTACGGCGTCGAAGCGCTCATTCTCGTGATGAGCGTGGATCCGCTGAAGGCACCGGCGGCCAGCCATCTTCCCGGGATGATGATGGCCCTCTACGACGTCCTGCCCCTGCGCGCTCTGACCAGCTACCTGCTCATCGCCCTGATCGTGGATCGCAGTATCCATGCCTTGCGCGACAGCCTGATCGAATCGGAACACCGGCGCCTGCAACTGGTCCGCGAGATCGCCGAGCGTGAACGTACGCAGGAGCAACTGCTGCACGCGCAGAAGATGGACGCGGTGGGCAAGCTTGCCAGCGGCGTGGCGCACGACGTCAACAACGTCTTCGACATCATCCTGGGGTTTTCCACGGAGCGGGACCGCCTGCCGGAAAGCGACGATCTGCCCCCGGGCGACATGCGGACCATCGCGGATGCGCTCGAAGGGATCGAACTGGCCGCCCGCCGTGGCACCGCGGTGTGTCGCAAGCTGCTCAACTTCAGCCGCCGCGATGTGGCATTCACGGAAGAGTTCGACGTGGTCGCGGCATTGCGCGAGCTGCATCCGCTGCTGCGGCAGTCGCTCTCCTCGCACAACGAGTTGAGGCTGCGGTTGCCCGATGCGCCTCGACTGATCCGTTTCGATCGCAGCCAGTTCGAGCTGGCCATCATCAATCTGGTGACGAACGCGCGAGACGCCATGCCGGATGGGGGGTGTTGCACAATCGCCATCGAGGATGGCGCGGAGCACACGGTGCTGTCGGTGAGCGACACCGGGATGGGCATGGCGGAGTCGATACGCACGCAGGTGTTCGAACCCTTCTTCACGACCAAGCCGGCGGGGCGCGGTACGGGTCTCGGACTCAGCGTGGTGCAGGGGCTCGTAGTACAGGCCGGTGGATGGACCGCGGTCGAGAGCACGCCGGGGCAGGGCACGACGATCCGGCTGTCCTTACCGCGGGCGGGCGTCTCGGCCGTGGAATCAGGCTTGCAGAATGTATCCGGTCCCATGTACCGCGTTGAGGGGTAACGGCTCGCCGATGGCGGCCAGCACCTTGCGGCGCAAACGATGGACCATCGAGTCCAGCCGGTGCGGGTCGAAGGCGTGGACGTCATCGGTCAGGGCGGCGATCAGCGCCTCACGCGGCACCACCTCATCGGCGTGTTGAAGCATCGCTTCCAGCAGCTTGCGCTCGTTTTTGCTGAGCATCACGCGCGCACCGGAAGGCGAGAGCAGAAACCATTCGTCCGGACTGAGCGCCCATCGTTCGTGGGTTCGTGGCGAGGGATGCAGACGTCGAGCGACGCTGTACAACGTGGCCACAAGCACGTCGATCTCTACGGGTTTGGACAGGTAGGCGTCGGCCCCTTCGAACAGGCCTCGCACGCGATCCACGTTATCGCCCCGGCCGGTGAGGATGACGATGCCCGCAGCCGGTATCGCCGCGCGCAACCGTCGTGCGACCTCGAACCCGTCGCCGTCCGGCAAGCCGATATCGAGCAGGAAGATATCCGGTACGTTTCGCCGTATCGCCTCATCCAGCGCTGCCGCGCTGGCGCAAGCCGTGACCTCGAACCCAAACTGCGCGAGTTTCGGCGTCAGTACGCGTTCGCGCAGCAGGTCGTCGTCTTCCAGCATGGCCAGCCGCAGCGCATGCGCACGCGCATTCGGCACCGGGTTGAATGTCGTCACGCAAAGACCTCGTAGCCACCAGGGCCCATGGGCGGCCCTCACCGAGATTGCCCGCCCGGCGGGGCTAAATCCAGCGACGCCGTCGCACGTTCGTACATGGGGCGGATCGCAGGAATCTGCGACCCGCACCGCGATCGCTTACTTGCCCAATGTCACCGGACTCGGATTGCGCGACGCCAGAGTCGTCTGCTGATGCCAGTACGGATAGATCGGACGCGTGGCGCTGGCGTCGTCGAGACGCTTGATCTGGTCGGCGTCCAGCTTGAACGACGTGGCGCCCAGGTTATCGCGCAGCTGAGTCACGTTACGTGCGCCGATGGCGATGCCTGACACGGTGGGACGCGAGAGCACCCAGGCGAGGGCGATCTGCGGCACGCTGTGGCCGGTCTCTTTCTCGAGGGCTTCGAGCACGTCGGTGATCGCGAACAGGTGCTCGTCCGGCACGGCCCAGGTCGCGTCCGTCGCGGCACGGCTGCCTTCGGCGGGCTTTTTGTGGCGACCGACCTTGCCGGTCAGCTTGGCGCCGGCAAGCGGGCTCCAGACAAGTGCACCTACGTTCTGGTCGAGGCCGAGCGGCATCAGCTCCCACTCGTATTCGCGGTCAGTCAGGGCGTAATAGACCTGGTTGATGACCGGCCTGGTAAAACCGTGGCGGTCGGCCAGTGCCAGCATCTTCATGAGGTGCCAGCCCGAGTAGTTGGACACGCCGAAGTAACGGATCTTGCCGGCGCGCGTGAGCGTATCGAGGGCATGCAGCATTTCTTCGATGGGCGTGAGCGCGTCGAAGGCATGCAGGTGGTACAGGTCGATGTAGTCGGTACCCAGACGCTTCAGGCTCGCTTCGCAGCTGCGGATGATCTTGTCACGGGACGTGCCGATGTCGTTCGGTCCGGCACCCATGCCCATGCCGGTCTTGGTCGACAGCAGCACCTGATCGCGACGGCCGGCGATGGCCTTGCCGAGAATCTCTTCCGACAAACCGCCCGAATAGGCGTCCGCGGTATCGAACATGTTGCAACCGAGTTCGAGCGAGGCGTCGATCATGGAGATTGCCTCCTTGACGTCGGTGTCGCCCCATTTCTTGAAGAACTCGTTGCCGCCACCGAAGGTCGCGGTGCCCAGGATCAGGGCGGGAATCTGCAAGCCGGAGCCGCCAAGCGAACGGTATTCCATGGGTCATCTCTCTGTGGTTGGAAGCCCGTCGAGCGTACACCCGTCGAAGTTAGCGGAAGGTATCGCTCGCCCCGGGTTGCGCCGATACGGCGCGGGCGGCGTGGATCGCCAGTCCGTAACTTTCCGTGCCCGGGTCGACCGGATCGGTCAGCACCAGCTGGATGTGCTGCTCGTCGCGGGTGGTGGGGCGAAGTCCGTCGACATGGGCGAGGTAACGATGGCTGGCTTCGTGGCGCAGCTGTTACCTGCTATCGGGCAGGCCGTCACTGAGGTATACAACGCTGCATAGTGGCGACCCGGAGCGATGCGCGCATGTGGATGGACATCGGTAAGGCCATCTTCGTCATCGTGGCAGCCTTGCTGCCCATCGTGAACCCGCCCGGCTCGGCGCTGATGTCGCTGGGCATCGTGCCTGTAGCCACGGCGGAAGAGCGCGAGCGCCTTGCGCGACAAGTCGCCCTCAACAGCCTGCTCCTGCTGACCGGATCGCTGTTCATCGGGGCTTATGTGCTCGCCTTCTTCGGCATCTCGATTCCGGTGCTGCGGGTCGGCGGTGGTCTGGTCATCGCCGCCGCTGGCTGGCGCATGCTCAACGGCTCGAACGACGATGATGAGGACGACGCCAAAGTGCACCGGCACCATGGCGACCCCTCGTTCTACCCACTGACACTGCCGTTCACCGTGGGGCCGGGCTCCATCGCGGTGGCCATCGCCGTGGGTACCGGCTCACCGCGCCATGGTGTCGACTGGGTGCACTTCGTGGCCGCAGCGGTCGCACTCGCTGCGATCAGCGTCAGCATTTATCTGAGCATGCGTTACGCCGACCGGATAGGGCACCGGCTGGGCAAGGAGCGCACCAAGGTCATTCTGCAACTGCTGGCCTTCGTGATTTTTTGCATTGGCATCCAGTTGCTCTGGGGTGGACTGTCGGAACTGCTGGGTATGCCCAATCACGCCACTTAGGGCTCAACTGCTTCGGTGCTGACATCCGGAGCGTGTGAGTTTCTGAAGCGGCACCTGGCCTGATCGACAGCGCATCGCGACGACGTCAGAACGGCGGCAGGCTCTGCGCCAGCTTCTCGTGTTCCTTCAGCATGGGCAGCTGGCCGCGCGCGTAATCGCGGATGTCCACGTCTTCGCCTTTTTCCGCTTCGAGTTCGTAGAGGCCTGTGGCCAGCTTGTGGTCCCGAACCATCGCATCGGAGTAAGCGCGGTCGAACTTCGCACCGTCCAGGCCCTTCATCCGGTCGATGTCCTGTTGCTGCGCCGGCTCCGGTGCGACCGCAATCTGCACGCCCTTGCTACCCGCAAGCTTGCCCAGCGACTCGTTTGCCTTCGTGTGGTCGGCGACCATGCGTTCGGCGTATTTCTTCACGTCGCTGGACGACGCCTGATCGGCGGCGAGTTTGCCCAGTGCGATCTCGGTCAGGCTGGCACTGCTGGCGCGCCGGATAAAGTCGGTATCGGTGGCAGTCGTCTTCGCCTGCTGGGCGATGGCGGTGCCGGTCATGGACAACGCAAGCAGCGTCACGAGAATGCGATTCATGGCCTGGGCCCTCAGTGTGGGAAATCCGTACCGCGGACAGAACAACGCCCCGGTCTGGGGCCGGGGCGCTCTTCTTTCTTACCTGGGTGTGTCGAGGCTTATATCCTCGGCCCGCGACGCAGGCCGCCGAACAGCAGCGACAGAATGAACAGGATCAGGAAGACCACGAACAGGATCTTCGCAATGCTGGCTGCGCCGGCGGCGATGCCGGTGAAACCGAAGATCGCTGCGATCAGCGCAATGACGAAGAAGATAACGGCCCACTGAAGCATGATGTTTCTCCTAGGGATGCGGGTTGGTTGATGGCGCCCCGCCGGGCGTCCATCGCCGCGTCGAGTCGGGTGCCATTCGACCATCGCCGGTCTGAAAGGAGCGTCTTCACGCGGTGAGGCGTGTTCTCACCGCTCGCTGACACGGTCTACACGCATCCGGGCGGGCGCGCGACCCTGTTGCCTCATCGGCAATGCACGCCGGACCCAAAAAAAAGGGCAGCTTTCGCTGCCCTTTTCCATCGCATCGGGGTCGATGAATTACTTCTTCTTGACCTCGAAGGCTTCGTTGCCCACGGCCTGGCCGTTGAGCGACACGGTGACCTTGTACTTGCCTTCCGGCCACTCGTTCGGATTCTGAATCTTGAACGTGGTGACGGCCGGGCCGTCGGTGCTGATCGACTGGCTGATGTCGCTGACCGTGGTGGTGGTCTCGCCGTCCTGGAAGGTCCACTTCGCGTTCAGCGTAGCGCCGGCAGTGGTGCCTTCGGTGGCGACCGAAGCGTAGATGGTCTTGTCGCCCGGGGCGAAGGCGTTCTTCGCCTTGGCGACCTTCTTGTCGGCGCCGACGGCGCTGCCGAGGGTGACCGAACCGACCTTCAGCGACTCGCTGGCGGCGGCGGGCGCAGCCGGGGCGGCGGCCGGAGCAGCCGGAGCGGCAGCGGCGGTGGGCGAGGTGGCAGGCGCGGCCGGCGCCGTGGTCGCCGCCGCAGGGGCGGCGGCCGGAGCCGGGGCGGTCGCGGCAGCGGCCGGCGCGGTGTTCTGCTGCTCTTCCTTCTTGCCGCAGGCGGTGAGGACCAGCAGGCCGGCAACGGTGGCCGTGCAGAGGGCGTACGAGCGGAAGGAAAGCTTCATGTCTGGATTCCGGAATGACGAGTCAGGTTCGAACGGGGCGGTATCGGGGCCGATCCCCTTGGCCGCCGCAGAGTACAGGCTACACAACTAAAGGCAAGACCAATGAAGAACGCATGAATGTGTCATTCATTATTGCCGGGCGCCCCGCGGGTTGGCCGGCACGGCGGCCGGGTCCGTGCTGCGGAACGGATTGATGTCCAGGCCGCCACGACGGGTGTATCGGGCGTACACGGACAACTCGCGGGGCGCGCAGCGGGCCGTGACATCCATGAAGATGCGCTCGACGCACTGCTCGTGGAATTCCGTGTGGTTACGGAAGGAGACGAGGTAGCGAAGCAGGCCCGCGCGGTCGATCGGCGCGCCGGCATAGGCGATCTGCACGCTGCCCCAGTCCGGCTGGCCGGTGACCGGGCAGTTGGAGCGGAGCAGGTGCGACACCAGCACTTCGCGGGCGTCCCCGTCGTTCGTGACGAGGAAATCCGCCCTGGGCGGGCCGTAGCTGTCGAAATCCAGCTCCTGCGTGTCCAGCAGCAGGCCTTCCGGCTCCGAGATTGGAGTGCCGTCCAGCTCGCCGGGCGCGTGCAGGACGATGCCGACCGGACCACCCGCGGCGGCTGAGAGATCGCGGACCAGTGTCTGGCGCAGTGTCGCCGCATCGGCCACGCGTTCCTGGGCAAAGCTGTTCAGATACAGCTTGAACGACTTCGATTCAACGATGTTGGGCGTCGTCGCCGGAAAGCGGAATTCAGCCACCGCCACGTGCGGCTTGCCGCGTTTATCCAGCCACGAAAGCTCGTAGCCGTTCCACACGTCCACCCCGTGGAAGGGCAACGCGGCTTCCGCCACGCCGATCTCATCGCGCTTGCCCTGGCGGGGAATGGGAAACAGCAGGCCGGCGTCGTAGCGATCCGCGTAGACGGTGGACTTGCCCAGGGGCGAATGTTCGGGGGACGACATGGCGGCAACGGCGGCGGTAAAGGCCGCCATTATAAGGGACGACCGCCCCGCGACCGGGTACCGGTATCGGGGCGGCTGTCCGGGCGTTCAGGCGTTGACGAAGCCCATCATGCTGCTCTGATAACGATCGCCAAGCGCCGCATCCGGCGGGAACACCGCGTCGATCTCGGCGATCTCGGTAGCCGTAAGGCTGACGTCATCGGCGCCGGCGTTTTCCTTCAGGTACTTCACACGCTTGGTGCCTGGGATCGGCACGATGTCCTCACCCTTCGCCAGCACCCACGCCAGCGCCAGCTGACCCGGCGTGCAGCCCTTGTCGGTGGCGAAGCGGCGGACCTTTTCGACGATCTCGAGGTTCTTCGTGAAGTTCTCGCCCTCGAAACGCGGATTGTTGCGGCGATAGTCGTCCTCGGCGAAGTCGTCCGGCGAGGTGATCGCACCGGTGAGGAAGCCTCGGCCCAGTGGGCTATACGCGACCAGCCCGATGTCGTGCTCGCGGCAGGCGGCCAGCGTGCCGGTGGTTTCCGGATCGCGCGTCCACAGGGAGTACTCGCTCTGCAGGGCGGTGATCCGGTGTACGCCCGCCGCCTTGCGGATCGACTCGGCCGAGGCTTCGGAAAGACCGAGGTAACGCACCTTGCCTTCCTCGACCAGCCGCGCCATGGCGCCGACGGTTTCCTCGATGGGCACGTTGGCGTCCACGCGGTGCTGGTAATACAGGTCGATGTGATCGGTCTTCAGGCGGCGCAGGCTGCCTTCCACCGACTCGCGCACGTATTCCGGGCGACCGCTGATGCCGCGCTTCGACGGGTCGTTCGGATCGCGCACGATGCCGAACTTGGTGGCGAGGAACACCTTGTCGCGACGACCGCCGAGAAAGCGGCCAATCAGTTCTTCATTGGTGTGCGGGCCGTAGGCGTCGGAGGTGTCCCAGAAGGTGATGCCCAGATCCAGCGCCGTTTCCAGTGTCGCGATGGACTCTTTCTCGTCGCCGGGGCCGTAGAACTCGCTCATGCCCATGCAGCCGAGGCCCTGAGCCGATACGTCCGGGCCGTTCTTACCGAGTTTGCGTGTCTTCATGCCTGTTTCCTGCGCGGGAAGGTGGGGGTCTTTTCGCGGGGCCGCGCCGTGGGCGGCGGGGGCGCCGTCACGGCAGGAGGCGCCGGTTCAGGGAATGACACACCTTCCTCGCCATACGCGGAGCGGTACATGGCGATCTTCTTGTCCAGCCGCGCGATCGTCTCGGTCAGGGTGACCAGTTCGTCGCGCAGAAAAGCGGCGTGGCGTGCCAGCAGGTCGCCGCGCAGGCGGATGCTGTCGGGCGTCTCACCCTGGCGGCGCAGCTCGGAATACTCCTGCAGCGTACGCATCGACATGCCGGTGGCGCGCATGTGGACGACGAAACGCAGCAGGGCGAGCTCGTGCTCGCCGTATACCCGCTGGCCGCTGCGGCGCGGCACCGGGTCGATCAGGCCGATCTGCTCGTAATAACGCAGGGTATGGACGGTCAGGCCGGTCGCCAGGGCGGCCTCGGCGATGGTCAGGTAGGTGGTCATGCCGAAAGCCTACGCCTTCGAGTGCGCTCTAGGTCAAGCGCCTCTTTTTATGCGGCTGCGGGCAGCGGCTGCACGGGCGTCGGCTTGTACTCGCTGTCCAGCGCGATCATCGTGAACGTGCCCCGCGTGCACAGCTCGCGCGCGCCGGTGATCAGATCCTCGGTGTACATCGCCACGTCGATCTTCATCGACGTACGACCCACCGAAATCACCGTGGCGATCAGCTCGACCATCTGGCCTTTACGAACGGGCACGTGGAAGTCGACCTGCTCCGAACGGGCGGTGACGACGATCTGGCGGGAGTAACGCGAGGCCGCCAGAAAGGCGGCCTTATCCATCCACGCCAGCGCCTGGCCGCCGAACAGCGTGCCGAGGTGGTTGGTGTGGTCGGGGAAGACGATTTCGAGGACGCGAGCCTCGGTGGGACGGTCGATAGCGGTCATGGGGGACGAATCCTGTTGCAGTGCAGCATGCATCATACAGGGTCCCCCGTTTCCTCAGAACGACTGGTCGAACGCGACCTCGCCCTGCACGCCGACCTGGTACGACGACACGCGGCGCTCGAAGAAGTTGGTCAGTTCCTGGACGTCCTGCAGGTCCATGAAGTCGAACGGATTCTTCGAGCCATACTTCTTGGGCATGTCCAGCTGGACCAGACGCTGGTCGGCGCAGTATTCGAGGTACTGGCGCATGTCGTTGACCGACAGGCCGGCCACGCCGCCCGAGAGCACGTCGGCGGCGAACTGGGTCTCGCAGGCGATGGCGTCCTCGAGCATCGCTTCGACTTCCTGGCGCATCTGGTCGTCGAAGAGGTCCGGCTCCTGCTCGCGCACGGTGCGCACGACCTCGAAGGCGAACGCCATGTGGCCGGACTCGTCGCGGAACACCCAGTTGGTGCCCGAGGCCAGGCCGTGCAGCAGCCCGCGCGAACGCAGGTAGTACACGTAAGCGAAGGCGGCGAAGAAGAACAGACCTTCGATGCACGCGGCGAAGCAGATCAGGTTGAGCAGGAACTGGCGACGGTGCTCGCGCGTCTCGAGACGGTTGAGGTTCTGGATCGAGTCGATCCACTTGAAGCAGAACTCACCCTTCTGACGGATCGACGGGATGCTCTCGATCGCGGCGAAGGCCTTGTTGCGCTCGGCCGGTTCCGGAATGTAGGTGTCCAGCAGCGTGAGGTAGAACTGCACGTGCAGCGCTTCTTCGTACAGCTGGCGCGAAAGGTACATGCGCGCTTCGGGCGAGTTCACGTGCTGGTACAGATTGAGTACCAGGTTGTTCGACACGATGGTGTCGCCGGTGGCGAAGAACGCGACCAGACGATGGATCAGGTGACGGTCCGCATCCGACATCTTCGACTTCAGGTCGGTGGTGTCGAGCGAGAAATCCACTTCTTCCACGGTCCAGGTGTTGCGGATCGCCGCGCGATACATCTCGTAGAACTGCGGGTATTTCATCGGCCGCAGGGTCAGCTCGAAGCCGGGATCGAGAATATGGGTATCGCGGGTGACGGGAGAAGCGGACATCGGGCTACCTCGAATTAAATACGTGTAGGAGCGCGCCCTGCGCGCGAAAAACCAACGAAGCGGCGATGCTGAAACGTTTGGCGCAGGCAGCGGCTTCGCGCGCGGGGCGCGCTCCTACAGGGATGCTGCGCCCCTTGCGGGGCGCGTTGCTTTTATTGGCAGGCTTCGCAGTACTCGGGGTTCTCGAGCGAGCAGAACACCGCGGCTTCGGCCTGCTCCTGCGCATCGGCGACCGGAGCGGCCGGCGTGGGCAGCGAGGCCGACGACGAGCTCACCGTGGTCTTCGCGATGCGGGTGGCGGGACGCGAACGCAGGTAGTAGGTCGTCTTGATGCCCGACTTCCACGCGTACATGTACATCGAGGACAGCTGACCGATGTTCGGGTTTTCCATGAACAGGTTCAGCGACTGGCTCTGGTCGATGTACGCACCACGCGCGGCGGCGAGATCGATCAGTGCCTTCTGCGGCAGCTCCCACGTCGTGCGGTAGACCTCGCGCAGCGCGGCCGGAATCGCGGCGATGCCCTGCACCGAACCTTCGGCGAGCTTGATCTGATCGCGCACGTCGGCGGTCCACAGGCCCAGCGTCTTCAGCTCATCGACCAGATAACGGTTGACGACGAGGAAGTCGCCCGAGAGCGTCTCGCGCTTGAACAGGTTGGACACCTGCGGCTCGATGCACTCGTAGCAGCCGGCGATCGAAGCGATCGTGGCGGTCGGAGCGATGGCGATGACCAGCGAATTGCGCAGGCCCTTGGCCTTGATCTTCTCGCGCAGCTCGGCCCAGCGGCCCTCTACGCCGGTCGGCGTGGCCGCCGGCCAGTAGTCGAACTGAAGCTCGCCGTTGGCGGCGCGGGTTTCGTCGAAGCCCGGGTGGGCACCGTCGCGCTCGGCGATCTCGTTGGACATCGACAGCGCGTGGAAATAGATCTCTTCCTGGATGCGCGTGGACAGCTTGCGCGCTTCTTCGGAGTCGAAGGGCAGGCGCAGCTTGAAGAAGACGTCCTGCAGGCCCATCACGCCCAGACCCACCGGACGCCACTTCATGTTGGCCGTCTTCGCCGTGGCGATCGGGTAGAAGTTGAGGTCGATGACGCGGTTGAGCTGACGCACGGCGGTGCGCACCGTGGTACCGAGCTTCTCGTAGTCGAACTGACCGTCCACCACGTGCCGGGCCAGGTTGACCGAGCCGAGGTTGCACACGGCGGTCTCGCCCTCGGAGGTGACTTCAAGGATCTCGGTGCACAGGTTGGACAGGTGAATGACGTTTTCCGGACGCGCGGTCTGGTTGCTCGTGGCGTTCGAGCGGTCCTTGAAGGTCATCCAGCCGTTGCCGGTCTGTGCCAGCGAGCGCAGCATGCGGGCGTACAGCTCGCGCGCCTTGATCGACTTGGCGGCCAGGCCCTCGGCCTCGGCCTTCTCGTAGGCGGCCTCGAACGTCGCGCCCCAGGTGTCGACGAAGTGCGGCACGATCTTCGGATCGAACAGCGACCAGTCGCCGTCGGTCTCCACGCGGCGCATGAAGAGGTCGGGCACCCAGTTGGCCAGGTTGAGGTTGTGCGTGCGGCGCGCGTCGTCGCCGGTGTTCTCACGCAGCTCGAGGAATTCCTCGATGTCGGCGTGCCAGGACTCGAGGTACACGCAGGCGGCGCCCTTGCGCTTGCCACCCTGGTTTACCGCGGCGACCGAGGCGTCCAGCGTCTTCAGCCAGGGCACGAGGCCGTTGGAATGACCGTTGGTACCCTTGATCAGCGAACCGCGCGAACGGATGCGCGAGTAAGCCAGGCCGATACCGCCGGCGAACTTGGACAGCTGGGCCACGTCGCCGTACTTGGCGTAGATCGACTCCAGGGCATCCTGCGGCGAGTCCAGCAGGAAGCACGACGACAGCTGCTCGTGCGCCGTACCGGCATTGAACAGGGTCGGCGAGCTGGCCAGGTACTCCAGCGACGACAGCATGCGATACAGCTCGAGCGTCTCGGCCACGTCGTTGCCGCCGAGCGCGCAGGCGATGCGCATGAAGAAATACTGCGGCGTCTCGATGACGAAGCGCTTCGTCGGGTGACGCAGCAGGTAGCGGTCATAAACCGTGCGCAGGCCGAAGTACTCGAAGCGGCGCGACCCGGTCGTGTCGATGGCGTCATTGAGCTTGCGCGCATTGACCAGGACGAAGTCACGCAGGCGCTCGTTGAGGATGCCCAGGTCGAAACCGGTGGAGATCGACTGCGAGAACGACTGGATGTCCTGTCCGGACACTTCCTTGTCGACGAAGGCGGCGAGCAGGCGTGCGGCCAGCTGGCCGTACTCCGGTTCTTCGGCGGTGAGCGCCGCGGCGGTGCGGATCGACAGCTGGTCGAGTTCCTGCGTGGTGGCGCCATCGTAGAGTCCGCCGATGGTCTTCAGGGCGACGCGCATGGGGTCGACCGCGAACAGGCCGTCGGCGCTGCGGGTCACCGCGCGCACGATCTTGTTCACGTCGACGACTTCCTGGCCGCCGTTGCGCTTGGTGACGCGCATCTGGCCAGGGTTGTGCGGGGGCGTCAGCGCGAACGCCGGCGGCGGGTCGCTGCGGTAGCCGGCGGCAGGCGCCTTGTCCGTAGTGTTATTGGCGGAGACGGCGGCATCGGCCGTCTCGGTGCGCTCGCGCGCGGAAGAATCCATCGTGGTCATTGTCTTGGCTCGCCCCAGGTTCTATCACCCGTTCCCGGTCGGCTGGCTCGTGAGGGATGGGGCTGATGCGGGAAACGGCCGGGGACGGAGCGCGCCGCGAAGGGGCTCCGGTCCGCGACGTGCTTCCCCGCGGAAGCCGTCACCACTATCGAGGCCGCCCGGGCACCGATTGCTGGCAGGTCTTCGGACTCATGGACATGGACCTTTCGGTCCGCCTACCCGTCGCTTCCCAGCCCCTGAAGGACCAGTGCATTGAACGGGATCGTTTCCATTTACCGCTGCGGGGCAGTTCCGGATTCGCACCGGATTCCCTATTAAGTCCGACGGGCAGTCGCGCCTCTCCGGACACCAACGGGACACACCATATAGGCGGGGGGTGGCAGCGTCAACACAAGATGTAGGGTGTCGCCGCTATGTGCTTGATCCGCCGCAAGTGATTTTTTGCAACCCCTTTCCCGCCCCGCGACGAAGAGGACCATGAGGGTTTTGTGAAGATCGTCTACACAAAGCGCATGACCTCTAACCGATAACATCTGCGATCCCTCATAGGATCGCTCGCTAGATGACCTTGACGTTCGCGCTGCAGGAACATGCCCTGGTCACCGATGCGTTCGACGCGCTGCCCTTCGGCTTCACCGCCGTCACGGCGGATGGCGAGCTCCTGTATGCCAATGCCTGGATGACGGCACGCCTCCGCGACGCGGGTGCGTGCGGCTTTCTGACCTGGTGGAATGAGGAAAGCCGGTCTCGCCTCGAGACCGCCTTGTCGCTTGCTGACGCCGGGGGCGTCCGAGAGCTGGCCCTGGGCTCCGTGGAGGGCGCCACCTGGCGGGTCTCGATCGAGCCGTGGCGCGCTTCGGCGCTGGGCCAGGCGTCCTTCATCGTGAGCATCCGCCCGCTGTCCGGGCAGACCGAGGCCGCGCGCACCATCGAAGAGCGTCGTGTGGCGCTGATCGAGGTCAGCGACATCCTCCGCGAAGTCGAAGATCCCGCCGAGATCGCCTACCGCGTGGCCGAGGTACTCGGCCGCGCGCTTCATGTCAGCCGTGCGGGCTATGGCTCGGTGGACACGATCGCGGAGACCATCACGATCGAGCGCGACTGGAACGCGCCGGGCATCGTCACGATCGCCGGTGTCCTCAACTTCCGTGAATACGGCTCCTACATCGACGATATCAAGGCCGGCCGTACCGCGGTCGTGTCCGATGCGTACAAGGACCCGCGCACGATCCATACGGCGGACGCGCTGGCGTCGATCAGCGCCACCTCGTTCATCAACATGCCGGTGACCGAGCGTGGCGGCACGGTGGCGCTGCTCTATCTGAACCACGAAAGCCCGCGGGAGTGGCCGGAAGAAGAGATCGACTTCGTCCGCGAGGTCGCCCATCGCACGCGCGTCGCGGTGGAGCGCCGTCGCGCCGAGGCCGAGCTGCTCGAGTTCGCGCACAGTCTGGAGCGTCAGGTCGCCGAACGTACGCTGGAACGCGACCGCATCTGGCGCCTGTCGAGCGACATCCTCGTCGTCGCCGACACCGACACCCGCCTGCTCTCGGTCAACCCGGCGTGGACCGCGATTCTCGGCTGGAGCGAGCGCGACACCATCGGCCGCTCCTATCTGGACTTCGTGCATCCGGACGACACCGGGCGCACTGGTGAGGAAACCGAGCAGCTGGCCGACGGTGTGGCTACGCTCCGTTTCGAGAACCGCTACCGCACCGCGGACGGTGGCTTCCGGCACCTGTCCTGGCGGGCGGTCCCGAGTGAGGGCATGATCTTCGCCGTGGCGCGTGACGTCACCAGCGAGCGCGCACGCGACGCTGAACTGGATGCCGCCCAGGAACAGCTGCGCCAGGCGCAGAAGATGGATGCGATAGGCAACCTGACCGGTGGCGTCGCGCACGATTTCAATAACCTCCTGCAAGTCATCAGCGGCAATCTGCAGCTGCTTGGCGCGGATGTGTCGGGCAACGAACGGGCCGAGCGGCGCGTCGCCAATGCGATGGCCGGCGTCACCCGTGGCTCCAAGCTGGCCGCCCAGTTGCTCGCCTTCGGCCGGCGTCAGCCGCTCGCGCCCAAGGTCGTCAACATCGGTCGCTTCATCCGCGACATGGACGAACTGTTGCGCCGCGCGCTCGGTGAGGCCATCGAGGTCGAGACCGTCATCGCCGGTGGCTTGTGGAACACGCTGGTCGATCCGTCCAATGTCGAGAACGCGCTGCTGAATCTCGCGATCAATGCACGCGACGCGATGCACGGGCAGGGCAAGCTCACCATCGAAGCCGGTAACGCCTTGCTCGACGAGGCCTATGCCACGGCACACGGCGACCTGCGGCCGGGCCAGTACGTCATGCTCGCCGTGACCGATACCGGTACCGGTATTCCGCACGACATCCTCGACAAGGTGTTCGATCCCTTCTTCACGACCAAGCCGGAAGGGCGTGGAACGGGCCTTGGCCTTTCGATGGTCTACGGCTTCGTCAAACAGTCCGGCGGCCACGTCAAGATGTATAGCGAGGCCGGTGAAGGCACGACGGTCAAGATCTACCTGCCGCGTTCGACGCAGAGCGAAGATCGCGTGGTAGCCATCGAGGAAGAAGCGGTGCGCGGCGGTGACGAGACGATCCTCGTCGCCGAAGACGATGAAGCCGTGCGCGAGACTGTCGTGGGCATGCTGGGTGAATTGGGCTATCGGGTGCTCAAGGCGCGTGACGCGGAGAGCGCCCTGTCGATCATCGAAAGTGGCATCGCCATCGACCTGCTGTTTACCGACGTGGTCATGCCCGGTCCGCTGCGCAGTCCGCAGCTGGCGCGCAAAGCCGTCGAGCGCCAGCCGGGGATCGCTGTGTTGTTCACCTCGGGCTACACGGAGAACGCTATCGTCCACGGTGGCCGTCTCGACGAAGGCGTTGAACTGCTCAGCAAGCCGTACACGCGCGAGCAGTTGGCACGGCGTGTGCGTCAGTTGTTGAGCTCGCGCGTCCCGCGCACGATCGCCGAAACGGTATCGGCACCCGCTGCCGGTTCCTCAGCATCGTCTTCTGCCGCGCTGCGTCCTTTGCGTGTCCTCGTCCTGGAGGACGATGCGCTGATCCGCATGTCCATCGCGGAGATGCTGGAAAGCCGCGGGCACACGGCGTTCGAGGCGGGCGACGGCAACGAGGCGATCCGCCTGCACGGTGTCGAGGGTATTGACGTGCTGCTCGCCGATGTGGGCCTGCCCGGCATGAGCGGTGTCGAGGTGGCGGAGCGCCTGCGCGAAAACCAGCCGGAGCTACCGGTGATATTCGCTACAGGCGATCACCTGGCGAATGGCGTTCAGCGCGATTCGCATACGGCGGTCATCATCAAGCCCTACGGCGTCGCCGATCTGATGGAAGCACTGGGACGGATCACCCGGGGCTGACGGCGGCCAGTGCACCGGCCGCCACGAGGACGACACCGGAAGTCAGGGCAGGGTATTGCCCCCCGTCACCCCGTACGTCTCACCGGTAATGAAGCTCGACTCCTGGCTGGCGAGCAACACGTACAATGGCGCACATTCCACCGGCTGGCCCGGACGTCCCAGCGGTACGTTCTTGCCGAACTCCACCACCTTCTCCTGCGGCTGACCACCGCTCGGCTGCAGCGGTGTCCAGACCGGACCCGGCGCCACGGCATTCACGCGGATGCCCTTCTCGATCACCTGCTTCGACAATGCCTTGGTGAAGGCGACGATCGCCGCTTTCGTCGGCGCATAGTCCAGCAGGATGTCCGACGGCTCATAAGCCTGAATCGAGGCCGTGTTGACAATCGTCGCGCCCGGCGGCATGTGTTCCAGCGCAGCCTTGCTCAGCCAGAACAGCGCGAAGACGTTGGTGCGGAACGTCGCTTCGAACGACGCGGTGTCCAGTTCGTCGATCGACTTGCTGAACTGCTGACGGCCTGCCACGTTGGCGAGGATGTCGAGGCCACCGAGTTCCTTCACGGTGCGCTTGACCAGATCCTTGCAGAACGCCTCGTCGCTCAGGTCACCCGGCACGGCGACGATGGTGTGACCTTCGCCGCTGAGCAGCGCGACGACCTCGTCGGCATCCTTCTGTTCGGACGGAAGATAGTTGATCACCACACTGGCACCTTCCCGCGCGAACGCGATCGCCGCCGCGCGGCCGATGCCGGAATCACCGCCGGTCACCAGTGCCTTACGGCCTTTCAGGCGACCGTTACCGCGATAGCTGGTTTCGCCGTGATCGGGCTTCGGTGACATCTCCTTTGCGAGACCCGGCGCGGGCTGCGGCTGTTTGGAGAAGTCGGGTTGCGGATACTGCGTGCGTGGGTCGCGCATCGCATACGAATCGTTCGTGACATCTGTCATGGGGAAGTCCTCTTGGGTGGGGAGGACGTCAGGTGTACGGGGCGGCGCGTCCATGCGCCGTCCACGCACTGTCAGTGTTCGTTACATGCCGGCCATCTTCCTGCCTTGCTTCAGTACGGCGTCGCACACCTTGCGGGTGAGCTGCGCCTTCAGGTCACCGTTGCCCGATGACGCGCCGCTGGCGCCACCCAGATTCAGCGACTTGCCGTCGCCCGACGTCAGGATGCCCCGTGCGCCATCCAAGTACCCTTTGTCCTGGGTGGGCGCGGTGTCGGTTTTCGTGTTCGATCCGCCCGTAAATTTGCCGAGCATCGAGCGGGTCGAGGAGCTGCCGGCGTCGTTGTCCGCAGCCTGGTGGTCGCCGCTCAGGCTGCCGAGCAGCTTGTCCTTGACCCCGCTGGCGCCGCTGTCGCCACCGAGGTAGTTGTTGGTCATGCAGTACTGGAGAATGCCTGCGGCGTTGCTGGCGCTGCCCGAGGTGAGCGATCCGGATCCTCCCATCATGCCCTTGAGGCTGTCGAGCTGGGCTGCGGCGGCGCCGCCCGAGGCAAGCGTGGCGGCGAGGACGATGCCGGCAATGGCGGTCTTCATGACGTGGCTCCGGTGGCGAAGGTGGGAAAGGGATAAACCTTTTCACGTTAGATGGATGTATGCGGTCTCCTCACTACGCCTTCGCGATATGCTCGGAAGTCATCGCGCCCGAGGCCATCCGCTTGCACTCACTCCGCCGGTTCGCTTTCGTTCTTCTGCCCTTCGCTCCGCTGGTCCATGCCACCGTCAGCGTCCATGCGCCACGTGTCGAGCGCAGCGATACTCCCACGTATGTCGACGTGGCCAAGCCACGTTTTTCGTGGATCGTCCGGAGCGATCGCAACGGCACGGTGCAGACGGGCTATCGCATCGTCGTCACGCAAGCCGGAAGAACCGTGTGGGACAGCGGCGACGTACGTTCGACCCGATCCTTCGACATCGACTACGCGGGACCCGCGCTGGCACCAGGCGAACGTTACGACTGGCGTGCGCAGGTGCGTACGTCGGACGGCCAGGGTGTGGTGAGCTCGCACTTCGACACCGCGCTCGATGACTCAGGCTGGCAGGGCGCGCGCTGGATCGGCAAGGCGGACGCCACGAGCTTGCCCGCGCCGCTGTTGCGCAAGACGTTTCGGGTAAACGGCAAGGTCGATCGCGCCACGCTCTACGTGGCGGCTGGCGGATACGCGGATATGTCGATCGACGGGCAGCCCGTGAGCGACGCGGTGCTGTCGCCCGGCTTCACCGACTACGACAAGCGCGTGGAAGTCGTCGCCACCGACGTGCGGCTCGATGCCGGGGAGCATACGCTGAGTGCCGAGCTCGGCCGCGGCTTCTATGGCATGACCAACCCCAACGTCTGGCATTGGGAGAAAGCCCCGTGGCACGGGCAGCCGCGCCTGCGAGCACTGCTGCGCATCCGCTATGCCGACGGTCACCGGCAGGACATCGTCAGCGACGCGGGGTGGAAGCTCGCCGATGGCCCGACACGGCTCGACGATCTGTACGGCGGCGAAAACTACGATGCGCGTCTCGCATCCCCGTCGACATGGGCCGCCGCAAGTGAGCTGCCCGCCCCGCGCGGAACGCTCGTCGCGCAGACCGAGCAGCCCATACGGGTCGTGGATACGTTGAACGCCGTCGAGGTGACGGAGCCGAAACCCGGTACGTATGTTTTCGCTTTTCCGCGCGTTATCGCCGGCTGGGCGACGTTCGACGTGTCGGGACCGTCGGGAGCGACGGTCACGGCGCACTACGGTGAGAAGCTGATGCCCGACGGCACGGTCGACGCACGCGATGAGCATCATTATTTCAGGCAGGGTTTCCAGACCGACCGGCTTACCCTGGCTGGCGTGCGTGAGCACTGGCATCCGCATTTCTCGTACAAGGGCTTTCGCTATGTACAGGTCGATGGATGGCCTGGCGGCAAGCCGCTCCCCGGCGCGGTGACCGCACAGGTCATACACACCGACGTCGCCGAGACCGGGCACTTCGACAGCGCGAATGCGTTGCTCGACTGGATCCACCGCGCGGCCGTCGACACCATGCTCAACAATCTCTACGGCATTCCGACCGATACGCCGATGTACGAGAAGAATGGCTGGACCGGTGACGGCATGGTCGGTGCGGACATGTTCCTGCGGAACCTCGACACGGGACGCCTGCTCGCGAAATGGGTCCGCGATATCGCCGACACGCGCGGGCCCGATGGCGTCCCGTTGCTGATCGCACCTAACCCCGGCTGGGGCAAGGTGCGCGCGCCCACCTGGCACTCGGCGTACGTGTTCATTCCCTGGTCGCTGTGGATGCAGACGGGAGACCGCCGACCCATGGAGGAACACCTCGATGGCATCTCGCGCTATGTCGCGATGGAGGACGCCCGGTCACCGGGAGGCATCGCGGACACCGAACTGGGTGACTGGGTCAGTCCCGAGACCGACCCGGGTGGCGAGAATGCCCCCGAGGACAAGCATGTCGCCGCCACGGCGTACCTTTATGGCATGGAGCGTACGGTGGCGAGCATGTATCGCCTCCTCGGCGACACGAAGCGCGCGGATGGTTTCGACGCGAAGGCTGAGATCGTGCGCGACGCGTTCAATGCGCGCTTCCTCGACCGCGACGCCGCCCGATACCGCGGGGAAGGGGACAGCGGCTACCGCCAGGCGCACAACCTGCTGGCGCTGTCGTTCGGTCTCGTGCCAGACGCGTTGCGCGAGCGGGTCGCCGCCGGCGTGGCGGCGGATGCGAAAACGCGGGGCGATCACCTCGACACGGGTGCGCTCGCGACGAAGGTGATTCTGCCGGTGCTCACCGCGACCGGTCACGCCGACGACGCCTGGCGTATCGCGACGCAGACGACGTTTCCGAGCTGGGGGTTCTGGCGCGACCACGGGGCGACCAGCTTGTGGGAGCACTGGAAGCTCGCATCGCGCTCCAGGGGCCATTACTTCCTGGGCACCGTGGACGACTGGCTCTTTGGCGATGTCGCGGGCCTGCGTCCGCTGGAGGCGGGATGGCGCCGGTTCGAGGTGCGTCCTGCGCTGACAGCATGGCTGGACCACGCATCGGCATCGGTGATGACGCCTTATGGCGAGGCCTCGGTGGCCTGGAGCAAAGAGGGTGGGAAAGTGGTGGCCGAGGTGCTTGTGCCGGTGGGGGCGGAGGCGGTGGTGCGGTTGCCGGGGCGGGGCGAGGTGGTGGTTTCCTCGGGGAGGCATCGCTTTTCCACGCCGTAGGTGAGTCGCGTGAGGGACGCGCCTGCTCTTTACCGGATGATGCGCTGCCGCATTGTCCCTTCACATCTCTGCAATAAAGTTTGACGCCCGGCTTGCCGATAACGCCTATACGGGGAATCACGGGGGTGAGGGGCATGTCGTCGATAAAAAACTGGTTTGGCCGCACGCGGCTGAATACGCGCGTGTGGATGGTGATGACGGTCGTGGTGCTCGGCCTCTTGGCGCAGACCGTGATGTCGGGCATCGAAAGCCGCGCGGTGCAGATGCGCGACCTGCAGGACACGCTGACCCAGCACGTGGACGCGGCGATCGCCATCGTCGACGGCTACCACGCGCGAGCCGCCAGGGGTGAGATGAGCGACGTGGAAGCCCGTGTCGCCGCCCTTGAGGCGGTCGAGTCGATGCGCTGGGACGACGGCAAGGGCTACGTGTTCGCTTTCGATTCGACGCTGGCCATGCGTATGCATCCTCTGCGCCACGACGAGGTCGGCCAGAACATCCGCGACGATGCGGATGGCAAGGGCTTCCACCATTACGAGGCCATGCTCAAGGCGGATATCGCCGCCGGCCACGGCGTCACGCGTTACACGCAGATCATGCCCAAGACGAAGGAGCTGCGCGACAAGATCAGCTACTCGTCGTGGTACAAGCCGTGGGATCTGCATCTGATTTCCGGTGCCTACTTCGATGATATCGACGCCGCCTTCGCCGCGCAGCTGAAACGCGACCTGATGAAGTCGGGCATCATCGCGGTGCTCGCGATGTTCATCGTCTGGCTGTCCATGAGCAGCATCCGTACCACGGTGGGCGGCGAGCCGCGTGACGCGGTGGAGATCGCCGGGCGTATCGCCGGGGGCGATCTGCGCACCGATGGCACCACGTTCGCGCCCGCCAGCCTGCTCGGCGCGCTCGAGCGCATGCGCGCCACGCTGTCGTCCATCGTGACCGAGGTACAGGAAGGCGCACATGTCGTGTCGACCACCTCGGGCGAGATTGCCCGGGGCAACGACGACCTGTCGCAGCGCACGCAGGAACAGGCGTCCAGCCTCGAAGAAACCGCCGCGTCGATGGAAGAGATGACCGCGACGGTGAAACAGAACGCGGAGAACGCCGTCGCCGCGGATCGCCTCTCCCGGCATGCGCGTCGCGAAGCGGAGAAGGGCGGCGACGTCGTCGCCCAGGCGATGGACGCGATGATCCAGATCGGTGATTCCAGTCGTCGCATTGCCGACATCGTCGGCCTGATCGACGAGATCGCTTTCCAGACCAATCTGCTGGCATTGAATGCGGCGGTGGAAGCGGCACGTGCCGGCGAGCAGGGGCGTGGCTTCGCGGTAGTCGCCGCCGAGGTGCGCCGCCTGGCTCAGTCCAGCGCGTCCGCGTCCAGGGAGATCAAACGCCTGATCGTCGAAAGCGGCGAGCGTGTCGAAGCGGGTGCCTCACTGGTCGAGCAGTCGTCGACCGCCCTGACGAGCATCGTCGCCAGCGTCAAGAAGGTCACCGATATCGTCGCGGAGATCGCCGCCGCGAGTGCCGAGCAGTCGGCCGGCGTGGATCAGGTCAATACCGCGATCGCACAGATCGATCAGGTCACCCAGGAAAACGCGGCACTGGTCGAGGAGGCCGCGGCCGCCGCCAAGTCGATGCAGGACCAGGCCCAGTCGCTGCGCGATCAGGTGGCGTTCTTCACCGTGGACGCGGTCGAGCGGCCGGCGCTGAAAGCCTCGCCCGCCGAACGCGCCGCGCATGATGCCCGTTTCGGTCAGGTCGGCAAGGCGACCGCGCCGGCCGCGACCGGCAGCGATGCCTGGGTGGAGTTCGCCTGAGGGTGTTTTATGCTGGTGTCATCGCACCGGCACGAGACCCCGCATGCACCACGCTCCCAGCTACGTCCACGGCGCAAGCGCCACGCCCCTCCTCGGGGAGACGGTCGGCGCACTGCTCGACCGTATCGCCGGGCGCTGGCCCGACCGGCCCGCGCTGGTCGTGCGTCAGCAGGGTGTGCGCTGGACGTATGCGGAGTTCCAGGCCGAAGTCGCCCGCGTGGCGGCCGGGCTGCTCGCCCTCGGTCTGGATCCGGGCGATCGCGTCGGCATCTGGGCGCCCAATCGCGCGGAGTGGGTGGTGGCCCAGTTCGCGGCGCCCAAAGCCGGACTGATCCTGGTCAACATCAACCCGGCCTATCGTTCTCACGAACTGGCTTATTCGTTGAACAAGGTCGGTTGTCGCGCGCTGATCCTGCCCCGTGTCTTCAAGAGTTCGCATTACCTGGAGATCCTTACCGGTCTCGCGCCCGAGATGGCCTCCGCCCCACCGGGCGGTCTGCGTGCGGCTGCGTTGCCCGATCTGCGCCACGTCATCCTGCTGGACGATGAAGCCGCCCCCGGCACGCTGCGTTGGCAGGACCTGCGCGCGGATGACGCCGCACGCGCCCGACTGCGGGCGATCGAACCGGAGCTGGGTTTCGACGACGCGGTAAATATCCAGTTCACCTCCGGCACCACGGGTGCGCCCAAAGGCGCCACGCTGACCCACCACAACATCGTCAACAATGGATTCTTCATCGGTGAGGCGATGCGTCTGACTGAGGAAGATCGTCTGTGCATTCCGGTGCCGTTCTATCACTGCTTCGGCATGGTGCTGGGTAATCTGGCCTGCGTGACGCACGGCGCCTGCATGGTCATCCCGGGCGAAGGGTTCGACGCGCTGACGACGCTGGAGACCGTGGCCGAGGAACGATGTACCGGCTTGCACGGCGTGCCCACCATGTTCATCGCGGAGCTCGAGCATCCACGCTTTCACGAGTTCGATCTCAGCACGCTGCGTACCGGCATCATGGCGGGTTCGCCCTGTCCCATCGAGGTGATGCGACGCGTGGTTCGTGAGATGCACATGAGCGAGGTGACCATCGCCTACGGCATGACCGAGACCAGCCCGGTCAGTTTCCAGACCATTCCGGAAGACCCGCTCGACCTGCGTGTGTCGACGGTGGGCCGCGTACACCCGCATGTCGAGGTGAAGATCGTCGACGAGCAGGGCCGCGTGGTACCGCGAGGCATGACGGGCGAACTGCTGACCCGCGGCTACTCGGTCATGCGCGGCTACTGGAACGACGATGCGAACACGCGCATGGCGCTCGACGAGGCGCGCTGGATGCACACGGGCGACCTGGCGACGCTGGACGATGCCGGTTACTGCACCATCGTCGGCCGGCTGAAGGACATGATCATCCGCGGTGGCGAGAACATCTATCCGCGTGAGATCGAGGAGTTCCTCTACGGCCACCCGGACATCCAGGACGTGCAGGTGTTCGGCGTGCCCGACCCGCGGCTGGGTGAGCAGGTATGCGCCTGGATTCGTCTGCGTGAAGGCTCGCCGGCCACGGTCGCTTCGATTCAGGACTATTGCCGCAAGCATCTCGCGTACTTCAAGGTGCCGCATTACGTGCGCTTCGTCGACGCGTTTCCGATGACGGTCACTGGCAAGGTGCAGAAGTATCTGATGCGGGACACGATGATCGCGGAGCTTGCCGGAGGCGAGGCGATGTAAGCCCCGCGAAAGGATGATTCTGGGCACGATCCGGATCATCCGCGCCTCCACCTCGGATTCACGTCTTCCGCACGAATCTGTCCGCCAGGGGAGGGCCGACGCCATGAGTGAGTCCGTATGAACCGAGTCAGGAGATTCCACCCGGCGACGCTGTTCAGCGCGCTGGTCTTCGCCCTCTGGGGTGCCGTGATGCTGCTGGGCGGCATCCGCCTCTTCGGATCCGGCGGCTCCGTGTATTACCTGGCCGCGGGCGCGATCACGTTGCTGGTCGCCGCGCTGCTGCTGTTCCGCGTGCGGCTCGCCGTACCGATCTACGCCCTGCTGCTGATCGCCACCGCGGCCTGGGCCGTGTGGGAAGTACGGTGGGACTGGTGGCAGCTTCTGCCGCGCCTGGATGTCTGGTTTGTGCTCGGCCTATGGCTCTTGTTGCCCTGGCCGCGACGCGGGCTCGGCCACGATCGCTTTGGCGAAACGGCACGCGGCACCGGCGGCGGTTTTCTCTTTCTATCGTTGCTGATCGTCGCCGCCGTCGGCATCGTCGGTGCGCTGCATATCGATCACGACCTGCCGGGCGAGCTTCCGATGGCCGATGTCTCGGGACCGCAAGGCGACCGTGCCGCGCGCCCGGACAGCGACTGGACCGACTACGGCGGTTCGCCCTACGGTCAGCGGTACTCGCCGTTGAAGCAGATCACCCCCGATAACGTCGGCCAGCTTCAGGTGGCGTGGAAGATTCAGACCGGCGATGTGCCCGGCCCGGATGACCCCGCCGAGACCACGGCGGAGAACACGCCGCTGAAGATCGGTGACACCGTGTATCTGTGCACGCCGCACAGTAAGGTGATCGCGGTGAATGCGGCCACCGGTGAGAAGCGCTGGGAGTTCGACCCGAAGATCCAGAGCCCCGTCGGCTTCAAACACTGGGAGCACATGACCTGCCGCGGCGTGTCCTATCACGACGATGCGAAGTATGCGGCGGCGGTGATTCCCGCTCCGGCGACCACGGCGGCCGGAGTGCCGGCGGTCGCGTCGACCGCACCGCTGCCGCCGTCGGCCATTGCCACGGCAAGCTGCCCGCGCCGTCTGTTCCTGCCGACGGCGGATGCGCGCCTGATCGCGCTCGATGCGGACAACGGCCAGCCGTGCACGGACTTCGGCCAGCAGGGGACGGTGAACCTGCGGACGAATGTCGGCCCGTTCACCCCGGGCGGCTATTACTCGACGTCGCCACCCGCCGTGACGAAAGACCTCGTGATCATCGGCGGTCACGTGACCGACAACGAGTCGACCAACGAGCCGTCCGGCGTGATCCGTGCCTTCGACGTGCATGACGGTCACCTCGTCTGGAACTGGGATCCGGGCAATCCGGACGCGACCGCGCCGATCGGGCCCGACGGCATCTACACGCGCAACTCGCCCAACGTCTGGTCGCTCTTCAGCGTCGACGAAGGCCTCGGCATCGTCTATCTGCCGATGGGCAACCAGACGCCGGATCAGTTCGGCGGCGGTCGTACGCCGACGTCGGAAAAGTACAGTGCAGGTCTCGTCGCCCTCGACGTCGCCACGGGCAAGGTGAAGTGGAACTACCAGTTCACCCACCACGATTTGTGGGACATGGATGTGGGTGGCCAGCCGACCCTGATCGACCTGCAGACCGCGGACGGCGTAAAGCCCGCGGTGATCGCATCGACCAAGCAGGGTAGCGTGTACGTGCTGGACCGCCGCGACGGGACACCGATCGTGCCGATTCAGGAAGTACCGCGCCCGCAGGGTGCCGTGGCGGGCGACCATACGGCACCCACGCAGCCGTTGTCCGACCTGAACTTCGCGCCGCCGCAGGTACGCGAGAGGGACATGTGGGGCACCACGCCGCTGGATCAGCTCTGGTGCCGCGTACGTTTCCGCTCGCTGCGTTACGACGGTATGTTCACTCCGCCCTCGCTGCAGGGATCGCTGGTGTTTCCGGGTAACTTCGGCGTGTTCGACTGGGGTGGCGTGTCGGTCGATCCGACGCGCCAGCTGATGCTGATCAATCCGAGTTACATGGCCTTCCAGTCGAAGCTGATTCCGAAGGAAGAGCTGGCGAAGATGGAAGTCGGCCCGGCGAAGAGCGAGACCGAGGGCGTCAAGAAAGCCGAAGGCATTCCCTACGGCATCGAGCTGTCGGCCTTCCTGTCGCCGCTGGGCATTCCGTGCCAGGCACCGCCGTGGGGCTATGTCGCGGGCGTGGACCTGCGCAGCGGCAAGATGATGTGGCGGCACAAGAACGGCACCATCGTCGACAGCGCGCCGCTGCCGATCCCGATGCCGCTTGGCGTGCCCAGCCTTGGCGGTATGGTGACCACGGCTGGCGGCGTCACCTTCCTCAGCGGCACGCTCGACTATTACGTGCGTGGGTACGACGTCCGTACGGGCAAAAAGCTCTGGGAATCGCGTCTGCCGGCCGGCGGCCAGGCAACGCCGATGACCTATGCCGACAGCAGCGGCCGGCAGTACCTGCTGGTGGTCGCCGGCGGACATGGTTCCCTGGGCACGAAGCAGGGCGACTGGGTGATCGCTTACGCGTTGCCGAAGTAAAAAAACGTCGCGGGGCGCGCTCCTGTAGGAGCGCGCCCCGCGCGCGATCGGTCTGCCATGCCGATGTCGCGCGCAAGGCGCGCTCCTGCAGGATCAGGCCTTTCTGGGCTCCGGCAAGAACGCCGCCAGCAACCCGATCAACGGCAAGAACGCACAAACCTGATACACCGCCTCGATCCCGAGGTGGTCGGCCAGCTCGCCCAGCCCCGCGGCACCCAGCCCGCCCATCCCGAACGAAAAGCCGAAGAACAATCCCGAGATCATCCCGACCTTACCCGGCACCAGCTCCTGCGCGAACACCACGATCGCCGGAAACGCCGAGGCCAGAATCAGCCCGATCGCCACCGTCAGCGGCGCCGTCCAGAACAGGCTGGCGTGCGGCAGCAACAGGGTGAAGGGCAGGGTGCCCAGGATCGAGAACCAGATCACCCGCTTGCGCCCGAAACGGTCGCCCAGCGGACCACCCAGCACCGTCCCGACCGCGACCGCGCCGAGGAAGACGAACAGGTGCAGCTGCGCGTTCTGCACGGACACGTTGAAACGGTGGATCAGGTAGAAGGTGAAGTAACTCGTCAGACTCGCGAGGTACACGTACTTGGAGAAGATCAGCGCGAGCAGGACGGCGATGCCGCGCTTCGCATCCTTGCTGCTCGGCGCGATGGACGCGTGCTTGCCGGCGCTCGCGTTGAGGCGTGGCAGGCCGTGATGGCGATACCACTGGCCGACGTTCCACAGCACCGCGCCGGAGAGAAGGGCCAACATGGCGAAGAAGGCCAGGCTCGATTGGCCCCAGCGGACCACGACGATCGCCGCGGCAAGCGGACCCAGTGCCTGCCCGGCGTTGCCGCCGACCTGGAACAGTGACTGGGCCAGGCCATGACGACCACCCGAGGCCATCCGCGCCACGCGCGAGGATTCGGGGTGGAACACGGACGAGCCCATGCCGAGCAACGCCGCGCCGATCAGCAGCATCGGGTAGGTATGTGCCGCCGACAACACCAGCAGACCGGCCAGCGAGAACAGCGTGCCGCCCGGCAGCGCCAGCGGCGTGGGACGGCGGTCCGCGTAAAGGCCCACCAGCGGCTGCAGGATGGACGCGGTGATCTGGTAGGTCAGCGTGATCAGGCCGATCTGGCCGAAGTCCAGATGAAAGCCGGCCTTCAGACCCGGATAGATGGCGGGCAGCAGCGACTGCATCATGTCGTTGAGCAGATGGCAGAAGCTGATAGCGAAGATGACGCCGTAAACGGTCGGGTCGGCGCGCGGCGTGTCTGCCGCGGCGCTCACGGGCGCTTGCATGCGGGTGTCCTGGGGCGGGGGAGGCTTATGAGAACACGAGGCCACCCTGTCCCGCGCTAGGATATGGGTCATGAGTATTGGAGATCGGGACACCGCAGACATCCCGTTTCGCGACGTCTTCGACGATACGCCGCGGGCGGTCGTATCGAGCGGCAACGAATACCCCTCGTCGTTCGAGCTGGCGACGCACCGGCACCGTCGCGGCCAGCTGCTCTACGCGTCCGCCGGCACGGTCGCCGTGACCACGCCCGACGGGGCCTGGCTGGCGCCGTCCGAACGCGCGGTGTGGATTCCGGCCACCACGCCCCATTCCGTGCGCATGATCGGCACGGTCAGCACGCGCAGCGTCTACACCGAACACGATGCCGCGAGCCCGCTGGGCGATGTCTGCCGTGTACTTGCCGTCTCGCCCCTGCTGCGCGCGCTGCTGGTCGCGGCGGTCGAGGTGCCTCGCGAATACGATCTGGTCGGCCGCGACGGCATGCTGATGTCGCTGCTGGTGGCCGAAGTGGGCAGCGCCCGGACGATACCGCTGGCGTTACCGCTCCCTACCGACACGCGGCTTGCCGCGCGCTGCGCGCGCTTTCTGGAGCACCCGCGGATGACCGAGGGCATCGACGACTGGGCGGATGAGCTGGGTACGCACCGGCGAAGCTTTACGCGGCTGTTCCGGCGGGAAACCGGCATGAGTTTCGCGCAATGGCGGCAGCAGGCATGCCTGCTTGCGGCATTGCCGCGCCTCGGCGCGGGAGCGACGGTGACGACGGTCGCGCTGGATCTGGGCTACGAGAGTCCGGCGAGCTTCTCGACGATGTTCCGGCGGGCGCTGGGCAAGCCACCGAGTCACTACCGTGGCTAGAACCGTCACACGTCCTGCTCATCGTGACACCCCGCCCGGACGATTTTCTCGATCGCCTCGGCCGGAGGCATTCCCACATTGATCCGCAGCGCCTCATCCGCTGACGGTTCCTCCAGCGTCGCCAGCTGACTGTCCAGCAAGGTCGGATCGAAGAAGTGCCCACTACGATGACCGAGCCGTTCCGCCAGCAACTCGCGCGAAGCATGCAGGTAGACGAAGCGCACATCGTCATGTCCATGCCGCAGGAAATCGCGATAGCGTTTCTTCAGCGACGAACATGCCAGCACCATCGATTCGCCGAGCGCGCGATGGCGATCCATCTCGGCGACGATGGCCTCCAGCCAGGGCTGGCGGTCCGTATCGTCGAGTGGAATGCCACGGGCCATCTTGTCGCGATTGACCTGCGGATGGAGAGGGTCGGCATCCACGAAAGGCTGGCCAAGGCGCGCGGCCAGGCCCTCGCCTATCGTACTTTTGCCACTGCCGGAGACGCCCATGACGATAGTGATCATCGGACAAGCATGCCGTGGCGTCGGCCACTGATTCGTGAACGGCTTCGCGTACCATCGGCGATACGTCTTCCTTGCCGACAACGCTCATGAACCTCATCGATCTGCGCAGCGACACCGTTACCCGTCCCACCGACGCCATGCGCGAGGCCATGCTGCGTGCGCCGGTCGGTGACGATGTCTATGGCGAGGACCCCACGGTCAACGCGTTGCAGGAGCGCCTCGCCGGTGAGCTCGGCTTTGCCGCCGCGCTGTTCGTGCCGACCGGCACGCAGAGCAATCTGCTGGCGCTGATGGCTCACTGCGAGCGCGGCGACGAATACATCGTGGGTGCGGATGCCCACACCTATCGTTTTGAAGGCGGCGGCGCGGCGGTGCTCGGTTCGATCCAGCCGCAGCCGATTCCGCAGGCCGCCGACGGCACGCTGCCGCTGGATAAGGTCGAGGCGTCGATCAAGCCGGTGGACCCGCACTTCGCCCGCTCGCGCCTGCTGGCGCTGGAAAACACCTGGCACGGTCGGGCATTGCCCTTCGACTATCTGGCACAGGCGCGCGAAGTCGCGACCCGTCGCGGTCTCGGCCTGCATCTGGATGGCGCGCGCCTCTACAACGCGGCCACCGCCTACGGTCGCCCGGCACGCGATGTCGTCGCAGGTTTCGACAGCGTCTCCGTCTGTCTCTCGAAGGGTCTGGGCGCGCCCGTGGGCTCGGTGCTGCTGGGCGACACGGCCCTGATCGAACGCGCCCGCCGCTGGCGCAAGGTCGCCGGTGGCGGCTGGCGTCAGGCCGGCATGCTTGCCGCCGCCGCGATGTACGCGCTCGATCACCACGTGGAGCGCCTCGCCGACGACCATGCCCGTGCCGCGCGACTCGCTGACGGACTGCGCGCAATCGATGGCCTCGATGTCACCGGTTGCCATACGAACATGGTTTTCGTCGACGTTCCGGCCCCGCGGCTGAAGGATCTGGCCACGCACATGGCGAACGCCGGCGTGCGACTGAGCATCGGTTATCTGCCGTCGGTCCGCCTCGTGACCCATCTGGACATCGATGATGAAGGCGTGGATCGGACCATCGCCGCGTTCGCGTCGTTCGCTTACTGACGCGGCGCCATCAGCTTGCGCTGAAGCGAATACAGGATCGCCGCGTCGGTCACGTCCAGCGCATCGGTCTCCATGGCGCGGTAGTGCCGATGGAACGCGATGATGGCGCTGCGAGGATTGGATACGTCGTAGCCGACAAGGCGCATGGCCGCGAGGCTGTCGAAGCCGGCCGGTGCGGGTAGCAGCGTGGCATCGGGCCACAGACCGAAGCCGTAGCGTGACAGCGTGGCCCACGGGAAGAGCGCGCTCGGGTCGTTCTTGCGGCCCGGCGCGATATCTCCATGGCCGACCACGGCCTGTCTCGGGATGCCGAGGCGTGAGGTCAGATCGGCGAGCAGGTTGATCAGTGCCTGGATCTGCGGTTCGGTGAAGGGCGACACCCCGTCGTTGTCGATCTCGATGCCGATCGACGATGAATTGAGGTCGGTCATGTCGCCCCAGCGCGCCGCACCCGCATGCCAGGCGCGGTTGCCATCGTCGACCAGCTGGTCGATGCGGCCATCCATTTCCACCAGGTAATGCGCGCTGACGGGGCCTTCGCTGTTACGCGTGCGCAGGACGCGGAGCGCGGCGCTCGCATCGCCGATGGACGTGTGGTGAAGCACGATGAGCTGGGGCTTGCGCGCATTGAAGTTTGGCGACGGCGTCCAATGAGCCAGCGGACTGTGCTGCGGCGCGATGGCCGGCGCGGAGGCGCAGGCCGTGAGCAACAAGGCGAGCAGGACGCCTGAAGCGGCGCGCAGGCGCCCTGCCATCATGGCGCCATGGCCGATCATTCGACCCGGAAGTCGCTGCTGGTGATGACCCATTCGATCTCGTCGCCCGCGTCGCCGATATCGTCTTTGGACGCGACGACGATCTGCAGGTCGACACAGTCGTGCCCTTCGGACAACCACTCCGTCTTCTCCAGCGCCATCCCGCCTTTCTTCAGGGCCGCGCGCAACGCGGGCATGCTGGTGGGAAGCAGATCGATGCCTTCGTGGGTGAGCTGGCCGCCCATGACCTCGATGTCGCAAAGCTTGTCGTCGAGGAAGCGCAGCCGGACCCAGTCGTTGCCTTCGGCGTCGCTGTATTCGTCTTCATCGTCCCAGATGTTGTCACCACCGGACTTCCAGCCGAGCGCGTCGCGGAGCTTCTTGCGCGTCATGCCAAAGAAAATGTCGGTGTCGCCGCGGCGAATGCCGCGACCCGGAATCAGCTCGCAATGTTCCATGGCGTTCCTCGTCAGGTGGCGCGGGTGACCCCGCCCGTAAAGCATGAAGCCCCAAGCATGCGGCCTTCCAGCCGTCGCTGTCCACGCTGGATCAAGGCTTATGGTCACGCCCGAGGTAGTCCTCGCTCTGCATCTCGATCAGCCGTGACTCGGTACGACCGAACTCCGCGCGCAGCTTCGTTCCGTCATAGAGCTCGGTGATCGGCGCCGCGGCGGATATCACCAGCTTGACGTGGCGGTCGTAGAATTCGTCGACCAGCAGCACGAAGCGCTTGGCTTCATTCTCGGTGAAGACGGTGAACTGAGGCACGTTGGACACGATGACGGCGGGGTAGGCCCTGGCCAGTTCGATGTAGTCCGCGACGGCACGGGGCCCCTCGCAGAGCGCGGCGAAGTCGAACCATACGATGTTCCCGGCACGCTTGCGCACCGGCACCTCGCGTCCGTTGATGGCGAGTTCGCCACCGTCGATCGTGTCGCCCTGCGCCTGACCCGAGAAGATCCGCGTCAGCGAATGCTCGGCTTCCAGGCCGGGCGGCACCAGATAGACGGACGCCTGGCTGAGTGCGCGCAGTCGCCAGTCGCGCGGCGAGACCATCTCGTGGACGACGCAGTGCTTCTCGATCGCCGCGATGGCGGGCAGGAAACGCGCACGCTGCAAGCCGTCCTTGTAGAGCCCGGATGGCGGTGTATTCGAAGTGGTGACGAGCGTGACGCCACGGGCGAACAGGCCGTCGAGCAGCCCGGCGATGATCATGGCGTCGCCGATGTCCGACACGAGAAACTCGTCGAGACAGAGCACCCGGCACTTCGCGGCGAGCTGCCCGGCCACTTCGTCGAGCGGGTTCTGTCGTTCGCCCAGCTCGCGCAGCATGCCGTGAACCTCCAGCATGAAACGGTGGAAGTGCCGGCGCAGCGCCAGCCCGGGGGCGAGGCTCGAGACGAACAGATCCATCAGGAAGGTCTTGCCGCGACCGACGCTTCCCCACAGGTACAGCCCGGGAACCGCCTGACGCGGCTCGCCGCCGAGCATGTTGCGCAGGCGGCCGAACAAGCCCCGGCCGGCGCCGTTACCGGCGCGCACAGGCCGGCGTGCAGCCGGTCGAACTCGGTGATCACCGGCAGTTGGGCGGGGTCGGATTCCCACCGGTGGCCGGCGATGCCGTCCCGGTAACGCTCGCCGGGTGTCGCTGCCGTGCCGTTCATGCGGCGTGCGGCGCCGGCGGCCATTCCTTGACCGCGTTCTTGATGGCGCCCCGCAGATCCATGAGACGGCGGTGGAAGAAGTGGCTGGTCTCCTCCATCTTCACCAGATGCGGCCGCTGCGCGTCGGGGATGCTCTCGATCCAGTCGTAGACGGCCTGCGGCTCGACGATTTCGTCGGCGTCGCCCATGACCACCAGCCACGGGCACGCGGGCAGCTCGACCTGTGAGAAATCCCAGCCGCGACCGGCGGCGGGAGGCGCGATGCTGATCAGTGCACGGGCGTCGAGGCGCACGGCGTTGCGGAGGGTCACGTAGCTGCCGAAGGAGAAGCCGGCGAGCCAGAGCGCGGCGCCCGGTCGCGCCTTACGCGCCCAGTCGACCACCGCGGCGAGATCGTCGCTCTCACCCTCACCGCCGTCGAACTCGCCTTCGGACTGACCGACGCTGCGGAAGTTGAAGATGACGGTGTCCAGGCCGGACTCGCGTAGCGCGCGCTCGACCATCGTGACCACCTTGTTATGCATGCTGCCGCCGTCGGTGGACAACGGGTGGCAGATGACGGCGATGGCATCGCGGCGGAGTTCGGCGTCGCTGGGCTTGGCTTCGCATTCGAGCTTGCCTGCGGGACCCGCCAGCGCGAAGCTCACGGTCTCGTCCGGAAAATGCTCCGGCGCTGTAGGTTGAAGTGCGCTCATGCCCTCCATGATAACCGGTGGCCGTTCGCGACGCGGCGGTGACACGCCATGAACGTCCTCGCCCACGCCCTGCTGGCGGGTGACGACGCGGCGTTGCGGCTGGGCGGAACGATGGGGGACTTCGTGCACGGCACCCCCGGCGATCACCTGCCGCCGCGCGTCCGCGACGGGATCCATCTGCACCGGGCCATCGACAGCTTCACCGACCGGCATGAGGAAGTTCGTGCCGCCCGCGAGCGTATGCCCGCGCCGTTCCGCCGCTACGCGGGAATCCTTCTGGACATGTGGTTCGACCATTGTCTGGCGCGCGACTTCGCCCGCTGGTCCGATGTGCCGCTGGAGACCTACTCGACCCGGCTACGCCAGGAGCTGCACGAGGCCGATGCCCTGCTGCCGGACCACCTGAAGCGGTTCCTCGGCTACATGGACGCCAATGACCTGCCGGCGGGCTATCGGAACGCCGAGGCGATCGGTAAGGCGCTGCGCGGGATTTCCCAGCGACTATCGCGGGCGAACCCGGTGGCCGATGCCATGCCGCTTCTGCTCTCGGAAGACGACGCGCTGAAGGGGACGTTCGAGCGTTTCTTCCCGGAACTCAGGGCCTTCGCGGCGAACTGGGTGCTCGGGCGGAGCTGATCGTCCGGCAAGCGGAACGGACCGGGGAAGCCCCGGCCGCGATCACTTGGCCTGGTCGGCCATCCACTTGACGGTGTTGGTGACCTGCTCGTCCGTCAGCGACGGATTACCGCCCTTGGCCGGCATGTGGTTGCCGTCCGGGCCCGTGTAGCCCTCGATGGCGTGCTTGGTCAGGGTCGCGATGCCCTCGGCGAGACGCGCCGACCAGGCGCCCTTGTCACCCAGCTTGGGCGCACCGGCCACGCCGGCCGTATGGCAGCTGTGGCAGAGGTTGTCGTAAATCGTCTTGCCGTCGGTGCTGCCGCCGTAGGCGACCTGCGCGGCGGCGGCCTTGGCGGCGGCCTCCTGCGCGGCCTGCATGGCCGCACGGCCCGTGTCGCCGGCATAGACCGCGCCGACGGGCGCGATACGGGCTTCGGTCCGCTTGGCGACGGCCGGGTCCTCATCCTTGGGGATGCGACTGTATATAAGGTACGCCACGACCATCAGGACGATGGCGAGGACGCTGAGGCCGGCGGTCAGCAGGGAAAACTGACGCATGAAGTTCTGGTCGGACTTGCTTGGAGAACCGCTCACGCATTCACTCCACTGGATTTGGGTGTGCCGGCCCCCTCCCCGGGATTCGGCGTGCCTGCAAGCCGCGATGCGGCGTCGAACCGGGCGAGTATAACGGAACCTCCCCGGGAGTCGGCGGTCTGCCGAAACGGCCTGCTCACCCGCCAACCCGTGCCGTCAGTCATGCTGTACCCCTGTCAACCGGCATTGTTCAATGCCGTTCCCCTAACCCTATATTGTCGGCGTCGAATCTTAACCTTCAGGGGCTATAAACCCCCTGGCGCACGGCGCGCACGGACGAGAACGCTGTTTCGTCCGGTTATCCACCTGGGAGTGTTTCATGTCGCGTTTCTGGAAAATCGCGCTGGCCGTCATTGTCGTCGTGCTGATCGCGGGCTTCTTTGTCGTTCGCAGCCACCGTGCCAAAGAGGGCGATCCCGCCCACGCGGCCAGTGCGCAGGCCAACGGCGAGGGGCAGGGCAAGGATCAGCCGCCGGTTCCGGTCACGGTCGTGCCCGTGGCCAGCCAGGATGTGCCCGTCTACCTGACCGCGCTGGGCACCGTCCAGGCGCGCAACACCGTCACGGTCCGCCCGCAGGTCGGCGGTCAGCTGATGAAGCTGAACTTTCAGGAAGGCCAGGAAGTGAAGAAGGGTGACGTGATCGCGGAAATCGATCCGCGCACCATCCAGTCCAACTACGACCAGGCCGTCGCGAAGCTCAGGCAGGACCAGGCTCTGGTGGCGACGGCCAAGAACAACCTCGACCGTTCCCAGAATCTGGTCAGCAAAGGCGGCCAGCAGTATGTGTCCAAGCAGGACCTGGATAACCTGAAGAACACCCTCGACCAGTCGGCTTCGACCGTGACGGCCGATCAGGCGGCCATCCGCGCCGCACAGGTGCAACTGGGCTTTACCAAGGTCATCGCGCCGATCGACGGCCTGGCCGGCATCCGCTCGGTCGACGCCGGCAACATCGTCGCGTCGGGCGATGCCATCGTCACCCTGACCGAGCTGCATCCGATCTACGTGATGTTCTACCTCCCTGAGAAAAACCTGGACCTGGTCCGCAGCTCGGTGAGTGGCGACGGTCTGTCCCAGCTCGAGGTGTCGGCGCTCGACCGTGTCGATGCGCATCCGATCGCCACGGGTCACCTCGACGTGCTCGACAACACCATCGACACCACGACCGGCACCTTCCGTCTGCGTTCGCTGTTCGACAACGAAAAGACCCAGCTGTGGCCGGGCCAGTTCGTCAACGTGCAGCTGAAGGTGCGCACCGTCAAGAACGGCCTCGTGGTGCCTTCGCAGGCCGTACAGCGTGGTCCGGATGGCGACTACGTCTACGTCGTGCAGGGCGACAACACGGTCAAGATGCAGACGGTGGAAACCGCCACGGAAGTGGGCGACAGCCACGTGATGCTGACCAAGGGCGTGAAGCTGGGCGACAAGATCGTCACCGAAGGCCAGTTCCGCCTGAAGCCGGGTTCGAAGGTGAACCCGCTGGCGCCGGGCCAGGTGCCAGCGGCGCCGACGGCGGAAGAACTGCAGAAGGCCAAGACGGGTCAGCAGGGTCGCCAGGGCGGCGGTCGCCGCGGCTGATAGCGCGCGTGGCGCGTCCATGACGGACGCGCCGCCAACGGACCGCAAGGTCCCGACACCAGGACTTACTCGTGGGTTTCTCGACACTCTTCATTCGCCGGCCGATCGCGACCTCGCTGCTGATGGTGGCGGTGCTGTTGCTCGGCATCCTTGGCTACCGCCAGCTGCCGGTTTCGGCGCTGCCGGAAATCGATGCCCCGAGCCTGGTCGTCACCACGCAGTATCCCGGCGCCAGCGCGTCCACGATGGCGGCGCTGATCACCACGCCGCTGGAACGTAACTTCGGACAGATCTCCGGTCTGGCCTCGATGAGCTCGGATTCGTCGGCCGGTCTGTCGACGATCATCCTGCAGTTCAACATGGACCGGGATATCGACATCGCCGCGCAGGACGTACAGGCGGCGATCAACCAGGCACGCGGCACGCTGCCCAACAACCTGCCGTATCCGCCCGTCTACAACCGCGTGAACCCGGCCGATGCGCCGATCATGACGCTGATGCTCACGTCCGACAGCCTGCCGCTGCGCGACGTCAACAATTACGCGGACTCGATCATCGCGCAGAAACTCGCCCAGGTTCAGGGCGTGGGCCTGGTGTCGATCGCCGGCAACGTGCGCCCCGCCGTGCGCATCCAGGTCAACCCGGCGCAGCTGGCCAACCTCGGCCTGACCATGGAAGACGTGCGCAGCTCGCTCACGGAAGCCAACGTCAACGCGCCCAAGGGCACGCTCAACGGCAAGACGCAGTCCTACAGCATCGGCACGAACGACCAGCTGGCCGACGCCGCCGATTACAAGGGCACGATCATCAGCTACAAGAACGGTGCGCCCGTGCGCCTGTCCGACGTGGCCAATGTCATCGATGGTGTCGAGAACGATCAGCTGGCGGCCTGGGCCAACGGCAAACCGGCCGTGCTGCTCGACATCCGTCGCCAGCCCGGTGCCAACATCGTGCAGACGGTGCAGTCCATCCGTCAGACCATTCCCGATCTGCAGAAGGTGCTGCCGGCCGACGTTCACCTGAAGGTCTTCTCGGATCGCACGATTACCATCCGCGCTTCGGTGGAGGACGTGCAGTTCACGCTGATCCTCACCATCTGCCTCGTCGTCGCGGTGATCTTCGTCTTCCTGCGCCGTCTGTGGGCCACGGTGATTCCGTCCGTGGCGGTGCCGCTGTCGCTGATGGGCACGTTCGGTGTGATGTCCTTCGCCGGCATGTCGCTGGACAACCTGTCGCTGATGGCGCTGGCGGTCGCGACGGGCTTCGTGGTCGACGATGCGATCGTGATGATCGAAAACATCGTCCGCTATATCGAGCAGGGTCAGGACGCGAAGACCGCCGCGGAAGTCGGCGCGAAGGAAATCGGCTTCACGGTGCTGTCGCTGACCGTCTCGCTGGTGGCCGTGTTCCTGCCGCTCCTGCTGATGCCGGGTGTCACGGGTCGCCTGTTCCACGAGTTCGCCTGGGTGCTGACGATCGCGGTCATCATCTCGATGCTCGTCTCGCTGACGCTCACGCCGATGATGTGCGCCTACCTGCTCAAGGCCGACGAACTGCCGGACGCGGAAGACGCGCACGAGCACGCGGCCGCCTCGGGCAAGCACAACGCGTGGTCGCGCATCGTCGAAGGTTACGGCAGCAGCCTCGACTGGGTGCTCGATCATCGCCCGCTGACGATGATCGTCGCCGCGCTCACCGTCGCCCTCACGGTTGTGCTCTACATCGTCATTCCGAAAGGCCTGTTGCCCGAGCAGGACACCGGCATGATCACGGCTGTCGTGCAGGCCGACCAGAACGTCGCCTTCCCCCAGATGGAAGTCCGCACCAAGGCCGTGGCCGATGCCCTGGCCAAGGACCCCGCCGTGGCCGGCGTGGCCGCCTTCATCGGTGCGGGTTCGATCAATCCGACACTCAATCAGGGTCAGCTGTCGCTGGTGCTGAAGGACCGCGGCGACCGCGAAGCGCTCGACACCGTCCTGCCACGTCTGCAGCGGGCGGCGTCGGGTATCGCCGGCGTCGCGCTCTACCTGAAGCCCGTGCAGGACGTGACGCTGGACACGCAGGTGTCCGCCACGGAGTACCAGTACTCGCTGTCGGACGTGAGCTCGACCGAACTGGCCGGCTATGCGCAGCAGATGACTTCCGCGCTGCGTAAACGCAAGGAACTGGCCGACGTCGACAACAACCTGGCCGATCAGGGCACCGCGCTCAAGCTGACCATCGATCGTGACAGCGCCAGCCGCCTCGGCGTGCCGGTGCAGACGATCGACGACACGCTGTACGACGCGTACGGCCAGCGCCAGATCTCGACCATCTTCACCCAGCTCAACCAGTACCGCGTCGTACTCGAAGTCGCGCCGGAGTTCCGCAACAGCAACGATCTGCTGAACAAGCTGACGGTCCGCGGCAACGGCAACGGCGCCCTGACCGGTTCCAACGCGACCAGTTTCGGTCAGCTGGCGTCGAGCAACTCGGCGACCCCGTCGGGCATCGGCAACACGGGTAACGTCGGCTTCCAGGTCGGTGCAGGCGGCAACATTCCCATCGCCTCTCTTGCCAGCGCGGTCGTCACCACGGCACCGCTGGTGGTCAGCCACCTGCAGCAGCTGCCCGCGGTGACGATCTCCTTCAACCTGGCGCCGGGCGAATCGCTTTCCAGCGCGGTGGACGCGATCCACGAGGTCGAGCAGCAGCTCAACTTCCCGCCGCAGGTGCGCGGTCAGTTCATCGGCAAGGCCGCGGAGTTCTCCTCGTCCGTCGGCGACGAAGTGTTGCTGCTGCTGGCATCGATCATCGTGATCTACATCGTGCTGGGCGTGCTCTATGAGAGCTACATCCACCCGCTGACGATCATTTCGACGCTGCCGCCCGCGGGTGTCGGCGCGCTGCTCGCATTGATCCTCTGCGGCATGAGCCTCTCGGTCGACGGCATCGTCGGTATCGTGCTGCTGATCGGTATCGTGAAGAAAAACGCGATCATGATGATCGACTTCGCCATCGAGGCGAAGCGGACCGGCCTGAACGCGCACGACGCCATCCGCCGCGCCTGCCTGCTTCGCTTCCGTCCGATCATGATGACCACGGCGGCGGCGCTGCTCGGCGCGCTGCCGCTGGCACTGGGCAACGGTATCGGCTCGGAACTGCGCAAGCCGCTGGGTGTGTCGATCGTCGGCGGCCTGCTGCTTTCGCAGCTGGTCACGTTGTACACCACGCCGGTCATCTACCTCTACATGGAGCGGTTCTCCGACTGGCTGGCGGAGCGCAAGCGACAACGCGCCCTGGCACTGGAAGCCTCGCAGGCCCGGCCGGCGAGCCGATGACGCCAGGCTTCGAAGCCCCTGGAAACCCCCTTTTTCGCCGGACGGTTCGCCGCCCGGCGAAACCTTTTTCCGGATGGCGCGTTAGGAACGGATCACTCCGCGCCATCCCGAGCACGATGTCCCGTTCCCATCCATGAATATCTCCGGTCCGTTCATCCGTCGTCCCATCGGTACATCGCTCCTGGCGATCGGTATCTTCGTGATCGGCGTCATCTGTTATTCGCTGCTCGGCGTGGCCGCGCTGCCGAACATCCAGTTCCCGGCGATCTTCGTCCAGGCGCAGCAGTCGGGTGCGGACGCCAGTACGATGGCATCGACGGTAGCCGCGCCGCTGGAACGCCACCTGGGCCAGGTGCCCGGTGTGGAGTCGATGCGGTCGAACAGCTCCGAGGGCAGCAGCTTCGTGCTGCTGTTTTTCCAGAACGGCACCAATATCGATGCCGCGGCACGCGACGTTCAGTCCGCGATCAATGCCGCCCAGCCGGACCTGCCCAGCGGGTTGCTGAATGCGCCGTCGTACCAGAAGGCCAATCCCAACGACGATCCGGTGATCGTGCTGGCGCTGACATCGGACACCGTCGCGCCCACCGCTCTCTACAACGTCGCCGACTCCATCCTCGCCCAGCGCCTTCGCCAGCAGGAAGGCATCGCCTCGGTGGACATCGCGGGCAGTGCGACGCCCGCGATCCGTGTCGACGTCAACCTTCGCGCGCTCAACGCCATGGGCCTGTCGCCGGATCAGCTGCGTAATGCGCTCACCGCGGCCAACGTCACCTCACCGCAGGGCTTCCTTTCGGACGGCAAGACGACCATGGCGGTGACCGCCACCGACTCACTACATACGGCGGAGGAGTTCGGCAAGCTGATCATCGGCGTGAACAACAGCGTGCCGATCCGCCTTTCCGACGTGGCCAAGGTATACGACGGCCAGCAGGACGCGTACCAGGCGGCGTGGTTCAACGGACGCCCCGGTATCCTGATGTACGTGTTCCGCAAGTCGGACGCGAACGTCATCGACACCGTGGATCGCATCAAGGCGCAGATCCCCACGATGCAGACCTGGCTTCCCGCCGGTGTCCAGCTGCATTCGTTCTTCGATGGCACGCCCACGATCCGCGCGTCGCTGCACGAAGTACAGGCGACGCTGCTGATCAGTCTCGCCATGGTGATCATGACCATGGCGCTGTTCCTGCGCCGACTGGCACCGACGGTGATCGCCGGGCTTGCCGTGCCGCTGTCGCTGGCCGGCGCGTTCGTCGTGATGTATGCGTTCGGATACACGCTGAACAACCTGACGCTGCTGGCGCTGGTCATCGCGATCGGCTTCGTCGTCGATGACGCCATCGTCGTGATCGAAAACGTCATCCGTCATATGGACGAAGGGATTCCCCGATTCGAGGCCGCGTTGCTCGGTGCGCGCGAAATCGGTTTTACCATCGTTTCGATTACCGGCTCGCTGGTCGCGGTATTCATTCCGCTGCTGCTCGCGCCGGGCATCATCGGCATGTTCTTCAAGGAGTTCACGGTCACGCTGGTGGCGGCGATTCTCGTCTCCGCCGTGATCTCGCTGACGCTGACACCCTCGTTGTGCGCGCATTTTCTCACCGCGCATAAAAACGACGAGCCGGAGTCGAAGTTCGGGCTGGCTCTCGAGCGCATGCACGAGCGCATGGTCGGCGTCTACCGCCGTGCGCTCGACTGGACCTTGCGTCACGCCTTGCTGATGGCTCTCACGCCGTTGGTGCTGATCGGCATCACGATCGTCCTCTTCGGCATGGTGAAGGGCGGCTTTTTCCCGCCCCAGGACACCGGGCTCATCGGTGCGCGTGCGACATCCAGCTCCACCGTGTCGTTCGGTGAGATGCAGACGCGCCAGGCCAGACTGACGACCATGCTGCTCGACGATCCGGACGTGAAGGCCGTGGGCTCGCGCCTGGGTACGAGCCGCACGGGTTCCACCGGTCAGTTCAATATCGAGCTGAAGACGGTGGCCGAGGGCCGCAAGGGTACGACGTTCGACGTGCTCGACCGTCTCTCCGCGGCGGCGAACAAATACCCCGATCTCAACCTGCGGCTCCGTCCGATCCAGGACCTGCCGACCGGTGGCGGTGGCGGTTCGACGCAGGGCGGTCAGTATTCGGTGTCGCTGAAGGGCAACGACATCGTCGAACTGCAGACCTGGCTGCCGAAGCTGGTCGATGCGCTGAAGAAGAACAAGATGCTGACCGACGTGGGCAGCGACATCGACGCGCAGGGCCTGCGTCAGAACATGGTGATCGACCGAGACACGGCGTCCCGCCTCGGCGTGTCGATCGGCAACATCGACGGGGCGCTGTACAACGCCTTCGGCCAGCGCGCGGTATCCACGATCTATTCGGATATCAACCAGTACCGGGTGATCGTCAACTCGCTGCCGCAGTTCGCGGCGACCCCGGAAGCGCTCAACCAGATCTACGTGCGTTCCGACAACGGCGCGATGGTGCCGATGTCCGCCGTGACGAAGCAGGAGGCGGGCCTCGCGCCCAGCCAGATCGTGCACGAGGATCAGTACACGAGCATGGGCGTCAGCTTCAATCTCGCGCCCAACGTCAGCATGGGTGAGGCGATGGAGATCATCCAGAAGACGATCGACGGCATGCGCATGCCGGGCGATATCCGTCTGGATACCGGCAGCGACTTCCGGCGCTTTCAGCAGTCGCAGAGCGATATGCCGCTGCTGATTCTTGCCGCGATCGTCGTGGTGTATCTGCTGATGGGCATGCTTTACGAGAGCCTGATCCATCCGGTGACGATCATCTCCACGCTGCCGGCCGCGGGTGTGGGGGCACTGGCCGCGCTCGTGATCACCGATACCGAACTGTCCGTGGTGGCGATGATCGCGCTGGTGCTGCTGATCGGTATCGTCAAGAAGAACGCGATCATGATGATCGACTTCGCCCTGGTCGCCGAGCGCGAGCATCACCTCACCTCGAAGGAGGCGATCCGTGAGGCCTGCCTGGTGCGCTTCCGTCCGATCATGATGACCACGATGGTCGCCATTCTGGCGGCGCTTCCGCTGGCGATCGGCCTGGGCGAGGGTTCGGAACTGCGTCGCCCGCTGGGTATCGCGATGATCGGCGGTTTGCTGATTTCGCAGAGCCTGACCCTGTTGTCGACGCCGGCGTTGTACGTGATCTTCGCTTGCCTGTCGGAGCGTTGGAAAGCGCGTAAGGCACGTCGGAAAGCCCGGCGGCTCGCGCTCGATACCGGCGCGTAACGCATCGCCAGGAGGGTGGCTCCCACGGGAGCACGGACGCGTCTCCACTGGCTCGCCGCAGACGGGTGGCGTGCAGGCCTGCTGGCGACAGGGGCGGGTGTCAGTCGGACAGCCTGCGGTGGCGCCCGGGCCTGTTGGCGATAGTCGCCCAATCGGGCCACAATGGTCCGGTTTCCCGCTCGCCGGTGCGCCCCTTGAGGCTTGCGCCGGCCAGCCCCCATGACCTGGCCCACTCAAGCATAAGGCTCGCCGAATCATGTCCAGCTCGCCCAAGATCATCTACACGCTCACCGACGAAGCGCCGTTCCTGGCCACCGCCTCCTTCCTGCCCATCGTCGAAGCCTTCGCCGGCACGGCGGGTGTGGCCGTCGAAACGCGCGACATCTCGCTCGCCGGTCGTATCCTCGCGCAGTTCCCCGACCGCCTCACGGCTGAGCAGAAGATCGGCGACCACCTTGCCGAACTCGGCGAGCTGGCGACGACGCCGGAAGCCAACATCATCAAACTCCCCAACATCAGCGCCTCCGTGCCGCAGATGAAGGCGGCCATCAGGGAGCTTCAGTCGCAGGGCTACAAGCTGCCCGATTACGTCGACGCGCCGTCGACCGACGAAGAGAAAGAGATCAACGCGCGCTATGGCAAGGCCATGGGCAGCGCTGTCAATCCCGTGCTGCGCGAAGGCAACTCAGATCGCCGCGCACCGCTTTCGGTCAAGAACTACGCGCGCAAGCATCCGCATCGCATGGGTAAGTGGTCGCCCGAGTCGAAGTCGCATGTCTCGCACATGGAGGGCGGTGATTTCTATGGCAGCGAAAAGTCGGCGACCATCGACAAGGCCGGCAGCCTGCGTATCGAATTTGCCGGCAAGGATGGCAGCAGCAAGGTTCTGAGAGAAAAGGTCGCGGTGAAAGCCGGCGAAATCGTCGACGCCGCGGTCATGAGCCGGAAGGCGCTGGCGTCGTTCATCGATGCGCAGATTGCCGACGCGAAGGCTAAGGGCGTGCTGTTCTCGTTGCACCTGAAAGCCACGATGATGAAGGTCTCCGACCCGATCATGTTCGGTATCGTGGTGCGCGAGTTCTATAAGGACGTGCTGGCAAAGCACGCCGACGCGCTGAAGCAGGTCGGCTTCGACGCCAACAACGGCATCGGTGACCTCTACGCCCGGCTCGGCAAACTCGATGACTCCACCCGCGCCGCTATCGAAGCCGACCTGACGGCCGAATACGCCAACCGTCCGTCGCTGGCCATGGTCAACTCGGATAAGGGCATCACCAATCTGCACGTGCCCAGCGACGTGATCGTCGACGCGTCGATGCCGGCGATGATCCGCGACTCCGGCGGCATGTGGAATGCCGAAGGCAAGTTGCAGGATACGAAGGCGGTGATTCCCGATCGTTCGTACGCTGGCGTCTATCAGGCGGTGATCGAGGATTGCATCGCCCACGGGGCGTTCGATCCGGCCACGATGGGCAGTGTGCCCAACGTCGGCCTGATGGCGCAGAAGGCTGAGGAATACGGTTCGCACGACAAGACGTTCCAGGTGCCCGCCGATGGCTCGGTTCGCGTCGTCGCCGACGACGGCACGGTCGTGTTCGAACATGCCGTGGAGCAGGGCGACATCTGGCGCATGTGTCAGACCAAGGATGCGCCGATCCAGGACTGGGTGAAGCTCGCCGTGCAGCGCGCCCGTCTTTCCGAAACCCCGGCGGTCTTCTGGCTGGACAGGAACCGCGCGCACGACGCGCAGGTGATCGCCAAGGTCGAGCGTTACCTGAAGGATCACGACACCAGTGGCCTCGATCTCCGCGTGCTCGATCCCGTCGCCGCGACGACGTTCTCGCTGGAGCGCATCCGCCAGGGGAAAGATACGATCTCGGTCACCGGCAATGTGCTGCGCGACTACCTCACCGACCTGTTCCCGATCATGGAGCTGGGTACGTCGGCGAAGATGCTTTCCATCGTGCCGCTGATGGCGGGTGGCGGCCTGTTCGAGACCGGCGCGGGTGGTTCGGCGCCGAAGCACGTCCAGCAGTTTGTCGAAGAGGGTTACCTGCGCTGGGATTCGCTCGGTGAATTCCTCGCCCTGGCAGCGTCGCTCGAGCACCTCGGCGAGCGCTACGACAACAAGCATGCCCGCGTGCTGGCGAAGACGCTCGATATCGCCAACGGCCGTTTCCTCGACAGCAACAAGTCGCCCGCTCGCAAGGTCGGCGAGATCGACAATCGCGGCAGCCACTTCTACCTGGCGATGTACTGGGCCGAGGCGCTGGCGGCACAGAGCGACGATGCCGACCTCAAGGCGAAGTTCACGGCGGTGGCGAAGACGCTGGCTGAAAACGAGGACAAGATCATCGGGGAGCTCAACGGTGCGCAGGGCAAGGCCGTCGAAATCGGTGGTTATTATCATCCGGACATGGCGAAGGTCAGCGCGGCGATGCGCCCGAGCGCTACGCTCAACGCGGCACTGGATGCGCTGAACGCCGCACGCTGATCATGTAGGAGCGGCCTCTGGCCGCGAAACGCACGGGCCCCGGTCGTCATGACGACCGGGGCCCGTTTTTTTATACACGGCCGACGTCTGACGACGCGGCAGTCACTGATCGCCAGACCTCAGCTATCCGACGCCTGCTTCAGTGCGTCCAGCTGCTCGCTGGACAGCGTGAGCTCCGCGGCCTTCGCCAGTTCCGCCAACTGCTCCACCGTCGTTGCGCTGGCAATGGCGGCAGCAATGGAAGGCTGCGCCATCACCCAGGCGAGCGCCACCTGCGCGGGCTTTGCGCTGTGGGCTTCGGCAACCTGATCCAGCGCGGCAAGGACGCGATAGCCCCGGTCGTTGAGGTAAGCCTTGACCTTGCCGCCGCGTGCCTTGCTCTTGCTCAGATCCGCTTCGCTGCGGTACTTGCCGCTGAGGAACCCGCTGGCCAGCGAGTAGTAGCTGATCACTCCAACGCGCTCCCTGACGCAGAGCGGTTGCAGAGCGCTTTCGAACCCCGCGCGATCCATCAGGTTGTATTCGGGCTGCAGCGATTCGTAGCGTGAAAGGCCTTTTTCCTCGCTCGTCTTCAATGCATCGTCCAGGCGCGCCGCTTCGAAATTGGATGCGCCGATGACGCGTACCTTGCCCGCCTGCACGAGGTCGTCGAACGCGCGCAGGGTTTCCTCCAGCGGCACCTTCGGATCGTCTTCATGCGCCTGATACAGATCGATGTGATCGGTCTGAAGCCGACGCAGCGAATCCTCCACCGCCTCTTTGATGTTGACCGGGGACAGGCCAGGATAGCGGTCCCATTTAGCCACCTTGGTCGCTATCAGCACCTTGTCACGCTTGCCCGATTGTTTCAGCCAGCGGCCGATGATGGCTTCCGACTCGCCTCCTTCGTTACCCTCGACCCAGCGCGAATAGACGTCCGCCGTGTCGATCAGGTTGAGCCCGTGATCGACGAACGCGTCCAGCAGTTCGAACGAGCGCGCTTCGTCCGCACTCCAGCCGAACACGTTGCCACCGAACGCCAGTGGCGCGACCTGCAGGGACGAGCGTCCCAGTTGACGATGCTTCATGCGTCTCTCCGATGTGGGCGGAAACCCCCATGGTGAAGCACGCAAGGTTCACGTGATGTGTCGGTCAGCAGCAGGTGGGGCACGCGGCGTGCACCGCGGTTGCGTCGACGGTTCGGGGCCATTCCTTTCGCGGACGGGCGACCGGCGCCGGGGCCCCTGCACCTGCCTGCGGCGTCGGCTCATCGCGACCCAGGCGCATGACCAGATCGCGGTCCACGATGTGACCGTGCATGAAGGCGAGGCCGGTGAAGATCGATGCCATGAGAGTGCTCCCGTGCGGTGGAGTCGCAACCCCTTGCGACTATCAGTGAGCTAAAGGGTGCCCGTTCCGCAAGACGCCAAAAAGCGATATGTTTGCAACCCGGCCTTGAGGAAAATTCACATGTCCCGCCTCCCGCTCGGTCTGCTTCAGGGGTTCGTCCTGGTCGCCCGCACGGGCAAGCTGTCGCGCGCCGCGGAACAGCTGAACCTCACGGTCAGTGCGTTGAGCCATCAGATCCGCAATCTGGAGGAGCGTCTCGGGCGGTCGCTGTTCGACCGGGGTCCGCGCGGCGTGACCCTCACGGCGGATGGCGCCCATCTGCTCGATGCGATCGGCCATCATTTCGAGGGAATCGAGCACGCGCTCAATCGTTATGAGAGTCGCCACGAGGACGCCGTGACGCTCAGCGTGATGCCTTCCGTGGCCTCGAGCTGGCTCGTACCGCGTCTGCCGAAACTGGTGGGCGCGCATCCCGAACTGGAGCTCAGCCTCTCGTCATCCGTCTCGGTGGTCGATTTCGATCGCGAGCCGGCGATCGACGTGGCGTTCCGCTACGGGCTCGGGTCATGGCCGCGTACGAAGTCGGATCGTCTGTTCGGCGAGTACATCGTTCCGATCGCCAGTCCGTCGCTGGTGCGCAAGATGGGCGGCCTGCCGGACGTGTCGCTGGCAGGCTGGCCGCTGCTGGGCGATCCGTCGGGTCGATGGAACGACTGGGCCGAGGCGTTCGGCATGCCACTGCCTTCCCGATATGTCGCCCGCTTCGACAATACCGAGCACCTGCAGCGCGCGGTGCTCGAAGGCATGGGCGTCGCGCTTGGACGTCTGGTCATGGCGCGGTCGCTGATCGAGTGCGGCGCGCTGACCGTGTTGTGCAAGGAGCGGCTGCGCGTGGCGGAAGCGTATTACCTCGTGTATCCGAAGCGGTCCGAGTCACACAGTGGCGTAGGGCGCTTCCGCGAATGGTTGTTGGGCGAGGCGCGTGAGTATGAGGCCCGAATCACCGACGCCGCCCCGCTACCGGCGTAGGAACGTCGCCACCCCTTGACCGATCTTCGCTGCGGCGCGACAATTGCCCGGCTACCGAGCCGTCTCAGGTTCGGCTGGCACCCTTCTTAGCTTACCCAGGCATATGGACGTCTACCCTAGTCGACGCGCCGGCTCCCGCACGCATCGGGTCCCGGCGCTGGCAAACAACAACGCCTACGGCGACCGTACCCGGTCGGCCGGCGCTTTCCTCCGCTAGGGAAAGTCCGGCTCTCCCCGGTCGGAAGCCGTGAGCTTCCGCTATCCGAGGATTGAGCCATGAACCTCCAGATCGAAAAGACCGGCCCGCGCATGTTCGGTCGCCGTCTCGCTTTTGCTCTCGCCCGCCGTCGTGGCGCTGCCTCCGCCCCGGCCAAGCGCACGATCACCGTGCCGCGTCCGCTGGAACTTGCGGAAAGCCAGGCGAAACCGGCTGACGTCAAACTCCCGTAACGATGAACAGCGACATAGACACTACGGCGCGGCTTACGCCGTTCCTCACGTTTACCCGGAACACCGAACGTCGGCTCCGCGCCGGCGCGCACGCCTTCAGCTAAGCGCTGAGAGCCGCCCGCGCCCTACCGGACACCGCGTCCGGAAAGGCAGCGAGTCATGAAGAAGCACACCTCGCAGGCGGCCGTCGCCGCCAAGACCTTCACCACCGTCGCCGCGGACGCCTACCGTCCGGCGGACGAGTTGCTGCGCGCGCTGCATTCCCGGCCGGACGGCCTGGATGAAGAGGCCATCGCCGAGCGGCTCGACCGTGACGGGATCAACGAGGTGGGCCACGAGAAGCCGCCGCACTGGTCGATCCAGCTGCTGCATGCCTTTCGCAACCCGTTCATCATCGTGCTGCTCGTGCTTGCGGTCGTGCAGCTGTTCACCGAGGACGACTACACCGGGCCGATCATCATCGGCGTGATGGTCGGCATCAGCGTGCTGCTGTCGTTCACCCAGGAGTTCCGCTCGTCGCAGGCCGCCGAGCGGCTCAAGGCGATGGTCCGCAATACCTCCACGGTGACCCGCCGCGCCGAGGACGGTCACGCCGAGCGTATCGAGGTGCCGGTCGAGGAACTCGTCGTCGGTGACATCGTCCATCTCGGGGCGGGCGACATGGTGCCCGCCGATCTCCGCCTGTTGGCGGCCAAGGACCTGTTCATCAGCCAGGCGATCCTGACCGGCGAGTCCATCCCCGTCGAGAAAGTCGCGCCCGCGGCCGGCGCCACTCTCGCCAGCGACGCCAACGGTCCGCTCGACCTGCCCACCGTCTGCTACATGGGCACCAACGTGGTGTCCGGCACCGCGACCGCCGTGGTGATGGCCACGGGTGCGCGCACCTACCTGGGCTCGCTGGCGCACACGCTCTCGGGCGAGCGCGTGCAGACCAGCTTCGACCGCGGTATCTCCTCGGTGAGCTGGCTGTTGATTCGCTTCATGGCGGTCATGGTGCCGGTCGTTTTCCTGATCAACGGCTTCGACAAGCACGACTGGCTGGGCGCCTTCATGTTCGGCCTGTCGGTCGCCGTGGGCCTGACCCCCGAAATGCTGCCGCTGATCGTCACCGCCAACCTCGGCAAGGGCGCCATCGCCATGTCGAAGCGCAAGGTGGTGGTGAAGCGCCTCAACGCGATCCAGAACTTCGGTGCCATGGACGTGCTGTGCACGGACAAGACCGGCACCCTGACGCTCGACAAGATCGTGCTCGAGCGTCACGTCGACCTCAACGGCGACGACTCCGACGACGCGCTGGAATACGGCTACCTCAACAGCCGCTTCCAGACCGGCCTGCGCAACCTGATGGACAAGGCCGTGCTGGCCCACCGCGACCTCGAGCCGGTGGCACGTCGCTTCCACGTTGTCGACGAGATTCCGTTCGACTTCCAGCGCCGCCGCATGTCGGTGGTGGTGGCGGACGGGCAGGGCGAGCAGTTGCTCGTCTGCAAGGGCGCCGTGGAAGAGATGCTGGCGATCTGCAGCGAGGCCCGCATCGGTGAGGTCACGGAGCCGATGACCTCGGAGAAGCGCGCCGAGATCCGCGCCATGACAAATCGCCTCAACGAGGACGGGCTGCGCGTGCTGATCGTCGCCGTGCGTCGCGATCCCACCGGCGACCGCGCTTATGGCGTGGCGGACGAAGCGGGCCTCACGGCTGTCGGCTGCCTCGCGTTCCTCGATCCGCCGAAGGACTCCGCGGCGACCGCCATTCGCGCGCTGAACCACCACGGCGTGGCGGTGAAGGTCATCACCGGCGACAACGAGGCGGTGACGCGCAAGATCTGCACCGAGGTCGGTCTCGATGTGCAGGAGTCCGTCCTGGGCCGCGATATCGAGCAGCTCGACGACGATGCTCTCGACGCGATGGTCGAGCGCACCACGGTCTTCGCCAAGATGTCGCCCGTGCAGAAGGCGCGCGTGGTCAAGGCGCTGCAGCGCCGTGGTCACACGGTGGGCTTCCTCGGCGACGGCATCAACGACGCGCCGGCACTGCGCGACGCTGACGTGGGCATCTCGGTCGATACGGCGACCGATATCGCCAAGGAGTCGGCGGACATCATCCTGCTCGAAAAGAACCTGATGGTGCTGGAAGAGGGTGTGATCGAAGGGCGTATCACCTTCGGCAACATCATGAAATACATCAAGATGACCGCCAGCTCCAACTTCGGCAACGTGTTCAGCGTGCTGGTGGCGAGCGCGTTCCTGCCGTTCCTGCCGATGCTGCCGCTGCAGATCCTGGTGCAGAACCTGCTGTACGACCTGTCGCAGCTGTCCATCCCCTTCGACCGCATGGACGAGGAATACCTGCGTGTGCCGCGTAAGTGGGACGCGGGCGATATCGGTCGTTTCATGGTGTGGATCGGCCCGGTCAGCTCGGTGTTCGACATCACGACGTTCTGGCTGATGTGGCATTACTTCGGGGCGAACGATGTCGCTCACCAGTCGCTCTTCCAGTCCGGCTGGTTCATCGAGGGTCTGCTTTCGCAGACGCTGGTCGTGCACATGATCCGCACGCGACGCATTCCGTTCCTGCAGAGCGTCGCATCGGCGCCGGTACTGGCGCTGACCGTCGCGATCATGATCATCGGCATGTTCATTCCGTACACGGCGATCGGTGCGCGCATCGGCATGCAGCCGCTGCCGGGCATCTACTTCGCCTGGCTGGCGCTCACCCTGGCGTCCTACTGTGTGCTGACCCAGGTGATGAAGACGATCTACATCAAGCGCTACGGCCACTGGCTGTAGGGATCGCGTCCCACAGGAAGCGTCGCCCGAACGCTACGATGTGCCCTGGGCGCGGCGGGACAGACCCGCCGCGCCGAACACGGTGTCATGTGTGCTCCTCAACCACGGAGTCACAACGATGCTTCGAAACACCCTCGCTGCCGCTCTTCTCGTCCTGCCGCTGGCGGCTTTCGCCCAGACGCCGCCCGCCGCCGATCGGTACGTCGACATCGTCAACTGGCCGACCGCGGAAGCCAGCCTCGACCGTTTCGCCGGTGTCGAAGCCACGCTCAACGGTGGCTTCGACAAGATCTGCGGCGACACCTTCTGCGAAGGCGAGTTTCACAACCTCCGCCCTATGCAGCTGACCTGTTCGGTCGACGCGACCAAAAGCAGCATGAAGCAGTGCGTGTGGACCTTTGCCGGGACCACCGCTTCGGTGGTCACCAAGTCCGGTGCCGTGCAGGCCGCCGGCAAGCTGTACAAGTGCAAGATCCGTCTGCCGAAGGACATGCTGGTGGAACAGTTCTACGAGGCCATGAAGGCGGATGACGCCCTCAACGCCAAGCTCCCCGGGTCCCGCAATTCCGTCTACGACAGCCTCGTCGGCTGTCTCTGAGCCCATCGGGCTATACCGGTAAGGTTTGATACGACCCGGGCCGCCGGCTCCGCGAAAGCGGCGCCGGCGGCTTCCCGCTGTCGTCGGAGCCAGCCCTGCCGGCGAAAAGCCAACAAGGCGGTGACGCGGCGAACTTCCGTTGTGCCAGTAACGCTTCCCAACCGTTTCATCGCACTCCACGCCCGCCCCACCGCACACACTCTTGGCGACCCATCCCCACACCTGATCTCCTCGTACGTCTCACCACGTACGAGGCCTTGACCATGTCCTTGCACCCCGCATTCAGCGCATTCGCTCTCCTGCTCACGCTCCCCTGCTTCGCCGCCGACGCACCCAAAGCCGAAATCCAGCACGTCGTCGACACCTTCCAGACCGCATTGAAAGCTCACGACGCCAAAAGCGTCTCCTCCCTGTTTCTCAACGACAACATCTCCTGGTACACCTCACTGGGTGATGCGTCCTTCACGAGCGTCAAGGCCAGACACTCCGAGGTAACCACGGCTTACAAAGCCGGCACCCTCAAACAGTTCACCGACTTCATCGGCTCCGGCAAGGTCCAGGTCGAGGAGCGCTTCCACAACGTCCGCATCGATACCGACGGAACGGTCGCCTCCGTCTACTTCGATTTCGACTTCCTCGCCGACGGCAAGATAGCCAACCATGGCGCCGAAACCTGGCAGATGATCCATACGCCGGACGGCTGGAAAATCGCGGCCATGCTCTACTCGTCGAACTTCTGACCGATAGAATCGGATCCGGGCGAACGAGGGCGGCGCATGCGGGAAGACAGGAACGTAACAGTATCGCCGGGCATGGCCTGGATCGCAGGCCTGCCTATCCTCGGCTGCATGCTGGTGATGGGTTTGCCGTCGCTTGCCGATCCGAAGGTCCTCGCGTTTCGCCTCTTCTACACCGCTGCGTACCTGGCATGGATCGTCCCGCTGGGCTGGCTCCAGCGCGTGCTATGGCGACGGGCGGCGAGCGCATGGACGATGGCAGCCTGGTTGCTGCCGATCAGCTACGCGATGTCCGTCGCCAATGCACTCTTCGCCCTCGAATTTCTCGCGAGTCCGGCCATGCGAGCGCGGGTCGGCTGGGCCTGGGTGTTCGGCGGGCTCGACGGCTGCTGGCTGGCGCTGATCGCTTTTTGTGGCATGCAGGCAATGGTGCTGCACCGGGCGGAACTTCGCGCCGAAGGCCTTCGGTTGCGCGAGGCATCGCAAGCGGCCCGTGATGCGGAGTTGCGTGCCTTGCGCTACCAGCTGCAGCCACACTTCCTTTTCAACACGCTGAATGCGATCTCGGCCCTGGTACGCGACGATCGTAAGCGCGATGCCACGCGCATGATCGCCCGCCTGGGCGATTTTCTTCGCGCGACGCTGGAGCAGTCGCCCGGGCACGAAGTGACGGTCGCGGACGAGATCGCCTTTACCTCTACCTACCTGGATATCGAGAAGGCGCGGCTGGGCGACCGGCTGCGCGTGAACATTCACACCGGTCCGGACACGCTCGATGCGCAGGTGCCCTACCTCCTGCTGCAGCCGCTGGTCGAGAACGCCATCCGGCATGGCATCGCACCCCGCCGTGAGGGCGGCCGGATCGACATTCGTGTCGAGCGTGACGGAGGAACACTTCGGGTGTGGGTCGATAACGATCGCTTCGACGGGCCTTCAGCAGGAGGGCAGGGCGTGGGTCTGACGAATGTACGTGCCCGCCTAGATGTGCTCTATCCCGGCAATCACCTGCTGGAAGCTGGCCCTCGCGGCGATCGGTGGCGCACGGCGGTCACCTTGCCCGTGCGCTCTGCCGTCATGCGGACAACCGCATGATTCGCATCGCCGTCGTCGATGACGAGCCCCTCGCTCGCAGGGGCGTGCAGGTCCGCCTTAATGCGGAGCCCGACGTTATCGTCGTCGCCGAGGCGGCGGATGGTCAGGCGCTGGCCGCCATGCGTCGAACCGATGTGGATCTCGCGATCGTCGATGTCCAGATGCCTGGCCTGACCGGTATCGATGCCCTGGCGGCCATACCGCCTCCCGACCGACCGTTGGCGATCCTGTTGACCGCGCACGACAGCTTCGCTCTCCGTGCCTTTGAACTGGGCGCGGTGGATTACCTGCTGAAGCCCATCGATGATGAACGCTTCGCCGAAGCGATTGAACGGGCTCGTCGACAACTCGGCAGGGCGGTGACCACGACAACGAGGCAGGCCGAACGCTTCGCCATTCGTATCGGTGCCCGCATTCACTACGTCGCTGCGGACGAGGTCGAGTGGATCGAGGCCGACGGTGATTACGCGGCGCTGCATGTACGCGGCGAACGGTATCTGCTCCGCGAAACCCTGCATACGCTGTCCAGGCGACTCGACCCGCTGCGCTTTCTCCGGGTGCACCGCTCGGCCATCGTTCGGGTGGATCAGGTCGCCGAACTCCTGCCACGGTCCAACCGCGACGCGGTGGTTCGATTGAAAGATGGTGCGACGCTGCGCGCAAGTCGTACCTATATCGATGCCCTGCTCGCCGCGTTGCACCGCGGGCAATGAGCGCGCCCGCGAATCGCCATAAACGCGCCGTGCATCCGCCCGGACGCGCCCGCACATTGACGTGACACCCAGGGGATCCCACGCATGAACCGCACTCCCGGCCTCGACACGCTGCGCGCGATCGCCATCGCCTGGGTGATGTTGTTTCACAGTTATCTGGTCGGCGGCCTCGGCGATGGCTTCAGCAAGCTGGAATGGTCGGGGTGGATGGGCGTCGACCTGTTCTTCGTGCTGAGCGGCTACCTCATCGGCACGCAGGTGCTGAAGTCCCTGAAGACCACGGGCAAGCTCGATTTCGTCGGCTTCTATCGACGACGCTTCATACGAATACTTCCCGCCTTCTTCGTCGTGCTGGCACTTTATGCGTTATGGCCGGCATGGCGAGAAACGCCGGGTATGCAGCCGTTGTGGCAATTTCCGACGTTTACCTTCAACCTGTTGTTCGACAACGGCGACAACTATGCGTTCTCCCACGTGTGGTCGCTATGCGTGGAAGAACACTTCTATCTCGTCTTTCCCTTGCTGGCCTTCGCGCTGACGCGCAAACCCGCTCTGTGGAAGTTCATCACCGTATGCGTCGCGGTGGTCGCCGGCGGCCTCCTGTTGCGGGCGTGGCTGTGGTCCGATTTGCTGGGACCGGCTCGTGATACGGACATCAGTGCGGGCCTGGTCTATCTCCGTTACCTCTATTACCCCACGTGGTCGCGCCTGGATGGGCTCGTCGCCGGTGTCGCCCTGGCGGCGTGCGGGGTGTATCGCCCGCAGTGGATGGCATGGATCCATGCGCGCGCGGGCTGGGTGCTCGGCGCCGCCACCGTTCTCCTTGGCGTCTGTCTGGTCCTTTTCGACGGTGCACGCCCCCTGTTCTGGCCCTGCGTCATCGGCTACCCCCTGCTGTCGCTGGCGATGGGTGGCTTCGTCGCCGCCTTCAGCGGCCCGACCGTCTTCGCAAGGCTGCGGGTGCCCGGTGCCGGATGGCTGGCCGCCGCTTCATACAGCCTCTATCTCTGCCACAAAGGCGTTTTTCATCTGACGGAGGGGCTGCTCGGTGACGGTCTGGCCGATCATCGCTTTGTCCGTTTCGCCATCTATGCGGCCGCGACTCTGGCTGGCGGTGCGCTGCTTCACTACGGTGTCGAGCGCCCGTTCCTGCGCTGGCGCGACCGCCGCGTTCATGCTTCGGATACACTACCGCCGCCCAAGGTGATTCCCGGTGTCGCAGCCGGGGATTGAAACGGGAATCCGGTGACCCGCGCGACCCACGAGGTCCGCGTCATTCCGGAGCTGCCCCCGCAACGGTAGGCGAGCCAAAGGTCTGCATGAAGCCACTGTGCCCCGAAAGGCATGGGAAGGCGCCGACCGGCAGGGATTCTCCCTGCGCTCGCAAGCCCGGAGACCGGCCTTCGAGGTAACACCGGACAGGCGGAGGGCCATGTCGTGGGTGGCCGGCCGGCCTTCCGCCATCGGCGCTCCCCGCTACCGTCTCCCTGTCTCTCGCCATTCATGCCGCGCGGATGGGCGCGGTAGTGCAGGAGTCACCACGTGTCGCTTCGTATTTCCACCCTCGCGGTCGCCATCGCGATGGCATGCCTCGTTCCCGCCGCGGCCTTCGCCGATGACACCTCCACCGACCTCGACAAGGTCGTGGTCACCGCGAGCCGGACCGAGCAGACCCAGGCGCAGGTGCTGTCCGCCTCCACGGTGATCGACCGTGCCGGGATCGAGCGGCTGCAGCCGCGCTCGCTGGCCGACCTGCTGCGTGCGACGCCCGGTGTGTCCATCGCCAATAACGGCGGCCCGGGCAAGTCGACCTCCGTCTTCATGCGCGGCACCGCGTCCGACCACGTGCTGGTGCTGATCGATGGCGTGAAGGTGGGTTCAGCGACCTCCGGTACGGCGGCCTTCCAGGATATTCCGGTCGACCAGATCGAGCGCATCGAAATCGTCCGTGGCCCGTTCTCCAGTCTCTATGGCTCGGACGCGCTGGGCGGCGTCATCCAGATCTTCACCCGTCGTCCGGAAGGCAGCTTCGTGCCGAACTTCTCCGTCGGCGGCGGCAGCTACGACACCTTGCGCGGCTCGGCCGGCTTCAGCGGACGCGGCTCGAACGGCTGGTACGCGGTGGAAGCGAACCACGACCAGACCGACGGCATCAACGCATGCCGCGGCCGCCCCAGCCCGGGCGGCGGCGGTTGCTACACCTACGAGCCGGACAAGGACGGTTACCGCAACAATGCGCTGTCGCTGAAGGGCGGATGGCGCTTCGACGAGCAGTGGGACGCCGACGTCAATGCCATGCGCACCGAAGGCGCCAACCATTACGACGGCACCAGCAGCAACTTCGCCGACTCGTCGACGCAGGTCGTTGGCGGCCGTCTGCGCTATACACCGTCGAAGGACGTGAAGTTCACCCTCAACCTCGGTCGCAGCGGTGACTTCTCGACCGACTACGAGAACGGCGTCTACGCCGATACGTTCAACACGCATCGCGACGTCGCCTCGGTGCAGGCGGACCTCGGTCACGTCGGTGGGGACGCAGGCCAGACCACGCTCGGTTACGACTGGCAGCGCGATCGCGTCGTCGGCAGTACCGACTACTTCGTCGATGCGCGTCGCAACCACGCGATTTTCGGCCAGTGGTTGCAGGCATTCGGCGACAGCTCGATCCAGGCCAGTCTGCGCCGTGACGAGAACAGCCAGTTCGGCGGCAAGACCACCGGCAGCCTGCAGTACGGCTACATGCTGACGAAGGACCTGCGTGTCACCGGCAGCTACGGCACCGCGTTCAAGGCACCGACGTTCAACGACCTGTACTACCCCGACTACGGCAATCCGGACCTCCGCCCGGAAACTTCCCGCAACTGGGAGCTGGGGCTGCGCGGTACGCCCACGTGGGGTAACTGGTCGATCAATGCCTTCCAGAATCACATCGACAACCTGATCGTCTTCGACTCGAGCCTGACCGGTCCGCTGTTCCCGTTTGGTGGCGCGAACAATATCGACCGCGCACGGATCCGTGGCGTGGAGCTGGCAGCCGACACCACCGTCGCCGACTGGCACCTCTCGTGTAACGCGACGTGGCTGCAGCCGGAAGACGATAGCGACGACGACAGCAAGGGCAACCTGTTGCCACGACGTGCCCGCCGTACCGCGAATATCGACGTCGACCGCTCGTTCGGCGCGCTGAGCGTCGGTGCCAGTGTGTTCGCCTCGGGCTATCGCTATGACGACTCGACCAACCTGCACCGGCTGGGTGGCTACGCGCTGACCGATCTGCGCATCGCGTACGCCTTCGCGCCGGCGTGGTCGGTGGAGCTGGCCGGCAAGAATGTCTTCGATCGCCACTACGAGACTGCGCGTTACTTCAATCAGCTGGGTCGCAACTACATGCTCACGTTCCGTTACCAGCCCCGCTCGTAATCCGTCCCCCCGTACGAGGTACGCCCCGATGAAACCCCTGTTACGTCCGTTGTTTGTCGCCATGTCGGCATGGTTCGCGCTGATCATGATCGCCACGCGTTTTCATCACTTCGGCGATGTACTGCATCTTCCCGACGCGTCGATGGCGTTGTTCTTCCTCGGGGGTATCTACCTGCGAAAGCACCTGGCCTTCGTCGCCTTCGTCGTCCTGGCCGTGCTGATCGACTGGGTTTCGATCAGCTACGCGGGCGTGAGCGACTTCTGCATCACGGTGGCCTATTCGTTCATGCCGCTGGCGTACGCCGTGCTCTGGTACGGCGGCCGCCTGGTGGCACCGCGTTTCGACGGTTCACTGGCATCGCATGCGATGGTGTTCGCGGCATTGCTGGTCTGCGCCACGGTCTCGTACGCCATATCCAATGGTGCGTTCTACTGGCTGGGCGGCCGTTACACCGATACCAACATGACCCAGTACGTGCAGCGCTTCATGCAATGGGCGCCGCTTTTCGTGCGTGCCGCCGCGGCGTATGTGCTGGTGGCTCAGGTGGTCCAGGCGGCGGTCTGGCGCTTCGCACCGCGGGCACGGGACGCCCGTACCACTCACGCATGAGCGGCGACACCACGCCATGGCGTGAAATGGACGAGGAGGCTCGTCATCGCGACCGCATGCGCCGGAAGAAGGAGCTGATCGACCGACGTATCGCGAAAGCGACCATCGATCGCGGCGTGCTCGTGGTCAACACCGGCAACGGCAAGGGAAAGAGCTCGTCCGGATTCGGTATGCTGGCGCGGTCGCTCGGCCATGGCTTTCGTTGTGGCGTCGTCCAGTTCATCAAGGGCAGTTTTTTCACCGGCGAGGAGGCATTCTTCCGCATGTACGAAGACGGTCCGCTCGATTACCACGTGATGGGCGAAGGCTATACGTGGGAGACACAGGACAAGGCGCGCGACATCGCGGCCGCCATGGCCGCGTGGGATGTCGCCGAGCGCATGCTCGCCGACCCGGCATACGATTTCATCCTGCTCGACGAGCTGAACATCGCGCTGGTGAAGCAATACATCCCGCTCGATCGCGTGCTCGACGCCTGCCGGGCGCGACCCGAACGACAGCATGTGGTGATCACGGGCCGTGGCGCGCCGGACGCGCTCGTCGAACTGGCGGATACCGTGACCGAGATGCGCGTGGTGAAACACGCCTATCAGGCGGGTATCCGCGCGCAGAAGGGCGTGGAACTGTGAGCCGTTCGTGTCCCGCGCTGCTGGTCTCGGCACCTGCGTCGGGGCAGGGCAAGACCAGTGTGACGGCGGCCCTGGCGCGTGCGCATGCGCGTGCCGGCCGCCGGGTCCGCGTCTTCAAGACCGGACCCGATTTTCTCGACCCGATGATCCTCCAGCGCGCAGCCGGCGCTCCGGTTTACCAGCTCGACACCTGGATGGGTGGCGAAGACGACGTTCGCGCGCGACTCCATGCCGCGGCGGAGGAGGCGGACCTGATCCTCATCGAGGGCGTGATGGGGCTGTTCGACGGGCGCCCGTCGAGCGCGGATCTGGCCCAGCGGTTCGGTTTGCCCGTTCTCGCCGTGATCGATGGCAGTGCCATGGCGCAGACGTTCGGTGCGCTGGCGCATGGACTGGCCAGTTATCGCGACGGGCTCATCGTGCACGGCGTGATCGCCAACCGTGTTGGCAGCGCGTATCACGCCACCTTGCTGCGCGAGAGCCTGCCGCCTGCGCTTACCTGGTACGGCGCGCTCCCGCGCGATGCGGCCATGGGTCTGCCGGAGCGGCATCTCGGCCTCGTGTCCGCCGCGGAGCTGGCGGATCTCGACGCGCGGCTGGATGCGCTGGCCGACGCGTTGCCCGCCGAGGCGGTGGGCCAGCTGCCACCCGCGGTCGTTTTCCAGCCGCCGGTCGACCGACATTCCACGCGGCGGCTGGATGGCCGCCGCATCGCCATCGCCTGCGACGAGGCATTCGCCTTCGTGTACCCGGCCAATCTCGACGTGCTGCGTGACGCCGGCGCGGAGCTGATCTTCTTCAGTCCGCTGGCGGGTGACGCCTTGCCCCCATGCGATGCGATCTGGCTTCCGGGGGGCTACCCCGAATTGCACCTCGACACGCTGACGAGCCGTGACGATCTGCGCCGCGATCTGCACGCGCATGTCGATGCCGGACGCCCCCTGCTGGCGGAGTGCGGCGGTCTGCTCTATGCCCTCGACCGGCTTACCGACACGCATGGCCATGCAGCCGGCATGGCGGGGCTGATCGCCGGAGACGCGATGATGCAGCCGCGCATGGCGGCGCTCGGCATGCAGTCGGTGGACCTGCCCGAAGGGATCCTGCGCGGTCATTCGTTTCACTATGCGAAGGCGACGATCGCCGCCACGGCTCTGGCGGTGGCGAGCAACCCGAATGGCGGGCCCACCGCCGAGGCGGTCTACCGCCGTGGGCGCATGACCGCCAGCTTCGTGCACTTTTATTTCCCATCGAATATCGACGCCGCGCTGCGTCTTTTCCTGCTGTGACCACCGCCTTCGCGATGCTCGCGGCGCTGCTGCTCGATGCATGGTGGGGCGAGCCACGACGCGCGCATCCGCTGGTCGGCTTCGGCCATCTCGCTCAATGGATCGAGCGACAGCTTTATGCCGGTCGCCGCCCCCGGGGCGTCCTGGCCTGGTGCCTGGCGGTGCTTCCGCTGGTCGGACTGCTCGCGCTGATCCGATACGGGATGCCCGCCGCGCCCGGGTTTGTCATCGATACGGTGGTGCTGTATCTCGCCGTGGGTCGGCGCAGCCTCGCGGAGCACGCGTTGCCCGTCGCCGATGCGCTGAGCGCGGCCGATATCGGTGCGGCGCGGCAGGCGGTCGGTCGAATGGTCAGCCGCGATACGGAGGCCCTGGATGCCTCGCGTGTGGCCGCCGCCGCGACGGAATCCGTCCTCGAGAACGGCCACGACGCCGTCTTCGGTGCGCTGTTCTGGTTTCTGTTGCTGGGCGCGCCGGGCGTGCTGGTGTTCCGTCTGGCGAATACGCTGGATGCGATGTGGGGCTACCGGACGCCGCGCTACCTGCGCTTCGGCTGGGCGGCGGCGCGTATCGACGACGTGCTCGGGTTCATCTCCGCAAGGCTCACCGCGCTGACGTATGCACTGGCGGGCGAATTCACGACGGCACGTCGTTGCTGGGCGACGCAGGCACCGTTGTGGGACAGCCCCAACGCCGGCCCGGTGATGGCCGCCGGTGCGGGCGCGCTGAACGTCCGACTGGGTGGGCCCGCGCCATACCACGGTCAGTGGGAAGACCGTCCTGTCCTCGGTACCGGGGATGCGCCCGACGCCACCTCTATACGACGCGCCCTGCGTCTCGTCGATCGGGGCGCAGCGATCTGGATCGGTCTCGCACTCGTGGCTGGAGTAGCCGCTCATGCTTGAGCATGGCGGACGTCTGGCCCGTGCGGTGACACAGCACGGCATTCCACGCGAACGCTGGCTCGATCTGTCGACGGGCATCAGCCCGTATGCCTATCCCGTGCCTGCCGTACCGGCCGAGGCATGGCACCGGTTGCCCGAGGACGACGACGGGCTCATGCACGTGGCCCGCGCCTACTACGCGGCGCCGCATCTTCTGGCCGTTCCCGGCTCGCAGGCGGCGATCATGGCGTTGCCGCGCATGCGGTCACGCTCGCGTGTGGGCGTGATCTCGCCGGGCTACAACGAGCATGCGCATGCGTGGCGGCAACACGGTCACGACGTCCGCGAGTGTCCGGCGGATGCATTGTTCGAACGCGCCGCCGACTTCGACGTGATCGTGCTCATTCATCCCAACAACCCTGGCGGCGACCGGTTCCGTCGCGAGGCGCTGCTCGCGTTGCACGCATCGCTCGCGTCGCGCGGTGGCTGGTTGATCGTCGACGAGGCGTTCGTCGACACGCGACCGAACGGCACGCTGTGTGCCGCGGCATGCGACAGCCTGATCGTCTTGCGCTCGGTGGGTAAGTTCTTCGGCCTCGCAGGTGTGCGCGCGGGGTTTGTCGCGTCGTCGCCGGGCCTGCTGGAGGCACTGCGTGAATGTCTGGGGCCGTGGACGCTGAGCGGGCCGACGCGCCACGTCGTGAAGGCGGCGCTGACCGACGTCGACTGGCAGATCACGATGCGCGCGCGGCTGCGCGAAGACAGTGCGCGGCTGGTTGCGTTGCTGACGGAGCACGGACTGCGTCCCGATGGTGGCTGCGATCTCTTTCAGTATTGTCGCCATCCCGACGCCGCTCGTCTTCACGACGCCCTCGCGACGCGTGCCATCCTCACCCGCCGCTTCGACAATCCGCCGGCGCTGCGTTTCGGCCTGCCAGGCGACGAGGTCGGTTTCGAGTGCCTCGATGTGGCACTGGCCGAGGTGATGGCTTGAACGCGCGCGTACTCATGGTGCAGGGTTGCACGTCCGACGCGGGCAAGAGCACCGTCGTCGCCGCGCTGTGCCGCTGGCTGCGCCGCCGCGGTGTCGTGGTCGCGCCGTTCAAGCCGCAGAACATGGCTTTGAACTCCGCCGTCACGGTCGATGGCGGCGAGATCGGTCGCGCACAGGCGGTGCAGGCGCAGGCGGCGGGCGTCATGCCGCATACCGATTTCAACCCCGTCCTGCTCAAGCCGAACAGCGACACCGGTGCGCAGGTGATCGTCCACGGACACCCCGTCGGCAACATGGACGCCGTCGGTTATCACGCGTACAAGCGTGTCGCGATGGACGCGGTGCTCGCATCGCATGCGCGACTCGCCGACGCCTATGCGGCGATCGTTGTCGAAGGTGCCGGGAGCCCGGCCGAGATCAACCTGCGCGATCGCGATATCGCCAATATGGGGTACGCCGAGGCGGTCGACTGTCCTGTCATTCTGGTGGCCGACATCGATCGTGGTGGCGTCTTCGCCCATCTCGTCGGCACGCTGGCTTTGCTGTCGGAGAGCGAGCGTAACCGCGTGGCGGGCTTCGTCATCAATCGCTTTCGCGGCGATATCGCGCTGCTCCAGCCCGGTCTCGACTGGCTGGAGCGTGAAACAGGCAAGCCGGTACTGGGCGTCCTGCCCTATCTTCACGGCATGGTGCTGGAAGCCGAAGACGCCTTGCCGCGGGACCGGGTGCGTCGCGAGCACGCGCGCCTGCGTGTGGCCGTGCCCGCGCTTCCACGGATCAGCAATCACACCGATCTGGACGCGCTGCGCCTGCATCCCGATGTGGCATGTGTCTTCGTCGGGCCGGGCGAGAGCTTTCCGGCATGCGACCTGATCGTCCTGCCCGGATCGAAGTCCACCCGCGCGGATCTGGCATGGCTGCGGTCTCAGGGCTGGGACCAGGCCATCCTCCGGCACGTCCGTTACGGCGGCCACGTCATCGGCATCTGCGGCGGTATGCAGATGCTCGGCCACGCGGTGCACGACCCGCTTGGCGTCGAAGGGGCCGCGGGTTCTAGCAGCGGGCTCGGCCTGCTCGACCTCGAAACGACACTGGCGCCCGCCAAACAGTTGCGCATCGTCAGCGGCCAGGTGAGTGGCAGCGATGCCACCGTCATCGGTTACGAGATTCACTGCGGTGTAAGCACCGGCGCGGGGATGAAGCGTCCCGCCGTCGTGCTGGACGACGGGCGCGACGACGGCGCGCGCTCCGACGATGGACGCGTCATCGGCACCTACCTGCACGGGCTGTTCGATCACCCGGATGCGTTGCGCGCATGGCTGGGACACGCGGGTCTCGATGGGTCGGCGCCCTTCGACCTCGGCGCGTTACGCGAGGCGACGATCGACCGCCTGGCCGACACGATAGACGCGCATATGAATACGGCGGTACTCACCCGACTTTTTGGACTCGATGCATGCAGACCCTGATTCTGGGCGGAGCCCGCTCCGGCAAGAGTGCGCTGGCGGAGAGACTGGCCAGCGCGTCCGGCCGCGATGTGGTGTACGTGGCCACCGCGCAGGCGCTCGACCTGGAGATGGCCGAACGCATCGCGCATCACCGCGCACGGCGGCCCGCGTCGTGGACCTCCGTGGAAGAGCCGCTGATGCTCGCCCGCGTCCTTCGGGAGCACGCGGCGGAGCATCGCTGCGTACTCGTCGATTGCCTCACCTTGTGGCTGTCCAATCTGCTGGGCATCGACGACGGTCGTCATTTCGGCAGTGAGCACGAGGCGCTGCTGGCCACGGTGGCGACGTTGCCGGGCGACATTCTGTTCGTGAGCAATGAAGTCGGTCTGGGTGTCACTCCCATGGGCGCGCTGAGCCGCCGGTTTGTCGACGAAGCCGGTCGGCTTCACCAGTCACTGGCCCAGCGCTGCGATCGCGTGTTGTTTACCGTCGCCGGCCTGCCTCTCGCTTTGAAAGGAACCCTGCCATGAAGCACTGGCTCGCCACACCCGCACGGGTCCCCGATGCCGCCGCCGCCGAGGCGGCGACCTTGCGCCAGGCGACGCTGACCAAGCCGCCTGGCTCGTTGGGTAGACTGGAATCGCTCGCCGTACAACTCGCCGCGCTGCAGGGGCGTGAGCGTCCTCGCGTCGACGTGGTCTGGATCGCGGTGTTCGCCGGTGACCATGGCGTGGCGGTCGAAGGTGTCTCCGCGTTCCCGCAGGTGGTCACCGGCGAGATGCTGCGTAACTTCGCGCTCGGCGGCGCCGCGATATCCGTGCTGGCGAGGGCGCTCAACGCCACCCTCGATGTCGTCAGCCTCGGAACGGTCAACGATCCGGGCGACGTCGCCGGCGTACGCCGTGAAATCATCGCGCCGTCGACCGCCAATATCGCCGAGGGGCCGGCCATGACGGATGCCCAGCTCGACGCGGCGCTGATCACTGGCGTACGTAGTGTCGAGCGCGCGGTCGCCGCCGATGCGCAGGTCTTCATCGGCGGTGACATGGGTATCGGCAATACGGCGGTCGCCAGCGCGCTTGCCTGCGCCTTGCTGGGTGAATCGCCCGATGTGCTCGTGGGCGCCGGCACCGGACTCGACCAGGCGGGCATCGCACGCAAGGCCGCGACGATCGAGCGCGCGCTGCGTGCCAACGCGGCAGCCATCTCGCCGCTCGAATGCCTGCGCTGTCTGGGCGGTTTCGAAATCGCCGCCTTGACCGGCGCCTTCATCGCCGCGGCTCAGCATGGCATGCCGGTGCTCGTCGATGGCTTCATCACCTCCGTGGCCGCGCTCGCGGCCGTCGCGTTGCGCCCGGATGTGCGCCCATGGCTGATGTTTGCGCATCGCTCACAGGAGCGCGGCCACGCGGGCGTGCTCGCCGCGCTGGGTGGCGAGCCGTTGCTCGACCTGCAGTTGCGGCTGGGCGAAGCCAGTGGCGCTGCGTTGGCCGTCCCGCTGCTGCGTCTGGCCTGCACCCTGCACGGTTCGATGGCGACCTTCGCCGAGGCCGGAGTGTCCGAGGCATGAGCATCGATCTGCTGCGCCATGGCGACACCGGCCAGCGAAGCTATCGCGGGCAGCTGGACGATCCCCTGACCGAGCTGGGCTGGCAACAACTCCGCGATGCGGTGCTGGGCCATCAGTGGGATCGCATCGTCTGCTCGTCGATGGCGCGCTGCTCGCGTTTCGCGACCGAACTGGCCGAACGGCGCGGTCTGCCGCTGCGCATCGATACGCGGCTTGTGGAGTATCACTTCGGCGACTGGCAGGGCGTGCCTGTCGAGACGATCGCGGAGACGGACGGCGATGCGCTCGGCCGCTTCTGGGCCGACCCCGTGATGCATCCGCCCCCGGGTGCGGAAACATTCGACGCCTTTCGCGAGCGACTGTCGGCGGCGCTCGACGACATCGCGGTAGAGGCGAGCGATGCGCGCGTGCTCGTCGTGACCCACGGCGGTGCGATTCGCCTGCTCCGTTGCGTGGCGGAACATCGCTGCTTCGGTGACATGGCGGGCATCGACGTTCCGCACGCGTCGCTGCACCGCATCGCCTGGACACCGTAATGCGCGGACTCGTGACCGCGTTCGCCTTCCTCACGCGCATCCCGATGCCCCGCGTGGCGATGGGTGAGCGCGAACAGGCCGCTTCGCTGAAGTGGTACCCCTTCGTGGGACTGGTGATCGGCCTGGCGCTCAGCGCGCTGGCCCTCGTGGCGCAGCGATGGGCGACGCTACCCGTAGCCGCCGTCCTGCTTCTGCTCTGGGTCGCGCTCACCGGTGCCCTGCATCTGGACGGCCTTGCCGACAGCGCCGACGCGTGGATCGGCGGAATGGGCGATCGCGAACGCACCCTGACGATCATGAAGGATCCGCGCAGCGGGCCGGCGGCCATCGTCGCTCTGGTGCTCGTCCTGTTGCTCAAATTCTCGGCGCTGGCCTCGCTGGCCGATCCCTTGTTACTGGTGCTGCCGCCCCTGCTGGGGCGCGCGGCGCTGGTCGGCCTGTTTCTCACCACGCCGTATGTCCGCAAGGGCGGGATGGGCGATGCCTTGCGCGGCGCTTCGGCCACCGGCTGCTGGGCGTCATTCTTCATCGCGGTGGCCGTCGCCGCCTGCTTCGGCGCGCGGGGCGCCATCGCAATCGGCGTCGGCCTCGTCGTCGGCGCCTGCTGGCGGCGCGCGTGCGTGATTCGCCTTGGCGGCTTCACCGGCGATACCGCCGGGGCGATGGTGGAGATGGTGGAAGTGGCGACCGTACTCGCGCTCATGGCGACGCGCTGACGCCACTGTCGACGACACCCGGCGTCCACTAGAGGCAGATCGCTCCGGTAATCATCGAGTCTGCATCGATCGGGTCCGCCCGGTCTGGCGGGGCGAGCCTGCGCATGCCGCGTGGCTGGCCGGATGGGTGACGCAGCGCGACAGATCGTGCCGCGATGAGGCACTACACGTCGTCACACATGGAATCTGTGCACAGGTTCTCATTTCTGTTATGTGTCGCCACATTTTCTTCACGTCTTGCCGAAATTACATCTCATTGGTGTTGGCACACACTTTGCTCTGATCCTTCTCCGTACAGGGGAAGCCGCCGCATTGGCATCCAGCCGTCTTTACCTAGCGCAGTTCCACGGAACCGTGACGGCCTGTCGCACCCAAAATTCAGGAGATCGCCGTTTTGAACAGAGTTTTTCGCATCGTATGGAATCGCGCACTTAATCAGTTCGTGGTCGCCTCTGAACTTTGCCGTTCGCGCGCCAAGGGCGCACGCTCCACCGGCGGCGGCTCCGCGATCGCCACCACCACGGGCCGCCTGGCGGCTGGTGTACTGCTCGCCCTGGCCGGGACGACTGGCGCTTTCGCGCACACGACGTCCATCGGCTACACGAATTCGGGCAACAACTCGCTGTCGTTCTATTACGGCACGTACCATCAGTCCGACGAAGCGACGTACACGGAAGGTTCGCTCCACCTCACCTCCACCGCCGGCTTCGACCAGACCGTCTCGTTCAACATCCTGACCGGCACCAAGCCGGCCGGCCTGGTCGACGGCGACACGAACTTCTTCTCGGACGGCACCAAGCTCATCGGTACGCCAAATCAGGTCATCGCGAACTGGCAGGGCGTGACCTTCAATAACCTGGTGCACGGTACCTACACCTTCACCTATATCCCCATCGCCAACCCGACCCAGGTCTGGGCACCGATCGACAACGTGATCCTGTCGAGCACGATCACGATCATCAATGCCGACCTCAGCACGGCACCGCACGTGGTGGCCGGCCAGGTCGTCGACCAGACCTATGCGATCGATCCGTTGATCATGGACGGCGGCACGGTGAAGAACACCGCCGACGGCACCATGAGCCAGATCGTCAGCATCACGAACAACAACGGCACGTTCGACACCAACGGCCACAACCTCACGCTCACCGGCGAGATGGATGGCCGCGGCGCGCTCATCAAGCAGGGTGAAGGTACGCTCAATCTGCGCGGCGACAACACGTCCGTCGGCGAGATCGACCTCAACGGTGGCGCGATTAACGTGCTGTCCGATGCGGCCCTGGGCGATACGAGCAACGACCTCAAGTTCAATGGCGGCAGCCTGCAGTGGGGTGCGGATTTCGACCTGAACAGCGGGCGCAACGTCACGCTTGGCGCCAATGGCGGCACGTTCGACCTGCAGACCTACGATACCGATGTCTCCAACAGCATCTCGGGCACCGGTTCGCTGACCAAAACGGGCACGGGCACGCTCACGCTGTCCGGCACGAATACCTACACCGGCGGCACCCATGTCGCCGGGGGCGACCTGATCGTCGCCAGCAGCGGGAACCTCGGCACCGGCATACTGAACGTCGACACCGGCTCCGCCGTAACGATGAACAACGCCACGCAGACGGTCGCAGGCCTTGCTGGCGACGGCGGTATCGATCTCGAAGGCACGACCCTGACCCTCAGCGGCAACGGCGCGTCCACCACGTACGGCGGCGTGCTTTCCGGTACCGGCGGCCTGATCAAGAATGGCAGCAACACGCAGGTCCTGACTGGCAGCAACACCTACAGTGGCGGTACCACGGTCAACGACGGCACGCTCGCTTTCGCCAGCGACGCCAACCTCGGCGACGCGGCGGGCAGCCTGACCCTCAACGGCGGTACGCTCGAAGCGACCGGCACGGGTAGCACGGCACGCGACATCCACGTGGCCGGTGGCGCCATCGCGGTGGACGGCGGTCAGCAGCTGACCTCGACCGGAAGCGTCAGCGGTACCGGTGGCCTGATCAAGAACGGCGGCGGCACCCTGATCGTCGACGGCGTCGCCTCGCAGGCCGGTGGCGTGACCGCGAACGGTGGCGTGCTTTCCCTGGGCGGCACCAATACCTATACCGGCGACACGACCATCAACACCGGTGCGACCGTCCTCGTGTCTCGCGATAACAACCTCGGCGCGTCCGCGAACCAGGTCGATCTCGACGGCGGCGCGCTGATCGCGACCGGAAGCTTCGCCACGGCGCGCGACGTGACGGTCGGCAGCGCGGGTAGCAGCCTCGGTGCCAGCACGGGCACCACGCTCACATCGACGGGCGTCGTGTCCGGCAGCGGTACGTTGAACACGCAGGGCGCGGGCACGATCGTGCTTGCCGGAACGAATACCTACACCGGCGGCACCGCGATCAACGGTGGCGTCCTGCAGATCTCTTCCGACGCCAGTCTCGGCGCAGCGGGCGGCGCCATCGGCCTGTTCGGCGGCACCCTGCACTCGACCGCCGACATCACCAGCACGCGTGACGTCACAACGGGCGGTGCGGGCGGCGTCGATGTCGACGCAGGAACCACCTTCAGCACCTCGGGTACCGTCAACGGTGCCGGAGCCTTGATCAAGAATGGCGAAGGCACGCTCGCGATGTCCGGCACGCTCAGCCAGGGCGGTGGCGTGACGGTCAACGACGGCACGCTGGTCCTGTCGGGCAACAACACCTACGAGGGTGCCAACACCCTCAACGACGGCACGCTTCAGATCGCCAGCGACGCCAACCTCGGTGACGCCGCCAACCATGTCGTCTTCCAGGGCGGCCAGTTGCACGTGACCGGCGATACCACGACGGCGCGCACGGTCGACACGACCGCCGGTTCCGATGCCGACCTCGTCGTCGACGGCGGGAAGACGGTAGCGCTCAACGGCACGGTGCAGGGCCAGGGCGGTCTGGTGGCATCCGGCACGGGTACCCTGGTCCTCGGGGGCGCCAACACGTACACCGGTGGTACCTCCGTGAACGGCGGCACGGTGCAGATCGGTAACGACGCGGCGCTCGGTGCCGCAACCGGCGCCATCACGCTAGCCGGTGGCACGCTGCAGGCGACGGGCGATGTCGCTTCGGCCCGCAACGTCACGGTGAACGGCGGTGCGTTCGCCATCGATCAGGGCGCCACGTTTGCCACGACGGGCAACGTCGGCGGCAACGGCGGTCTGGTGAAGAACGGCAGCGGCACGCTCGAGATCGATGGCACGGCGTCGCACACCGGCGGTACCACGATCAACGACGGTACGCTGGTTCTGACGGGCAACAACAGCTACACCGGCGGCACCACGCTCAACGGCGGCACGCTGCAGGTCGGCAGCGACGCGAACCTCGGCAATACGTCGGACGCCCTGGTCTTCAACGGCGGCACGCTGCACGCCACCGGCGACGTAAGCGGTGCGCGCGCCGTCACGGTGAACGCCGACGCGGTCATCGCGACGGATGCCGGTGCGAGCTTCGCGACATCGGGTACGGTTTCCGGCAACGGTGGCGTCACGAAGAAGGGCGACGGCACCCTGATTCTCAGCGGCGACAACACGTACACGGGTGCGACCACGATCGACGCCGGCACGCTGCAGATCGCGTCCGACACCAACCTCGGCGCATCGACATCCGGCCTGACCTTCAACGGCGGCTCGCTGCACACCACCGGTAACATCGTCACCCAGCGCACGCTCAACCTCGCCGGCAATGCCACCGTCGTCAGCGACGCCGGCACCTCGTTCACCGCCGCGGGCGCAGTTGTCGGCAACGGCGGACTGGTCAAGAACGGCGAAGGTACGCTCTCGATCACCGGCGTCGCCTCGCATACCGGCGGCACGACCGTCAACGAAGGCACGTTGGTGCTCTCGGGCAACAACACCTACACCGGCGGAACCGTGATCAACGGCGGCACGCTGAGCATCGCCAGCGATGCCAACCTGGGTGATGCCGCCAATGCCGTCACGCTCAACGGCGGCAACCTGACGGTGACCTCGAGCATCACTACCGCGCGCAACATCGTCATCGACAACGGCGGCGGCTCGATCACCACGGACATCGGGGCCACGCTCAGCCAGACGGGCAGCATCTCGGGCAACGGCACGCTGACCAAGCTCGGTGGCGGCACGCTGATCGTCAGCGGCAACAACAGCTTCACGGGCGGCACACTGGTCAACGGCGGCACCATCCGCATCGACAGCGGTTCGTCGCTCGGCACCGGCGACATCATCCTGCAAGGTGGCACGCTGCAGACCTATGCGACCCTCGGTACGGGTCAGACGGTCCTGGTCAGCGGCAACTCAGGCGTGAATGTCTCCGCCGGCACCACCACCGTGCTGTCGGGCGACATCAACACCAGTGGCGCCTCGGGTTGCTTCATCAAGAGCGGCGCCGGTGCACTGAGCCTCACCGGCAAGGCGTCGCTCGACCAGGGTACCTGCGTGCAGAACGGTACCCTCCGCGCGAACGGCACGCTCAACAGCAGCTTCGTCAATGTCGACGCGATCGGCACGCTGCGTGGCGTCGGTGTCATCAACGGTCCCGTCAACGTGACAGGGCGCCTGGCACCGGGTAACTCGCCGGGTACGCTGACCGTCAACGGTACGGTGACGATGAATGCGGGCAGCACCTTCGAAGCTGACATCGATGGCAAGGGAACCGGCACGGGCGCAGGCAACTACTCCCGTTTGCTCGTGGTAGGCGCGGGTCATCAGTTCATCGCCAATGGCACGCTGGCACCGCTGCTTCGCGGCATCACCGGTGACGCGAGCAATACCTTCACGCCGACGCTGGGCGATACCTACCGTATCGTCACCGCCGAAGGCGGCATCGTCGGACGCTTCAGCAGCCTCGACCAGCCGAGCGTCGGCCTGCCCGCGAACACGCGCTTCCTGGCCTTCTACAACCTCGCCAACAGCAACAGCATCGACCTGCGCGTCGTGCCGAAGGCGTACAGCGAGTTCCTCGGCACGGGTACCACGCGCAATACGCTGGCGCTGGCCGGTGCGCTGGACCGCGCGGTGGATGCGCAGATCGCCGGCAACGGCGCGGCCTATACCGCTGTCGTCAACGCCATCGGTGCGCTCGATACCGGTCGCATCGCCGACACCGTCAAGGCGATGGCCGGCGAAGTGCACGCCGACCAGGCGGCCGCAGCACGCGGCATGGGTCTGGCGCTCAACCGCGATGCCTTCGATCACCTGGGCACCGACACGACCAATCCGGCCAACAAGGTCTGGGCAAACGTGACCCAGGACGGCCAGCGCTTTGTCGCCGACAACCAGGGCTCCGGCTACAACGCCAGCACCAGCCACGTCACCGCGGGCGTAGACGTATTCACGAACGACACCACGGTCATCGGTGTGGGCGCGTCGCATGGCGAGAGCAACATCATCGCCACCGGCGGCCAGGGCACCATCCGCGGCAACGCCGGCCTGATCTACGCCCAGCAGAAGGCCGGTGCCGTCATCGTCGACGGTGTCGTGTCCTACGGTTCGGACGACTGGTCGAGCCGTCGCATGGATCCGTTCGGCAATGGTTCGCTCGAGACGCGCACGGATGGTCATGACACGATGGCCAGCCTCACGGCGCGCCTTCCGATGAATGCCGGTGGCCTGCGCATCGAGCCGTATGCCGGTGTGATCTGGCAGAAGGTGGAACGTGACGCGGTGAACGAGACGGGCACGTCGCCGGCGGCGCTGTCGCTGGACAAGCTGTCCGTGACCGGCACCCGTGCCCTCGTGGGCGTGACCGCCGGCTCGAACGCGAACGATCCGCTCGCCTCCGAGCTGACCTGGCGCGTCGGTGTCGCCGGCGGCGTGGATTCGGGCAAGCTGCTCGATCCGACGGTACGCGCCCAGCTCGCCGGCGAACAGTTCGAAACCAAGGCGCCGGATGCGGGCCGCGGTTTCGTGCAGTTCAACGCGAACGGTACGATGCGCCTTGCCCGCAACACCTACCTCTACGGCGGCCTCACCGCCGAACAGGGTTCGGGCCGGACGGCATACGGTGTGACTGCCGGTGTGCGCGTCGCTTTCTGAGGCGACGCATCCGGGGAAAAAGCCCGCTCGCAGCGCGTGTAAAAAGCTCGCTGCGGCGGGTACCTAAAGAAAAAGGCGCCCCTCGCGAGAGGGGCGCCTTTTTCTTCGCTGTCGAACGCGATCAGTAACGCGGAACCGTCGGGTCGATCTCGCGAGCCCATGCATCCATGCCGCCTTCCACATTGAACAGGTGGGTGAAGCCGTGCGCCGCCAGACGCTCGGCCGCCGCCTGGCTGGAAATGCCGTGGTGGCAGATGAAGGCGATGGCCGTGTCCTTGGGCAGAGCGGCGAAGGCTTCGTAGCCCTCGTCTTCCAGAATGCGCGCGCCGGCCAGCGGGGCCGCCATGGCGCGACCGTGCGCCGGGCGCACGTCGACGAGGATGACCTCGCCCGCGGCGAGCTTGTCCTTCAGCTGATGCACGGTGATCGACGTGATCTCGACCGCACCCGGGAACTTGAGGCTGAGGCCTTCGCCCTGGACGGTGCTGACCCAGTCGATCACGATGCCCTTGGCCCGCTGGGCGCTGCCCGGATCGAAGTGCACTTCGATACCGCTGGCGACGACGACGATGTCGTGGTCGCCGGCCGGAGCCAGCTGGAAGCCGGCGCTGTGGTCCGGGCCGATTTCCAGATGCAGGGCCTGGCCCTGGGCATTGGCCATGCCGCCACGAATGGCTTCGGCGGCCTTGTCGGTAATGGTGATTTCCGGCGGGGTACGGTCCGGCGCGCTGGCGCCGAACAGCGTGTACAGCTCGCCGCTGGTGTACATCTGACGGATGATGTCCGAACCGCCGACCAGCTCACCCTTGACGTAGAGCTGCGGGATCGTCGGCCACTGGCCGTACTCCTTGATGCCCTCGCGGATTTCCGGGTCTTCCAGCACGTTGACGGTGTGGTAGGTCGGGATGATGTCGTTGAGCGTGTTGGTCGCCGCGGCGGAGAAACCGCACATCGGCTGCTGGCGCGTTCCCTTCATGAACAGCACGACCTCGTGCTCGGAAAGGAGGGATTCGATGCGCTCGCGAGTGGGTGTATCGAGGGCCATGGGGTCACCGCGGATAGGAAAGGGGCCATTTTACCGGCATCCCTCGCACATGGGCCCGTTCTCGTGACTTTCAACCTGCTAGTGACGTTTCCGCCCGCAACTCCGCCAGATTGGCCCGGCAATCGGCGAGCGGAGCGAACCCCAGAACGGCTTCGGGCGAGGGCAGTACCGTCTCACGGCTGGCGCGACCCAGCGGCGTGCGGCGCTCGGTCCAGTGAATCAGCTCCATCGCGCCGCTGAAGTCCTCAACCAGGGCGGTGCAGTGCTCGACCCAGTCGCCGTCGTTCATGTAGAGCACGCCTTCCAGCGGACGGATGTGGCCGAAGTGGATGTGCCCGCAGATATGCCCGTCGAACCCGCGCTCGCGGGCATCGGTGGCGACGCGTTGTTCGTAGTCGCGGATATAGGCCAGTGCGGCACCGACGTGTGACTTGAGGATGATCGACAGCGGCATGTAGGGCAGTTCCAGCCGCTTGCGCACCGCATGCACGCGGCGGTTGGCCCAGCAGATGAAGCGATGCAGGGTGTCGCCCAGCCAGTTGATCCACTTGCGGCCGATGTGTTCGGGATCGTATTCGTCGCCGTGGCTGACGCGGTAGCGGCGGCCATCCGCACCGTCATGGACGGCGTCCAGCTCGACCCGGATCCCGGCGATGGTCGAGCCGGCGAGACCGCGCATCTGGTAGTCGTGGTTGCCCGGGAGGTAGGTCACCTGGATGCCGCGGGCGGCCATGGCGATCAGTTCGGCGATCACCGCGCTATGGTCGGGGTGCCACCAGTGGCGCCTGGCCAGCGCTTCCAGGTCGACGATGTCCCCGACGAGGTAAAGGCGCTCGCAATCGAGGCTCTTCAGGAAATCGAGGAGATAAGCGGCCTTGCAGTCCGGCGTACCCAGATGCACGTCGGAAATGAAGGCGGCGCGACACGTGAACTTGGCCATGGCGGCGATTTCCGGGGTTGTCCCGGGAGATCAGTCTCGGGCCGGGAGGTAACCGGGGCATGGCGTGGGTGTTGCAGGAGTGTTGCGGGTGGGCATCCGGGGCATGCATCGCGGGGGCAGGTTCCCTCCGGGTTGCGGTGGCCGGTTGGGAGTGGCCTGGCGGGAGGCGGCCTGCCGACGATCAGCCTGGCAGTTCGCGGACGGCCGCGAGCGCCTGCGGAAAAATCCGCTCCACCCACATTCCATACTGCCTGGCGGAAGGATGAAGGCCATCATCCACGAGCATGTCCGGCTTCGCGCCGGCCTCGCGCGAAGCGGCCGTCACATCCACCCAGCGTGCGTGCGCACGATGCGTTTCGTCACGCGCAATGGCATTGAACGCATCGATCTCACGCCCGATCGCCGCGCGATCCCGTCCCTCGGCAAACGCCGTCACGCTCCAGTCGGGAATCGACACGACCACCACGCGGCGCGAATCGCCGGCGAGCTTGCCCGCGCGTTCGAGCAGAGCAAGAAACTGCTCGCGATATTCGACCGATGAGCGCCCGCGGTACTGGTTGTTGACCCCGATCAGCAGGGTCACCAGCCCGTACTTGCCGTGCAGTCCGGCGACATCCATCGCCGACGACAGCTCGTCCGTCGTCCAGCCGGTAGTGGCGACGATGTGTGGCGCAGCCACGGCCACACCATGCTCGCGCAGCCGGGCAACCAGTTGCACCGGCCAGCGACCTTCTTCGGGCACGCCCTCGCCGATCGTGTACGAATCGCCGAGGGCGAGGAAGCTCGCTTCCGCCACGGCTCAGGCGACCGCGCTCGCGACCGGTGCGGCTTCCTCGGCCATCCGCTCCAGCACGCGGTTCATCCGCACGAACACCTCCTGCAACTGCGTCGGCTCGGGCAGCAGCGTGAGACGCAGGTGCCGGCTGGCGGAAAGATTGAAGCTGGTGCCGGGCACGACCAGCACGCTTTCCTGTTCGAGAAGGCGCAGCGCGAACGCCGTGTCGTCGAAATGCGCGATGGCGTCGGCGCGGATCTGCGGAAACGCGTAGATCGCTCCGCCCGGTGCCACGACATCCAGGAACGGGCTGGCGGCGACGCTGTCGAGCACCACCTGACGCGCGCGGTGCAGGCGGCCGCCCGGCGCGGTGAGTTCACCGATGGTCGGCTTGTCGAGCAGCGCGGGACGCACGGCCCACTGCGCGGTGACGTTCGCACAAAGGCGTAGCGCGGCCAGCAACTGCAATGCGTCGCGGTATTCCGCGGTGCGCTTCGGGTCGCCTGACAGGCTCATCCAGCCGACCCGGTAGCCGCAGGCACGGTGCACTTTCGACAGACCGCCGAAGCTGACGCAGGGGTGATCGCCGGCCACGGCCGCCAGTGGCTGGAAGGGCGTGTCGTCGTAGAGGATTTCGTCGTAGATCTCGTCGCACAGCAACAGCAGGCCATGGCGGCGGGCGACGTCGACGATGCGCTCGAGCAAGGCCCCGGGATACACGGCGCCGGTGGGATTGTTCGGATTGATCAGGACCAGGGCGCGCGTGCGCGGTCCGATCAGGGCCTCGATCTCTTCCGGATCGGGCAGGTGCGCGTTCTCGGCCAGGCAGCGGTAGTAGCGGGGGCTGCCGTCGTTGAGGATCGTGGCGGCGCTCCACAGCGGGTAATCCGGGCTGGGCAGGAGCACCTCGTCGCCCGGCTGCAGGAGTGCGCGCAGGGAGATGTCGATGAGTTCGCTGACGCCGTTGCCGATGAACACGCGCTCCACGTCCACGCCGAACGAACCACGCGCTTTCTGCTGGGCCACGATGGCCTCGCGGGCTTCCTCCAGACCCTGCTCGTGCCCGTAGGCCTCGCTGTCGGTCAGATGGGCGCCGATGGCTTCGCGCAGGTGCGGGGGCGTGGAAAAACCATAGCGGCCCGGGTTACCGATGTTCAGTTTGATGATCGGCTGGCCGGCCGCTTCCATGTCGCGGGCGCGCCGGGTGAGGGCGCCGCGGATTTCGTAGCGCACTTCCGCCAGGTGCGCGCTGGGCTTGATCGAGGACACTTCTGACGACTTCCGGTAAGTACGGCGGGCCGTTTCCCGCCGTCGTCACCCGATCCTAACAGCGTCGCGGCGGCGTCGCGAGGCGGATTTCGGGCGATAAGCGGGCATAATCCCGCCCATGACCGACACCCCGGACCTGGCGCGCCTGCGCCATATCGGCTGGCGCGACCCCGCCTTGCCCGACGATTCCCGCCGCCTTGCCCGCGTCGTGGCCCAGCATCGCGCCGGTTACGAGCTGCACGACGGCTCCTCGGCCTTCAACGCGCAGCCTGCCGGCCAGTTTCTGAAAAGGGGGCTGGACCCGTCGCTTCGCCCGGCGGTCGGCGACTTCGTCTTCCTCGACCACGCCAGCCACCCGGTGATCGAGGAGGTGCTGCCGCGCCGTTCCGTCCTGACCCGTGCCGCCGCGGGCGAGCGATACGAGCGGCAGATCATCGCCACCAACATCGACTACGTTCTCGTCATCACCGGCCTCGACGGCGACTTCAACCCGTCGCGCATCGAGCGCTACCTGACCCTGGTCGAGGGTTCCGGGGCGCGTCCGGTCGTCCTGCTCAGCAAGGCGGATACCGACGTGGACGTCGAGGGAGCGGTCGCCGCTCTCGCCGCGCGCCTGCCCGCCGAAGCGGCGGTGCATGCGATCAACGCGAAGGATCCCGCGACGGTGGCCTTGCTTGCGTCCTATCTCGGGCCGGGCTCCAGCGCGGTCCTCGTCGGCTCGTCGGGAGCGGGCAAGTCGACGCTCACCAACACCTTGCTGGGCGAAGAACGCATGGCCACGGGCGCGGTACGCTCGCACGACAGCCGCGGCCGGCACACCACGACGCACCGTGCGCTGCTCAGCCTGCCCAGCGGCGGTTGCCTGATCGATACGCCCGGCATGCGCGAACTGAAGCTGACCGGCGAGGAAAACCTCGACCTGTTCGCCGACATCGAAGCGCTTTCCGCGCAGTGCCGCTTTGCCGACTGCGGACACAGCAACGAACCGGGTTGCGCGATCCAGGCCGCGCTCGCTTCCGGCGAGCTGTCGCCGCAACGCTGGCGCAATTTTCTCAAGCTGCACGACGAGCGCGAAGAGCAGGCGGCGACCCTCGAAGCACGCCTGAAGCGCAAGGCGGGTCCGCGCCCCGCCGGTAAACCGAAACGCGGCGAGTGGCGACGCGGAGACGACTAACACTTACTTTCGTCGCGCGCGCTCCCGACATACAGGCATCCACCTGCTGAATAAGTTGACTTCCTCCCTACGAGAGCGAGGAAGTCTTCATGGTCGTCCATTGTTACCGGCGCCGCGCAGTAGCGGCTGCCTTGTGCGGTGTTTTTGCCGCGTCCGCGTCGGCTACCGAGTTTCCTTACGGCATCCTCGTCGAGAAAGGCACGGCACTCACGCTCGAGCCCGGGGACCGCATCTCGGTAAGCGGCCTGGCGACCGGGCGTGTCATCACCGTGGAGTCGCGCGGCTCGTTCGACGCCACGGACGTTTCGATCGAGAACCGCACGAGCGGCAATCCGGCAGGCTATGCCTACGGCGTGCTGGCGTTCGACGGCAGCCAGGCGTCGATGTCCGCCGGATCGCTCATCACCCGCGGTGACCGGTCGGTGGGCGTGCAGGTGCAGGGCGCCTCGCGTGCCGTGTTCGCCGGGGTGCAGCTCACTACGCTCGGCGCGAACAGCATCGGCATCACCGCGCGGTCAGGTGCGGCGATCCTGATGAACCGCGCGCACCTGAGTATCGACGGACCGGATAGCACGGCGCTGGTCGCACAGGGCACGGACGCCGCCGTCGTCGGGCTTGCCGACATAGAACACCGGGGTGCCGCATCCGCGCCGGGTCGCGCGCAAGCCATCGCCGTTCGCGACGGCGCGCGGATCAGCCTGAGCGACAGCTCGGTCATTGCCCGACATGCGAATGTCGGTGCCGTCGTAATCGATGGTGAGGCCTCGGGATTCAGCACATCGCGCAGCCATATCGTTGCCGAGGGTGAACACGCCTGGGCGCTTTCCGGTACCTCGGGGCGCGCGATCCTCACCGCGGCGGAGTTGAATGGCAACGGAGGTGCGATCACCACGCGTGTTCCCGGCGCAGGCACGTTGCAGGTCGATCTGCTGGGGGGCTCACGCTCGGTGGGCGACATCGTCAGCGGCGACGCTTCGCTCGTGCTCAACGCCGAGGACAGCGAACTGCGCGGCGATCTGCATCGGGCAGGCACGGGATCGCTGGATGTCACTCTTGCGCGATCCCGGTGGCTGGGACGTGCACAGGGTGTCAGCGCTCTGACCATCCATGACGGCCATTGGTCCCTGACAGGGGGCAGCGTCCTCGGACGGCTGACGCTCGCAGGTGCCGCCCGCGTGTCTTTCCCGGAGGGCACGGGCGCCTTTTCGACGCTACGCGTGAGCCACCTCGCTAGCCAGGGCGGCGTCGCCGCCATCCGTCTGCGTACGCGCCTGGATGCCGGCGGCATCCTCTCGCGGCAGGGTACGGACCGGCTGCTGGTCGACGGCGACGTCGACGGAACGACACGACTCGAGGTCGCGGCGGTGGAGGGCGGCGGTGCCGGCACCGCACCCGGTAGCTCTGGCGGTATCAGTCTCGTGCAGGTCAACGGTTCGGCCAGCGACACATCGTTCCGTCTCGCCGGCGACTACGTGGTGGCGGGACCATGGCGTTACGGTCTGAACGCATACGGTCCCGGCGAGTCGGACGCATCGCAACGACTCGTCGCGGAAAACGGATCCGGCTTCTGGGACTACCGCCTGCAGAGCACGAAGATCGATTCGCAGGGGCGTTGGCGTGACGCGCTCGGCCGCACGGCGGATCCGACCTCGCCGGCCATGCCTGCCCGCGATGCGCTGGCGCCGCAGGTGCCTTCCTATCTGGTGCTCGCCGGGGCCTTGTTCGGCTACGGCCGGACTGCCATCGATGCCGCGGGACCCGACGCCTCCGCCAACGACGGCGGGCCGACTTTCCGCGCACGCAGCTTTGGCGGGAACGCCAGCTATCGCAATTCGCTCGGTTTCACGCGCTTTGGCTTCGACAGCATCCGTCGCGACCGCGGCCTGCAGGTAGGTGGCGATCTCGCGTCTTTCGATGCCGGGACGTGGCATATGCGTTCGGGTGTGTCCGCGAGTCTCGGAAGCACGCAGGTCACCCCTCGTGCCGTAGACGGCGCGAGCGACGCCCGTGCGCAGGGTCGCGGCCTGGCGATCACCCACACGTCCAGCGGCGATGACGGATGGCGTATCGGCGCGGCCTACGCTTTTACGCATTACCGCGTCGCGGTGCGAACACCGCGACGCGGCGAGACGCTCGCCCGGTTGCGGGTGAACAGTAGCGATGCATCGTTGTCCGCGGGCTTCCGCTGGGCGGCGCCACGGAACGTCGTCGTCGAGCCGGGAATATCAGTGCTCTGGCAGCGTCTTCGCTTCGGCAAGGTCACCGACCGCGACGGCATCATCCTGCAGCCCGGGCGTCCGGAACGTATGACGGCGCGTGTCGGAGCGCGAGCTACGCGTCTCTTTACGGTGCAGGGGCAGCGGGTGAGTGCGTGGTCCGCGTTTCTTGACGGTCGTATCGAAGCGACACGGGACACCGGTGCGGCGCTGGCCTTGTCGGGCGTCCGCTTCGCAACGGGACATGGCGGCCGGGCGCTCCACGTGGCGGCGGGTACCACGTTGGCATTTCGCCGGGCCATCACGCTTTCCGGCGACATCAACCGGCAAGTCAGGATCGGCGGCCGGGGGGACTCCTCCTTCGGTGTACGCCTCGGTGCCGCGATCGCGTTCTGACGCCACGCGATCTCAATAGGTCACGGTCACCGTCACGATGTCGCTGTACGAACCTGCCGGTTGTGCGGCTTGTATGGGTACACGGCCGTAGACGGTGAGCGTCTGCTCGGACCCGGAACCGGTTCCCGCGGCGGTATCGGTGTTGAGCGTGTTGCCCCACCGCGTCGTCCGTCCGGGGTCGGTGAACAGCTGGTACGTAACGAAATGCGCCCCATCGGTCATGCGCCTCGTCGTTCCCGACGCATTCTTTCCGTTGTCCAGACCGATCTGGTACGCCGCCCGTTGGGTGCAGGTCGCGCGTACCAGTGAGGTCTGGTCGGTATTGACACGGAGCAGGCCGGAGACGCTGCCGAAGTTGAGTTCGGTCGCCGTGCCGACGGTGCATTTTGCGACGACGTTGGCGGTGGCGGTCAGTGCGGGACCGGCCGCCGTCTGCGCCGCTACGGTTCCGCCGCTGGTGCACGACGCAGGGAAGGTGCCGAGCGTCAGAAGAACTTCGTTGTAGCTCCAGGTAATCGACGTGCCTGTGACCGACCCGGCAAGCGTGCCGCTGTAGTTGCCAGGCGAAAGGCCGCTCTGCAGCGCCGGTACCTGACCGTAGATCGTGAGGCTGCCGGTGATGGTCACGTTATTGGATAGCAAACCGAAGTTTCGGGTGAACGTTTGCGGCGTGTACGTCGCATTGTTCACACGCCCCCAGATCGTGCTGTAACTCCCGTCCTTGAACGCCTGGTACTGCATGCGGTCGGTATTCGCGGTGTTGAGCAGGGTTCGTGGAGCGAAATTTCCCAGGTCGTCCGGCGCGAGGCTGACACATGCCGAGATGTAGCTGCCGTACAGGCCACCGAGCACGCCCGAGTAGCTGCAACTGTAGTTCACGGTCGCCTGCGTGTTGACGACGGTACCGGTCGGATCCACCGTGCCGAAGGCCAGGTTGGTAATGCTGGTGATGCTGCAGGTGGTCGCGGCCTCGACGCGCGGCGTGGCTGCCATCGCCGCGATGGCCAGGAGTATGAGGACGAACCACTTCATGGCGTCACCGTGCGGCAGATCAGCGGGCCGAGTTCCGGCAGGTCGCGCGCATGTGCCGGGTACGTCAGCGTCGTCTTGCAGTGTGTCCCTCCGGGCAGCGTCACATTCAGAGGCGTATCGCCACCCTGCAGGTTGTCGAGGTACACCAGGCCGTCATAGCCGACCATGGCGGGAGCCGCATCACCCGTCGCGACGGTAGCGCCGACGGGCAGCGGCTGGCCGCCGGCATCGACGAGGATCGCCGACGCCGCACGTACGCGCTTCACGGGAAAACGCACCACGACGCCGGCGCGATCGGACGGTGCGACGATGGTCTCGACCCGCTGTACACGCTCATCCGCAGGCAGGTCGATCGGGTCGATCGCCAGCCGGTTGTCCTGGTATGCGTTCAGTCGTGACACGAGCAACAGTCCGCTGCTGTCGGTGACGCCGGTGCGCCGGTTTTCGAGGAGTACGGGAATGTCCGGCGTTCCTTCCGTGGTGACCAGTGCGAACGCGTCGTCGATACGTCGCGCGGCGAAGGCATGGCCACCCATGAGCACGACCGCTCCGTTCGCGTCGGCATACGCATACGACGAGCTGCCGAAGTCGCTCGCACCGACCGTGAGTTGTCCGCTGTTGCCGAGCCAGCCGACCTCGCCCAGTCCGCCGCCGGTATCGCCGGTCCGTCCCTGGACATGCCAGCCGAAGCCACCGTCGCCGTCGATCGGACGGCTCGCATCGACGATGCCGAACGTCTGTTCGCGGTCGCGCTGCGCGGACGCGCTCCATGTCGTGCGCGCGTCGAGCGACATCGTCATGCCGAGAAAGAAGCTACGGTCCGATGCCAGATCCAGGTTCTGGTTGTAACTGACGTTGACCGAGATCCCACGACCGAAGTTACGCAGCGCGAACAGCCCCGCATAGCGCGTTGCCGGCTGTCCGCCATAGCGCAGGCGCACGTAGTTGGCGCCGAAGCTCGACTCGCGCACGTTGAAACCGATCAGCGCGCGGTCGCTGGTACGGGGCGGCGGCGAGCCGTAGCCGCTGGCGATGTCGTTATAGCGCGAGTTGCTGCGCAGGGTGTCCACGGATGCGTTGATGTAGCGCCCGTTCCACGAAAAGCCCCCGCCGTACTGGGCGCCGGCGTCGCGCGATCTCGCGTACGACCCGTTAACGACGAAGGCCCCGACGGGGTTCCACACCATGCCTGCGCCTGCGGTACCTCGTCCATCGCCGCCCTCGGTATGCGCTTCGAGTGTGAGCCGGTCGGTGATGCCTCGCCGCCACGTCGCACTACCCACGGGCGCGTCGCCGTACGAGAAGGAGTCGATACCGTATGCCTCGCGGACGGTGCCGAGTTCGACCGACCAGTCGTCGAGGCCGGCACGAAGCAGCTGGCGCGCGGCATAAAACGGGAAGGTCACCGTACTGCTGCGACCGAGCGCGTCGGTCAGAACGACCTGGGCCTGACCCGCCTGGTCCACACCGGGCACGGCCGTGAGCTGGAAAGGACCGGCGGGGACTTTGCCCGAGTACTGGCGGATGCCGTCGATATAGAGCTCAACGGACGAGGGCGCGGCGGCCTGCCCGAAGAACTGCGGCAGCGGCGTGGTGACGCGGTAAGGCTGCAGCGCGAAGTCGGTGCCATAGGCGATGCCTCCGATGCGCGTGGCGCGTGACCACGAAAGATACCCGGTGAACGTGTCGCCGACAGTCAACGTCTGTGCGCGGTCGGGGAATGACAGTCGCCATTGCGTGTCGAGTCGCACCGTGTCGCCTTGCCAGCCGTCGGCAGGGGTCTGATAGCGACGCGTCAGCGACGTGTTGCTGAGTACGCCCAGCCCGTCGCTGAAAGCACGGAGTTCCGCCAGGCCGCTGACATTGCTGAGACCACCGCCGTGAGCCGCGTAGATGTCGTAGTTGATCAGGATGCCCGTGCCGCTCGATGCCCGGGTGCCGGTATGCTCCGGGGCGTTGAGGATCTGCGTCGGCAAATTGAGCTGACCGGTCGGCACGTCGATGTTCACGCGTTGCTGTGCGACGTCGTAGGTGTAGCGCACGCCGGGAAGGTCGGGCAGGCAGCGCTCGTCTTCGCCCGGCGACAGAACGAAGCCGAGGCCCCGAAGATCCGGCGCCAGTGCGCAAAGCGCTTCGCCGTGACGGGTGAAGTGCACCAGCTTTTCGGTTCGCGTGCCGTTGAGCACCACTTCGAGATAGAGGTCTTCGCCCGCGACGCGTACGCGCGGCGTGACCGTCGCCGGTGGCGGTGCGGGCTCCGTTTCGCGCTCCACGGCATGCGCGGCAGCGGCGTCGAGGGCCAGCATGCTAGCGGCCGTCCGCGTCCACCACCAAGGTCGATTCGGCCGGCTCACCGTTGATCCTTGCGCGCACGGCACCATCCGCGTGCCGTGCGTTGTCCGGCAGTTTCCAGCTCATCGTCGCGCCGGGGAGGGCGTATCCGACCAGCCCCGGCAGGAGTGTCGTTCGCTGGCCTCTGGCGCCTTGCCATGTCACGTCGGCGATCTGCGCATGGCCGTTTCCCGTGTTGCGCACGCGCAGTCGGGGACCTTCCGGCGTGTGCTCCCAGGTGGCCTGCAATGTCGCCTTCATCGAGGGATCGCCCGTGGGCGCGAGGAAGACCGGCACCGAATAGCGCAGGACGAACTTCAGCCCGGGCTTGTCGCCCGCATCCACCGGCAATTCGTCGACGAGCACCCGGTACGCGGTCTCCGTTCCATCGGTGGGCGGCGCCACCCGACGGATGACGCGCACCAGCTGTCGGTCGCCCGGTGCGATCGTCACCATCGGCGGGCTCACCACGAGATCGCGCGATGGCTCGAGCACATCCTTGCCATCCACCTGCGTCCAGCGAAAGACGCGTACCTGGGCATGGACCGGATCGGTGCCCGTATTGGTCAGCCACATGGCTTCGGCCGACGCCGAGGCGGCCAGCCGCAGGCCGATAGGCGAGACCTGCAGGCCGCTCGCGTGCGTGGCGAGGGCCGCGGCGGCCAGCGCGACGGCCAGCGCCCAGCGGAGCGGCCACGGGCACACCGTCAATACGTGATCGTGGCGGTGATGACGTCGGCGTAGCTGCCCGCCGGGAAATTGGTGTTAGGCACACGGCCGTAGACCGGGACGGTCTGCACGGTACCGCTGCCGGTGGCCGCATACACGTTGCCGCCGGTGCCGGTGGTGCTTCCCCAGACGTCGGCGGCGGTGCGCGTCGCGGCGCGATAGAGCTGATACGGCACCTGTGCGGTGCCGCTGCTCATCTTGCGCGTGTTGGCGTCGGTACCGTTCTGCCCGTTGTCGAGCGCGATGGTGTACGGCGCGCTGGGCGTGCAGTTCACGTTGAGCGCGCCCTGATTGTCGACGTTGGTGGCGGTCGACGGCGCGGTGCCGAAGTTGACGTCCGTTGGTGCCGTCGTGCTGATGTCGCAAGCGGCGGTGATGGTGATACGGACGTTGAAGGTCGTGGTCGCGGTGGCGGCCTGCGTGGAGGTGGCGGCGACGGAGGCGGCGAGCAGGGTGGCGGTGGCGGCGATCGAGCGGAAGGACATGATGTTCTCCTGTGAGGTTCGATGCGTCGTATTCCCGGCGCGTCGCTGAGCTGTGTCTCCGTCGGAAGCAAGGATCGGGGAAGGTAGGACGTCACGGGAGTGGATGACCTCGCGCCATGCCGGAACGACGTAGCGATGCCGAATGTGTTCACCCTTATGTCAAGGCTGCTTGACATGGCGCGCGGAGAGGGTCACGATGCGTGTCAAGGGTGCTTTACATCTTTTTGCTGACGAACGATTCGTGATGGCGTTGCACGTCACGTTTCGACCTGACACGACCAGGGAGATCGGGGAATGGCCATGCGTGCCGTGCACAAGCGTTATCTGCGTGAGTTCTTTCCGGCGATGTTCGCCTACGTGCTGCTGATCCTCCTGTCGGTCAGCTGGCTGAAAACGCTGGAAGGCACTGTCGCGCGCACCTTCGTGACCTTGCTCCCCACCATCCCCGTCGCCTTCGTTATCCGGGCCATGGTCCGGGTGATCCGCGATCAGGACGAGTTCGAGCGCCGGATCGACCTCGAGGCCCTCGCGGTGGCGGGCGGCATCGGTAGCTTCGGCTTCTTTACCTTCGGCATGTTGCTCAACGCCAAAGTGCTGGCCGCACCGCCCGCCGAGGCTGTCGCCATCTGGGTGATGCCGGTGATGATGTTCGTCTTCGGCATGGCCAAGTGTGTCTTCAGGCTGTACTACCACCGCGCACGATGAATAACCGCGTCCGTGAACTCCGCACCGCGCTGGGCTGGTCGCAGGCCGACCTCGGCGACCGCCTCGACGTCTCGCGTCAGACCGTGAATGCCGTCGAGACGGGCAAGTACGACCCGAGCCTGCCGCTGGCGTTCAAGATCGCCCGCCTGTTCGACCTGTCCATCGAATCCATCTTCGTTCCCGAGGAATGACGGCATGAAACGACCGCCACGCATCGCCATCATCGTCGCGATCCTTGCCGCCGTGCTCTCCGGCCGACATTTCGTGAAGGCGTCCCCGGTTGAGGACGGGGCTCGCGCGTCGACGCCGGCGGCGACCCGTCCCGCGCCGCCGCGCGTCTGGCATCTGGGCTCGGTCGAGCTCACGCCCTGCGAACTGGCGCAACCGCATTCGGGCCTCTCGACCGCCGCCTGGTGCGCGCCTTATCAGGTTCCCGAGGACCGCTCGCGGCCTCAGGGGCGCAAGATCACGCTGCGCCTGGCCGTCGTTCGCAGCAGTGCCCAGCTGCCCGCTGACGACATGCTCGCCTTTATCGCGGGTGGCCCGGGGCAGTCGGCCGCCGAGAGCTACCCGGCGATCGCGCCGGCCATGGCGCCCCTGCTCGCGCATCGCAACCTGCTCCTGCTCGATCAGCGCGGTACCGGCGGCTCGCACCCGCTGAGCTGTCGCGACGACGAACCGGGTGCGCCCTCCAGTGACGACGAACCTCACGGATTCGACGCAGCCGCGGTGCGCAGGGAAACCCAGCACTGCCTCGACCAGCTGTCGCAGGATGCGGACGTACGTTTCTACACGACGACCGACGCCGTCGCCGATCTCGAGGACGTGAGGCATGCGCTGGGGACGCCGAAGTTCGACCTGATCGGCGTGTCGTATGGCACGCGTGTGGCCCAGCAGTACGCCATGCGGCACCCCGACGGTCTGCGCACCCTGGTACTCGATGGCGTGGCCCCTAACGCGCTGGTGCTCGGCGAAGACTTCGCGGTGAATCTCGACGCGGCGCTGAAGGCGCAGTTCGCCCGCTGCGAAGCGGACGATGCCTGCCGTGCGCGCTTCAGCGACCCTTATCAGACGCTGTTCCAGCTGCGCGATGCGCTGCGCGCCAACCCGCATACCGTGAGCTTTCGCGACCCGCAGAACTACGCGTCGGTAAAACGCGTACTCAGCGAGCACGCCCTGGCTACGGTGGTTCGTATGTTCGCCTACTCGCCGGAGACGGCGGCATTGCTGCCGCTATCCATCGACGCCGCCGCGCGCGGCGATGTCGGACCGCTGCTCGGTCAGGCCAAGCTGCTGACCGGCGATCTCGGTGACACGATGGACGGTGGCATGCAGTACTCCGTGATCTGCAGCGAGGACGGCGATCTGCTGACGTCACGCCCGCAGGACAAGGACACGATTCTCGGTGACAAGATGATCGAGGCATTCCGTGCGGCGTGTTCGGTGTGGCCACATGGGCAGCGCCCGGCCGACTTCCACGAACCGCTCAGGAGCAACGTTCCCACGCTGTTGATGTCGGGCGAGTTCGATCCCGTGACGCCGCCGCGCTACGGTGACGAGGTGCTCAAGGGACTTCCCAACGGTCGGCACGTCGTGCTGAAAGGGCAGGGCCATAACGTGATCGCGCGCGGTTGCATGCCACGCGTGCTCGACCACTTCGTCGACGACGCCAACGCGAAGACGCTCGACGTCGGTTGCCTCGATCGGCTGCAGCCGCTGCCGGTCTTTGTCGGATTCAACGGAGCGACGCCATGATCGAGGTGAAGAACCTGCTGAAGTCGTTTGGCGAGGTGCATGCCGTCAACGGTGTGAGCTTCACCGCGCGCGACGGCGAGATCACGGGCCTGCTCGGTCCGAACGGGGCGGGCAAGACGACCACGCTGCGCATGCTGTACACGCTGATGAAACCCGACGCCGGCGAGGTGCTGGTCGATGGCGTGAATGCCTACGACGACGCGCTGGCGGTGCGTCGCCGGCTCGGTGTGCTGCCGGATGCCCGGGGTCTCTACAAGCGCCTGACCGCTTCGGAGAACATCGATTACTTCGGTCGTCTGCAAGGCATGGCGCCGGAGCTTCTGGCACGTCGCCGCGAAGCGCTGATCGATGCGCTGGAGATGCGTGACATCGCCCATCGACGCACCGAAGGTTTTTCGCAGGGCCAGCGCGTGAAGACCGCCATCGCCCGGGCACTGGTTCACGATCCGCGTAACGTACTGCTCGACGAGCCCACCAACGGCCTCGACGTCATGGCGACCCGCGCCATGCGGCGTTTCATGCGGCAGTTGCGCGATGAGGGCCGCTGCGTACTTTTTTCCAGCCACATCATGCAGGAGGTGGCCGCGCTGTGCGATCGCATCGTGGTGATCGCGCACGGTCGCGTGGTCGCCGACGAAACACCGGCCGCGCTGCTGGAGCAGACGGGCGAGACCAGCCTCGAGGATGCCTTCGTGAAAATCATCGGTACCGACGAGGGGCTTGCCGCATGAGCGCCTTCTCCGCCGTTTACTGGAAGGAAGTTCGCGAGAACCTCCGCGATCGCCGGACGCTGGTCAGTGCGCTGATCACCGGCCCGCTGCTGGGGCCGGTGATCTTCATCATGCTGATGAACGTCATGGTGAACCGGGAACTCGCCAAAGCGGACCGCAACATCGAAGTGCCGGTGATCGGCGCCGAGCTGGCACCCAACCTCATGGCGGCATTGAAAGGTGCGGGCATCAACGCCGATCCCGGCATGAGCGATCCGGAGAACGCCGTCCGTGAACAGCGTGCCGATGTCGTCATCCGTATCGGGCCGGACTACGCCAGGGCATGGAACAAAGGCCAGAGCGTCCAGGTCGAGCTGATCTACGACTCCTCGCGACGCGATGCATCGACGCCCGTGATGCGTGTGCGCAGCGTGGTCGAGAGCTACGGACGTCGTGAGGGCGCGATGCGTCTGATCGCGCGCGGGCTTTCACCGACCACGGCGTGGCCGGTGCAGGTCGCGGAGCGTGACCAGGCGACTTCACAGTCGCGTTCGGCGCTGATGTTTTCGTTCCTGCCTTACTTCTTCACGCTCACGGTGTTTCTCGGTGGCATGTACCTCGCCATCGACCTGACGGCCGGCGAGCGTGAGCGGCAGTCGCTGGAACCGTTGTTCGTGAACCCCGTCGCGCGCTGGAAGATCCTCGCCGGCAAGCTGGCCGCGATCAGCACGTTCTCGCTGGTCAGCCTGTTCCTCACGATCGCCGCGTTCATGACCGCGCCGTTCTTCATTCCGACGGAGAAGCTGGGTATCGCGCTCGATCTGGGGCCTCGCTTCGGTGCGCAGGTGGCGCTGATCATGCTGCCGCTGATCGTGCTGATGGCCGCGCTGCAGTCGCTCGTGTCGGCGATGGCCAAAAGCTACCGCGAAGCGCAGACGTATCTGTCGATCCTGATGATGATCCCGATTCTGCCCAGCGTGCTTTTGTCGGTGATTCCGGTGCGCGCGGAACCGTGGATGTATGCGGTGCCTTTGCTGGGGCAGAACCTGGGGATCGTGCAGTTGCTGCGTGGCGACGGCATGCCGGCGTGGCAGATCGGTACCTGCCTTGCCGGTGGGTTTGCCGCGGCGCTCGTGGCCGTGTGGGCCGCGGCGATGTTGTACCGGTCGGAGCGGCTGGCGATTTCGGGCTGACTCGCTCCTGCCTTACCGCCAGCGCAAATCCACACCCACCAGGAACGTCCGTCCCGGCGCCGGCTCGTAATATCGCCCGTTGCCGTCATTGACGATCACCGAGCCCACCACGTGCCGGTCGGCGAGGTTGTCCATCCTCGCGAACGTGTTGATCCGCCACGGGCCGTCATCGACGATGTACCCGCCGGACAGACCGAACAGCGCGTATCCCGCGGCCGACTCGGTCCCCAGGTCGTTCACCGAGGTCGAGCCCATGGCATTCATATCCAGCCCGACCTGCCAGCCACGCTCGGCACCGTACTTCAGCGCGGCATAACCGTTCGAGCGTGGCACGCCGGGAATGCGCGTCCCCGCGGCCACCGGCGTATCCGGCGTGGAGCAGCCGGTCGAAACGCAGGTGAGAAACGGCGTACGGAAGGTCGCCTGCAGGCGCGTGTACGACGCGACGAAGTCGAGGTTCGGGGCGAGCTCGGTGCGGAAGGATGCTTCCAGCCCCTGACGGCGCGAGCGCGCGATGTTCTGGTAGGTCGTGCGACCCCCCAGGTTGGTCGCCACGGCCAGCTCGTCGTCGCTGTCCGCACGGAACACGGCGAGGCCGGCTTCGGTGTGGTCGGACGGCTGCAGCTTGATGCCGACTTCGCCGTTGTGCGAGCGCGAGGGTTTCAGTTCGAAGGCGAGACCCGCACCGCCATCGGCGCGATATCCGAGCTCGGAGAAGGTCGGCGTCTCGAAGCCGCGACCCCAGTTCGCGTACACATGTGCCCATGGGGCCGCACGCCACATCACACCGAAGGCCGGCGTGGTCGCGCTGTACTTCGTGGTGCCGCTGTCGTCCGGGTTGCCTGCGGCGATGTATCGATCCGTCGAGCGGAAGCGCACCTCGCTGTGACGCAAGCCGCCCATCAGACTCCAGTCCTCGGCGACACGCCACGTGGCCTGTGCGTACTGGTCGAAGTCGAACACGCGGTCGATCTCGTCGCGACGTTTCGCGCCCTGTACGCCGAGGGTATTGCCGATGTAGTTGTTGTAACCCTGGCGATGCTGTTCCTGGTTGTCGTAGCTGATGCCACCGGCGACCTCGAAGGGCCGGCCGGCCAGCGTGTCGCTCCAGGTCCAGCGCGCGTCGCCGCCGCCGTATTCGTTATCCAGGTCGACGACGCCGCCGGAGTTGCCCGGCTGAGCCGCCTGCGTCGCCTTGGGAATCGACAGGTACTGGGTGACGCTGCGCTGGCCGTAATAGCCCATGACGCGCAGGCTGTTCGCGCTGTCGATGCGCTGGTCCCAGATCAGACCGGCCTGCTGCTGATCGGTCGACTTGCGCGTGTTGTACGTCTCCGCGACCGAGGCGACCTGCTGCGGGTCGGCTTTCACCTGGGCCCGGGTCAGACCGAGCGGATCCTGCGCATCCGGCACGTCGACAGTGTTCACGACCAGCGTCAGCTTGCTGTCGTCGTCGATCTTCCAGCCGATCTTCGCGTTACCGGACTCGCGGCGCGCGGCGCTGTGATCGCGGTAGCCGCTGGTGCGGAAATGGCTGAAGTCGATGTTGTAGTCCACCGGGCCTTCGGTGCCGCGCGCGTTGACCGAGCTGCGGAAGTTGCCGTTGCTGCCGCCGGCCACACCGAAGCGCAGCTCCGGGGTCTCGGTACCGTCGGCGGTGAAGATCTGCACGACGCCGCCTGACGCATTGCCGTAGAGGGCCGAGAACGGCCCGCGCAACACTTCGATACGGTCGGAGGAATCGAGGTTGAAGTGCGATACCTGGCCCTGACCGTCCGGCATGGTCGCCGGAATGCCGTCGGTGTACAGGCGGATGCCGCGGATGCCGAAGGTGGAACGCGCGCCGAAGCCGCGAATCGACACCTGGGCGTCCTGCGCATAGTTCTGGCGGTCACGGGCGATAATGCCGGGAATGGATTGCACGCGCTCCGAGAGATTCACGTCCAGCGAGCCATCGGGAGGCGTCGTCACCACGTCGATCGCCGCCGGAATATCGTAGGGAGACTGGGCGGTACGGGTGGCCGTGACCACGACGGGTGTCAGCGTGGCTTCCTGTGCGGCGGCGTTGCCGGCCAGCGCGAGGAGTACGCCAGCGGCGAGCGGGCGAAGGGGGAAAGAGCGCATGTGTGAGGATCCCTGCGGAACAAATGCTGCAATGCAGAAGGCGCCCAGTGTAACGGCACGGATGTTTTCGCGCTTTCACCGGTCCGCCGCAGACGAACGGAAAGGCAGGTGGCAGGGCCGGATCGCCGTGCTAGCCTTCCCGGCTACATTCCCGCAAACACCCGGTGTCGCCATGAAGAAGCTCGCATTCGCCTGCGCTGGACTGCTCGGTCTGGCCCTCTCGCACACCGCGCTGGCGGCCGACGTCGACCAGCCCGCGCAGACCACGCCACCCGCCAGCGCCGGTCAGCTCAGCTCGGCCCAGCTCGACAAGGCGATCGCCGGCAGCTGGCGTTCGCCGGAGAACAAGGCGCGCGACGTCTACCGTCACCCCAAGCAGATGCTGACCTTCTTCGGTATTCGCCCGGATATGACCGTGATCGAGATCTGGCCGTCGGGCGGCTGGTTCACCGAGATACTGGCGCCTTACCTGCACGACAACGGCCACTACATCGGCGCGATCGAGACCGGCTCCAAGGGCGTGGCCTCGATGCAGAAGAAGTTCTCGTTCGCCCCGGCACAGTACGGCACGGCAAAGATCGTGGAGTTCAACCACAAGGCCCCTGTGCTGGGCGCACCGGGATCGGCCGACATGGTGCTGACCTTCCGCAACGTGCATAACTGGGCCGCCGATGGCAGTGCCGAAGCGATGTTCAAGTCGTTCTTCACGGTGCTCAAGCCCGGCGGCGTGCTCGGCGTGGAAGACCATCGCGCCGACGCGGGCAAGAAGCTCGACGACGTGGTCAACTCCGGCTACCTGCCGACCGACTACGTGATCAAGCTCGCCACCGATGCCGGCTTCAAGCTGGACGCGCAGAGCGAGATCAACGCCAATCCGAAGGATGACCACAACCATCCCAAGGGCGTGTGGACGCTGCCGCCGACCTACGACATGGGCGAGACGGACAAGGCGAAGTGGGCGGCGATCGGCGAGTCCGATCGCATGACGCTGCGCTTCGTGAAGCCCGCTTCCGCGAAGTAAGGTGCTGGTCGCGCTTAACAAGCCCTACGGGGTGCTCTGTCAGTTCACCGACGAAGCCGGCCGGCGCACGCTGGCCGACTTCGTGCCGCAGAAGGGAGTCTACGCGGCGGGGCGACTGGACCACGACAGCGAAGGTCTGCTGCTTTTGACCGATGACGGTAAGTTGCAGCATCGCCTGGCCGACCCGAAGCACAAGCAGCCGAAGACGTATGTCGTGCAGGTCGAGGGTGTGCCCTCCGAGGAAGCCCTCGGGCGCCTGCGTCGCGGCGTGACGCTCAACGACGGGCCGACGCTACCGGCGGGGGTCGAGACGATAGACGAGCCGGAGTGGCTGTGGCCGCGCGATCCGCCGGTGCGTTTTCGCAAGACCGTGCCGGACGGATGGTTGCGGATCGTGCTGCGCGAAGGGCGTAATCGCCAGGTGCGGCGGATGACGGCGGCGGTAGGCCTCCCCACCTTGCGGCTTATCCGCGAAGCGATCGGCGACTATCGCCTGGACGGGCTGGGCCTGGGCGAGGTCCGTGTCATCGAGTCGCGTTTTTTCAGGTAGGAGCGCGACTCGCGGGCGACATCTTCGGCCTCACGTTCACGTGCCTGCGCGGAGGTGTAGCAGCACGGCACGATCTTCGATTTCATAGTCACCTTGCCTGCCCGTGGGTGCGACGAGTTCCATTCTGGTCAGTCGCTTCAGCGCAGCCTGGATCTTCGCAGTCGTAAGGCTCGCGTCGATGTCAGGCCAGCGGCTCAGCCAGGCGACGGATTCGGTGCTGTATACCGATGGATGACCGGGTTGCGCCAGCATGTTCATCAAGGCGAGTTCGAGTGGTCGCAATTCTTCGAGCAGCGCGCCCGCACCCGCCTCCGTGTGCGACTGCATCCACTTCGCCATCGCGGCATCGATATTGCCGTTGCCCGCGATCAACAGGTGCAGGATCACTTCGTTGAGGAACTCGGGCGTCCGGCCGAGTCGTTCGAACGCGTTTCTGAGCGACGCCTCGTCGATCCGGGCTCGGGTACGTTCCGCGAGAAAAACCACTCGGTCTTCGATGAAGTCGTCGCCAAGGTCGGGGAGCTGTACGGGCATCGCAGACGCGAACAGCGGCGCTCTTTGCTGGCGGAACATATGGTTCAAACCCTCGCGGGAGGATCCCGTGTAAAACACCAGTAGTCGCCCTTGCAGTTTCTGGATCACCGTCCTTAGTGCCGCGACGAAGTCTTCGCGCTTTGCTCCGGCCAGCGCCTGGACCTCGTCGAGCACAAGGAGGGTGACGTCTTTCTCCGCAAGCGCGGACAGGGCGAAGTCGAGCCTGTTCTCCAGAACGGCATCGGGCGTGAAACTCACGGGCTCGAGAGTCGATTCGACTTCGGCGGCGCCGGCGCTCGCCTTGGCGCGAAGCTGCCTGAAACGTAGACGTCGCTTCCAGCCGCTGCGTCTTGCCTCGAGGAAAGCCTCCAGGCCCTCGACGAGCGCAAGTTCCGGCTCGCCTCTTCGCCTCCAGAGATCGATATACAGCGTCTTCCAGCCGAGCTCATGAGCAGCCGGGATGAGCTCGTGCCGGACGAAGGAAGTCTTACCCTGCCGTCGAGGGGCAAACAGCGTCACCCCTTGCTTCAGTCCGCTGGTCAGGATCTGAAGGACGTCCTCAACGAGTCCTTTCCGGGGGAAGTACGGCAGTTCGAACGACCGGCCCATACCAGTTATCCATAATTATTCAAAGTTGAATAATTATGGATAATCTGAGAAACGTCAATTCGCGCAATGGCTTACCATTCCGCGACCGACCCATCCTTATGCCGCCACAGCGGATTCCGCCACTCCGCGGCCTCGCGGCTGCGTTCGATGATCCGCTCCTCGTCCACGTCGATACCCAGACCCGGACCGGTGAACGGCTGCGCATAACCGCCGTCGTCCAGCTTCAGCGCGTCCTTGTTGCGGACGTAGTCGAGCACCTCGCCACCCTTGTTGTAGTGGATACCCATGCTCTGTTCCTGCAGCGTGGCGTTCCAGCTGACGAAGTCCACGTGCAGGCACGCGGCCAGGGCGATCGGGCCCAGCGGGCAGTGCGGGGCGAGCGCTACGTCATAGGCCTCGGCCATGGCGGCGATCTTCACGCACTCGGTGATCCCGCCCGCGTGTGACAGATCGGGCTGCAGGATAGAAATGCCGCCGCGCTCGAGCACATGCTTGAACTCGTAACGCGAGTACATGCGCTCTCCCGCCGCGAGCGGAATGGACGTCTGTTCGGCGATGCGAGGGTAGTACTCGGCAAGTTCTGCCAGCACCGGCTCTTCGATGAAGAGGGGGCGGAACGGCTCCAGTTCCTTCACCAGCACCTTGGCCATCGGCGCGGAGACGCGACCGTGGAAATCGAGACCGAACTCGATGGTGTTACCGAAGGCCTCGCGGATCTCGGCGACACGGGCGACCGCGGCGTCGACCGCCTTGCTCGAGTCGATGATCGCCATTTCTTCGCAACCGTTCATCTTGAACGTGTCGAAGCCATGGGTCAGGCGTTCACGAATCTGCGCGATGACGTCCGCCGGACGATCGCCGCCGACCCAGCAATAGGTCTTCATGCGGTCGCGCACGCGCCCACCGAGCAGTTCGTATACCGGGGCATCGAGCACCTTGCCCTTGATGTCCCAGAGCGCCTGGTCGATGCCGGCGATGGCGCTCATGAAGACGGCGCCGCCGCGGTAGAAGCCGCCGCGATACATCGCCTGCCAGATGTCGTTGATGCGCGCGGGATCCTGTCCGATGACGAATTCGGACAGCTCCTGCACGGCGGCCTCGACGGTGCGCGCGCGGCCTTCCACCACGGGCTCGCCCCAGCCGACGACGCCTTCGTCGGTCTCCATCTTGAGGAACATCCAGCGAGGCGGAACGCGATAGGTGGTGATCTTGGTGACTTTCATGCTCAGACCGAACGATAGGCTTTGACGAAGGCGGCGGCCTGGTCGCGCGTGCGGGAGACGGGCTGTCCTGGTTTATACAGGTCGCCGCCCAGACCCGCGCCGATGCAACCGGCGTCGAGGAACTGTCCGAGATTATCGGGTGTGACCCCACCCACCGCCAGCAGCGGCACATCGGGTGGCAACACGGCACGAATCGCCTTGATGTACGCCGGTCCGAGGTTGGTCGCCGGGAACAGCTTCAGCGACTGCGCTCCGGCGGCGAGGGCGGCGAATGCCTCGCTCGGCGTCATGAAACCGATCGCCGTGTAGAGATTGCGCTCGCGCGCCTTGCGGATGGTTGCCGGATCCGTGTTGGGCGTGACCATCAGATGGCCGCCCAGATCGGCGACTTCGGATGCCAGCTCGGGCGACAGCACGGTCCCCGCGCCCACCAATGCACGCTTGCCGGCCGCCTGGACGGCCAGCGGGATGCTGCGTCGCCAGTCCGGGGAATTGAGCGGAATCTCGATCGCATCGAAACCGGCTTCGATCAGTGCCTCGACGTGGTCGACGACCTCGTCGGGAGTGATGCCGCGCAGGATCGCGATAAGGGGAAGAGCGGTAGGCCAGGCCATGACGATTACTCGTGGTAAAGCTGCGAACGACCGCCGTCGATGCGGATGTCGGCGGCATTGATGTAGCGGGCCTCATCGGAAGCGAGGAACAGCGCCGTATAGGCGATCTCCAGCGGTTCGCCGATGCGCTTGTTGGGCAGGATATCGGTCTGCTTGCGGCGCTCGGCCACCGGATCCGCGGCGGCGGCAAAGCCGGCTTCCGCGATCGCGGTGAGGACCAGTCCCGGCGAGATCGAGTTCACCCGGATGTTGTGCGGCGCGTACTCGATACCGAGTGCCTTGGTCAGGCCGATAAGGCCGTGCTTGGCGACGGGGTAGGGGAAGCAGTGCGGAATGATCTTGTGCCCATGCACCGAAGCGATATTGACGATGCTGCCGCGACCGAGCGAGAGCATGCCCGGCAGGACGGCCCTGGCGCAGTTCCACGCGCCTTTCAGGTCCACCTCGAAGCAACGCGCCCACTCGTCATCGGTGAGCGACAGCGGCTCGTTGAAGACGTTGATACCCGCGTTGTTGATCAGTACGTCCGGCGCGCCGAAGCGCTCCGTCGCGGCGGCCACCATGCGCGTGATGGCCTCCCCGTCGGTGATATCGGCCTGAAACAGCATCGCATCGTCGGTGTTCAGCGATGCCAGCGTCTCACGTGCCTGCGCGTTGTCCTCTAGCACATTGAGCACGACCTTCGCCCCATGCGCCGCGAACAACCTCGCCGTCGCCGCACCGATGCCCTGCGTCGCACCCGTCACGATGGCGACCTTCCCAGCCAGGCGGGGAAGCGGTGTCGTGCGCGGGTCCGCGGTCATGACAGCGCTCACGTGACGACCTTGTGCCCGTAGCGGGCTTCGGGAAGACCGCGACCGCGCGGCGGCGTGCCGATGAAGATCGCACCGTTGAGCGGCTCGTCCTTCAGCACGGCCTCGTCGAGACCCTTGTACGCGGAAGTGATCACCATCCGGTCCAGCTCGGCGCCGGCAAAGCTCACGCAGCTGGGCTGGCGCGCGGGCAGCTCGATGGTGGCATCGACGCGACCGTCGGGTGCGTAGCGCACCACGCGGGACGCCGCCCACTGCGCATTCCACAGGTAGCCTTCCGCATCGATCGTCGAGCCGTCGGGCTCATGACCGGCGCTCAGCTCGGCGAAACCGCGGATGCGGTCGACCTCACCCGTGCTGTCGTCGTAGTCGCAGGCCATGATCCGTGCCGTCGGCGAATCGGTGAAATACATCGTTTTCCCGTCAGGGCTGAAACAGATGCTGTTGGTGATGGCGGCCTTGGGCAATGACAGGCGGCTGAGCCCGCCTGCCGGCGTGTAACGCCAGAACGAAGCGATCTGCTCCGGGCCGCGCTCGTTGAGGGTGCCGAAGATGAAGTTGCCACCCCGGTCGCAGCGACCGTCGTTGGCGCGGGTGCCGGCGACATCCGCCTCGATGTCCCCGAGCACGTGCAGCTTGCCGTCGCGTGTATCGAAACGGGCCAGCTGCTTCTCCAGTGCCAGCAGCAGTACGCCGGGCTCATGGGTCAGGGCGAAGCAACAGACGCGGGCGGGCAGCGCGTGTTCGCGCACCACGCCCGTGCCGGGGTCGTAGTCGTAGATCGTTGACGCGGAGATGTCGGTCCAGCGGACCAGTCCCATCAGGTCGTCCCAGATCACGCCCTCGCCATGGGCCTGGCGCTGCGGGGACAAGGGTTTGAACGAATCGGTCATCAGCGGGCTTGCCTGCGGTTCTTGAGCTGGTCCACGAGGACGGCGATCAGGAGGATCGTGCCGCGGACCAGATACTGGTAGAAGGCGTCGATGTTCATCAGACTCATCGCATTCTGCACAGTTCCCATGATGAGAACGCCAACGAGCACGCCGCTGATGCTCGCCCGGCCGCCCATCAGCGAGACGCCGCCCAGGACGCAGGCCGAAATCACGTTGAGCTCGAAGCCCTCACCCGCATTGGGCTGACCGCTGGTCATGCGCGAAGCGAGGATGATGCCGGCCAGTGCGGCGACCAGGCCCTGAATCAGGAAGATCAGGATCCGCACGCGGTCCACCGGCACACCGGCAAGACGCGCGGCATCGGGATTGCCACCGATGGCCAGCGTATTGCGGCCGTAGATCGTCTTGTTGAGCAGTACACCGAAGAGGACGAAGCAGCCCAGCGTGACCCACACCGGCACCGGCAGACCGAACAGCTCCGCGCTGCCCAGGGTGAAGAACGCCTCGCTGGTGACGCCGACCGCCTGGCCCGAAGACGCGATGAAGGCCAGACCGCGGACGATCTCCATCGTCGCCAGCGTCGTGATCAGCGCGTTGATCTTCAGCTTGGCGATGACCGCGCCGTTGATGAAGCCGATGAACGCACCGGCCAGCAGGCTCGCGCCGATACCCAGCGTGACGCTGCCGGTGGCGTTGGAGACGATGGCGCAGAACACGCCGGCAAAAGCCACGGTGGAACCGACCGAAAGATCGAAGTCCCGCGAAGCCAGACAGAACATCATGGTGCAGGCGACCATGCCGATCTGTGAGACGGACAAGGCCAGGCCGACGATGTTGTCCCACGAGAAGAAGTACTGCACGGTGACGCTCAGCACCCCGAACAGCACGATGAAGATGCCGATCAGACTGTAGTCGTCGATAGCCTGCCAGAGCAGGGCACGGCGGCGGTCGTCGCGTGTTTCGCGCGTCGCGCCTATGGCGGCGGCATTGGGTTCGGTCATGGTGAAACGTTCCTCGTCGGGATGGCGCTGGCGCCTTCATTGAGAGCGGCGGCGAGGACGTTCTCCTCATTCGCCTGCGCGCGGTCGAACTGTGCGGTGATGCGACCGCGGCACATGGTGACGACGCGGTCGGAGACGCCGAGCACTTCGGGAAGTTCGCTCGAGATCATCACCACGGCGACGCCACGGTCGGCCAGTTCGTAAAGCACGTTGTAGATTTCGTTCTTGGCGCCGACGTCGATGCCGCGGGTGGGCTCGTCGACGATGAGCACGCGGAGATCTTTCTCGGCCAGCCAGCGCGACAGTACGGCTTTCTGCTGATTGCCGCCCGAGAGCAGACGAATCTCCTGCCGACGATGCGGCGTACGGATGCGCAGGCGATCGATGAAGGTGTCGGCGGTGCGCGCCTCATTGCGGTCGTTGACGAACAGGCCCGCCGTGAGATGGTTGCGTCGCGCGCTGATGTTGATGTTTTCCGACACCGAGCGCACGCCGATGATGCCGTCTTCCTTGCGGTCCTCGGGGCAGAACACCAGACCGTGACGAATGGCGTCGCGCACGTGCGATGGCTTCACCGCACGCCCGTCCACCGTGACTTCCCCGGCAGTGCGGCGATCCGCACCGTAAATCACTCGCATCACCTCACTGCGACCCGCGCCGACCAGACCGAAGAAACCGACGATCTCGCCCGCCTTCACCTCGAAGCTCACGGGCAGCTGCACGGCGCGGCCGGTGACGGCCTTGACGTCGAGACGCACCTTGCCGTGCGCACGGTGGCGATAACCGAAGATATCGCTGATCTCGCGACCGACCATGCGCTGCACGAGCTGGTCGCGGGTGACGCCTTCGAGCGTGTCGAAGTCGGCCACCTTACGTCCGTCGCGGAAGATCGTGGCGGCATCGCAAAGCTCGAAAATCTCATCGAGGCGATGCGAGATGTAGATCATGGCCTTGCCCTGCGCACGCAGGTCGTTGACCAGGCGGAACAGCACCTCGGTCTCACGGTGCGACAGCGAGCTGGTCGGCTCGTCGAGGGCGAGGATCTTCGCGTCGCGAAGGATCGCCTTGACGATCTCGACCATCTGCCGCTGACCGATCGACAGCTGCCTGAGCTTCGCACGCGGGTCGAGGTCGACACCGAGGGCGTCGAGGCGCTCACGCGTCCAGGCCAGCGCCTTGCGCCGGTCGACCAGGCCGAAACGCGTTGGCAGGCGACCGAGCAGGAGGTTCTCCATGACCGAGAGCTCCGGTACGTACTGGAGCTCCTGGTGGATCACGGCGACACCGGCGTCGATGGCGTCGGCGGCCTTGCGGAAATGCATGACCTGACCGTCGATCGCCACCTCACCCTCGTCGGGGATGTATTCGCCGCCGAGAATTTTCATCATCGTCGACTTGCCGGCACCGTTCTCGCCGAGCAGGCCGTGAACGGTGCCGGCACGCACGGCGAAACCCACGTCGCCGAGCGCGCGCACGCCCGGGAACGTCTTCCCGATGTGGCGAAATTCCAGGCGTGGCGTGTCACTCATCATCAGAGACCCATTTCCTTGCGGACTTCCGTCACGTTGGCGCGTGTCACCAGCTTGCCGGTGGTCAGCGTGAGCGGCGGCGGGGCCTTGTCGTTCTTGATCCATTCGTACATGTTCACCGAGGTCTCATAGCCATGACGCTTCGGGCTGATCAGTACGCTGCCGAAGAAGCCGGTCGGCTGGGCTTTGGCGAACTCGTTGAGTGCCGACTTGCTGCCGCCGATACCCACGCCGATCATGTTGTCGGCGCGGAAGTTACGACCTTCCGCAGCGCGCACGGCACCGAGCACGGCTTCATCGTTCAGGCCGAACGCGACCCAGTGCTTGAACTTCGGGTTCTGCGTGATGGCGATGTTGGCCGCGTTGAACGCGTTCTCCGTATCGGTCTTGGCTTGCGGCGCGTTGATTACGTTAGCCTTCGGGAAACCCGCGGCGGTGAGCGCGGCGATCGCGCCATCCGTACGGTCCTTGGCGGTCGGCAGCTGGTCGTACGAAATACGCAGCGCGCCGGTCTCTTCCGGCTTCCAGCCACGCTTCTTCATCTCGTCGGAGATCGCCTGACCGACCTGCTCACCGATCTTGGTCGCCGAGATGCCCATGTGCGGCACGGATTCGATCGGCTTGCCCGAACCGTCGACGAGGCGATCGTCCACGGTCATCAGCTTGAGCTTGTCGATCCTGGCCTTGGCGACGATCGACGGCCCGAGCTTGACGTCCGGCGTGCAGATGACGAAGCCCTGCGCATGCTGGGACTTCAGGTTGTCGATGGCGGTGAGCACCTGCCCGCCATCGGGAGCGGCAATCTTGACCAGGGTGAAGCCTTTTTCCTTGGCGGCCTGTTCGGCGTACTTCCACTCGTCCTGGAACCAGGGCTCCTCGGGCTGTTTCACCACGAAACCGATCTTGACCGGCTCGTCGGCGGCGAAAGCCGGTGCCGAGCCGATAGCGAGTGCGACAGCCAGGACACGTAGGCCCAGTGCGATTTTCGTTTTCATGCGTTCCCTCCTCGGATTACTCATGGTCGACCAGCCCACGGCGACGGGCCACGGCGATCGCGCCGGCTCCCGCTAGATCGCGTTGGTCGTCGTCGCCCAGCACCGTCACGGTGCCGGAGAAAAAGTCGTCGCCTTCGACCAGCCGCGCGATCGCTTCGCGCAGGATCGGCTTGCCGCTGACGACAAAGCGCGTGCCCGGACTCATCCGGATCGCGCTGGAATTCTTGAGGGTGAGCAGGTCGGAACCCAGCACCGCGCCGAGCAGGAAGTTGGCGCGCGCATTGGCGTCGTACACCGCGAACTGATCGAGGATACGCACGCTGAAGCACGCACGGCCCAGGCCTATCTTGTTCGCCGAAGCGGCACCCGCCAGCAGCATTTCCGGATCGATGCGTTTGGCGAAGCCTTCCTTCAGCGAGCCAGCCAGGATGGTGTCGTGCGAGATCACGTGCAGCAGCTCACCGGCCAGCGTCGTGACGCAGCCGTCGATGCGCCCGCTCTTGTCGATGCTGACGAACTTCGAGTGCGAGCCTGGCAGCACGATGACGGTGGGTTCGTCGAGGCCCAGGCGTTCGACCAGCGCGAAGGATTCGGTCTCCTCGCCGCGCATCATGTCCATCGCCTCGCAGTTGTGCAGGCCGATGTGGTCGACGGCGTTACGCACACCCGGCACGAACCAGATCGGCGCGTGCCATACGTTTTCGACCAGCGACTCGCGCATGGCCTTTGCCAGGTCGTCGATGCTTGCCGGTGCCGGTACGTGCGGAATCTCGCAGAGCCCCACATTGGAGGTGATCATGCCCGAGGCGAGTACGCGGCCGATGTCGCCGGCTTCCAGCCTGGCGTTGGCGAGAGCTTCGGCGATGGTCTCGCGGACGCCTTCCTCCAGCTTGCGCGTATTGCCGGTAATGGCGGTGTCGCGTACGCCGACCTGTCGGGCACCGTGTCCAACGACCTTGCCGTCCTGCCAGACGGTGACTCGCGTGTTGGTCGTGCCTGTGTCGATGGTGAGGATGTTCATCGAGTGTCCGTGGGAAGAGCGCTACGGATTCTTGGCGTTCGCGAATCAGGCAGGCAAACTAGAATTTGTCGGGGTCTTCCCCAAAAAAAATTTGATGACTTCGCAATGAAGCGCTCCCTACCCCTGAATGCCGTGCGCGTCTTCGAACTTGCAGCGCAGCATTTGAGCTTTACGAAGGCTGGTGAAGAACTCTCTCTGACGGCGGCCGCGGTGAGCGCTCAGGTCAAATTGCTGGAGTCCTATCTCGGTACGCCGTTATTTGTGCGGAGCAACAATCGACTGTCGCTGACGGCGGCCGGTGAGAATTATTTTCCCCGCGTTCGCGACGCGTTTCGTGCGCTGCAACATGCTACGGGCCAGGTGATGGGCGAGCCCCCGGCCTCTTTGAGGGTGTCGGTGCCGCCCACGTTCGGTACGAAATGGCTGGTGCCGAGGTTGTTCCGCTTTTTCGGAAGGCATCCCGGGATCGCTGTCGAGGTCGTGACGGACGGTGCCGAGGAGGGTGGCTGGGACCTCGCGATCGACGATCGGCTGGGCGAGGGTCTCGAGCAGGTCATCCTGGCGAGCAGCGGCTACACGCCGGTGTGTTCGCCCGCTGTGGCGGCTCGTGTCGGGGAGCCTGCCTCGCTGCTCGACCAGATGCTGTTGCATGAGCGGTCCAATCGCCGCTCGGCGGCCGCGGCGAGCTGGGATCAGTGGTTCGAGCGCGCGGGGATCGAGCCCGGAGCCATCGCGCGCGACATGGGCTTTGGTGACGGCACGATGATGCTGCAGGCGGCGATCGAGGGGCAGGGCGTGGCGCTGGCGCAGGAACTGCTGGTCGCATATGACCTCGCCGCCGGGCGACTGGTCGAGCCGTTCCGGCTCGAATTGCCGTTGCAGCACACGTATTATCTGGCGGTGTCGCGTGATGCGGCGTCGCGCGAGGAGACGATGGTGTTTCGCGACTGGTTGTTCGCCGAAGTGTCGGTCGGGGCGTGAGCGGTATCCACGCCCTGACGTGGTACCGCCAGTGTTCACGATCGGCTTCGGGTCATTCGTCAAAGGGATGATTCGAACGAGCGTGCTCGGTGATTTTCCACGCCGCATCCGAGATGTCCACGACAACGCGGTCGTATACCCCTCCCCTGGTATCGGTCGAAGCTTCGTCCAGTAACGTCCCGTCCTCGCTTACCATGGCCAGGACGATATCGAAGATGGCGTATTGCCCTGTAACGCGCGACGTTAACGAGCCGAGGATGGCCAGCGTCGTATCGTTCGCAATGGCATCCGGCATGGATTTTCGGTAGTAAGCGGCAACACTGGCAGCCTTGGCCTGGGGACCGAACTTCGTGGTGCCAACGATGATCTCGTAGAAGTTCTTAAAGAAAGCCACTGCTATCGCGGGGTCGATCTCGGCTGGATTCTCCTGATATGTCGCCACCGGGCTGGCCAGCGGAGATCGGCCCAGAACCTTGCTGCCGACTGTGTTCGCAAGGGCGCTGGCTGCGGCCGCGAATGCGGCTCCCCCATCACGAGCCGTGTACTTGACGCGGAAAATGACGTCGGTGAGTCGCGAGGCGCCTTTGCCCAGCACCGTCTCCCACCCGGTCCTGATGCCGGGCAGCTCCAGTCGCCATGTTGAGATGGCGCCCGTGCCTTCGAAGGGCAGTAGCCGGCAATCGTCAAAAAGCAGCGAGGCCAGCACGCTCTCACCTTCCGCCGTCAGCGCGTCGGCGGTCCGTGTCGACACCGCGGTCTGCTGATTGGCCCGCACAGAGGTGCGTAGCGCCTCGTGTGTGCCGGTCTCGGGTTTGTAGAGGCGTTCGAGTGCTTTCGTGTCCGCCTCAGTAAGGATGGTGCTGCTGATCTGTGTGAGTAAAGCGGGTACGTGGCACGTGGGATCGACGGCCTCCACGCCGTTCAGGACAAGCGTGACCGAAACATGCTGGATCTGGCGCAGGTAATGTCCCGGATAATCCTGATCAAACAACAGCGACGGCAGCGAGAACACGAAGCCCCTGCCGGACAGCCCATGGCGCAGCGCCGTGACGTCATCGCCACCCTTCAGCCCCGCAAGCGATATGTCTCGCTCCACCAGTATCCGCCGCTCGTTTTTGCGAAGGTAAGCGGAGTCGATCATCAACAGATCGCGTTGAAACGATTCGCCGGCCAGCATGCCTTTCCACTTGTCGGACCACGCTGCGGAACTGACAAACTCGCTGGCGAAATCGCCTGTGTCGCGTTGGTAAGCAGCCTCCGCATCCAGGCACAGTGCGAAGACCGCGTCATATGCCATCGAATAAATCGATGTCAGTTGGGAAATCATCCAGTGATAGGTCGGCCCGATGGCGAAGCCAGTCGTCATGAATACGTATTCGTCATCCATGAGGCGCAGCTTGGTCTGGGCTTCGTCCAGCGCAAGACCCGCCGCCGCCACCGCAAGGTCCTGCACCGCTATCTCGCTGTCGCAGACCGACAACTCGGCCTTGGCGGTCGCAATCTCAAATTTCCATTCCGCCGTGCGGCGAGCGAACTCGGCCTCTTTGAAAGCCGCCTGAGCCGCCACGTCCATCATGTCGGCCGCGTATTTCACGGCCTGGCTCACTGCACCGGCGATGGCTCCTGGTTTAGCACCCCCTGAGGCCACCCCGAAGATGGTCGGATAGACTTCGCTCCCTTTCTCGACGCTGCCGAACACCCCAGCCTGGGTGCGCAAGAAACCGGCCGTCGTGCCGAGCACGAAGCCAGCGGCCTCGGCGTGGTAAAGGCCATTGTCCACCAACCGTTCGAAATGCTTCTTGCGCTCGAGGAGAAGGTCACGACCGCGCTCAAGCTTTAGTCGCTCGGCTCGTGCGGACGTGAGCCCGTTGCTCTGAAGATTGATGGTGAAGCGGTGAAGATCGATAAGGTTCTTCTGCTGCATGACCGCCAGTTCGGCGTCGAACTCCGCCTCATACACGTGGAACAGTTGCTGGCCCATCTCCGTCAACCAAGCCGCCGCCTCCCGGGCCTTGGGCATGATCTCGCCATATCGGTAGCCCGGCGCGGTCAGCGTCCGGGATGGCCTGCCCTGGCTCGATGAGCCCGTGCGCGGATTGAGCAGGTAATTGAGTGAGGTCTCGCCCGCGTACAGGGGAAGTAACCCGGGTTTGCCGTCGAGGGTCAAGCCATGGCGTAGGTTGTCCATGCGACGTACGAGATTCCGGTGAGCCTGCGTGATCCGCCGGTCTGGCGAGGCATGCAGGGCTTCCATCGACAGCGACTTCAGTTCGGTTACCTGCCACCGCTCCGGGGCTAACGGTTCCGGTAGCCGACCGATAAGACGCAATGCCTTCTCGTAGCACAGCCACGCCTCCACCAGTGCGTCGCGCGTCATTTGCCGGTAGAAACTGTCGCCTTCGGCGAGCCATAGCTCGACGAGGAAAAGGAACGTCGCGCGGCGATAGTGGTCGAAGTTAAAGTCGGCCAATGCATCCGGATCCTGCACATAGGTCTGGCTGGCGAGCGCACCGCCCTTGAGGGTGAGCGGCACGGCATTCCAGTACCTCGACATACCATTACCGCCATCAGGCAAACCGCGCTGCGGATCGAACAGGTGCCTCGTACACCATTCCTCAGCAAGGCGGAATTGCCTTGTTTCGCGAAGACGCCATGCGACCAGCCATGGGACGTGGAAGAAGAGCTCCCAGAAATACACGCCGTTGCAACCACCGAAGTCGATGGGCGACGGCGAGGCATCGCTGGTCGCGCCAGGCTCTTCCATTGTTTGCGTGCGCCAGGCGAGCACGCGCTGAACGGAGTGTGTGGCCAAGGCAACGAGGCGCTTGCCGAAAAGGGTGCTGAGGGGAATCGCTGTCGGTGGCAGCGTGCTCCCTCCTTGCGCCTTACGATTCGCCTCAGTGAAGTCCAGGCTATGTATGCGCGACGCATTGCAGCGCATGACGACCGACGGCACACCATCGTCGGGTTGAAGCTCGTCCGCCAGCAGGTCGACAATCGCCAGGCGCGCAGTTCGCGTGGCATATGGTTCCGACTTGGGCTTCAGGCGGCTGAGCGTCACCGTGATTTCGAATGGATCGTTGAGCTTGCTTCGCTCCACGAATAGTTCACTCGTCAAAGCGGCGGGACCATCACCAGCCTTGCATACGAATTGTGCAAGTTCCGCACCCTTACTATCGGTAACGCGAACGAGCGTGTCAGCCAAAGCAATCCCGGAGGTTGGAAAGTTCCACTCCCACCGCCCCATCGAATACCGGAAGTCCCGGTTATAGACACTTACCGAGCCCAGCAAGCTTTTTGCTTCCTGGTAAGAATAGTAACCAAAGTTACCGGACCACTTTGCGAAGGAAAGTGAGCGGCTCGATCCGTCCGAGAAAGTCAACTCGGCCATTTTTCCGGGTGCTCTGCTATATCTTCGCAGCTGGAGGTAGCCAGGCTTCGACGGTGAGAGCCAGAGGTTCGTATCGTAGCTGTCGGTAGACGGCATATCGCTAGGTAAAGACGGTAACGCCATGTTCCCTTCTATCCCGTACAAGACACGTATCCGATCCCCGTTCGCCGCGGAATCTAATTTGATAAAAGGAATGTGAAGAGGTTCTGAGACAGGAGCTTTGAAATATCTGTCACGCAGAGCCTCTTTATCCTTTTCATCCGCGCTCGCAATCGCTTCGGCTTCTGCCTTCCATTCATCTTTAAGTTTGGTCAACGTCCGATTCAACTTTTCATCCGCAATGACGTTCTGGCTTTCGCCAGCTAACTCGTCGCGTATGATGGTGGCAGCTCCCACATATCGATGCTGAATGACCCTGGGGTCGTCGAACATCCTGCTCCACCGGTCGACGAGCTTTGCCTCGCGTGGGCGTCCGACCGGGTCGTCTGTATCGATCTCCCGCGTTTCGACGAGAAGAAGATCCTTTGCGGCGATGTAGTAATCGCTGTTGCGCGCGTAGGTGGCCTTTTTCTTCTTCCAGGACACGTCGGTATCGCGTGTGACCAGTAGAGCGACCAGCCAGGGATCGTCCGTACGTGGGCCGCTTTCGTCCACCATCACGACAATGCGGGGTTGGTAACTCAGCGTTTTCATCAGGGTCTTGTCAGGTTGGCCACCGCACCGTTCAGGCCGACCCGCCGGATCGGTGCCGTCGAGCCGAATAAGCTCGTTGGCCGTGCTCCATTGACCATCGGTCTGCAGGTAGGCGTAACACAGCCGGAAGACATAGACGTCGCTTGTCTTGTTGTCGAAGTTCGCGGCGGTGCCGTCACGCTCCAGCCACACGACGTATCGGCGCCCTGCAATGACGACCGGGCGAACCGCATCGATCGAGGTTCGCGGGTCGTTGCCGAAGTTGGCGCTCGTTTCCTTGTTGAGAGGTGTCTGCACGATGACGCCCGTGGCGGGCAGCGTGATCTTCTGCCATTCTCCCCAGGCCAGCATGCTGGGTGCCCCGCGGGTGTCCCGTATCGACATGTCCAGTGTGCGCCAGTAATACTCCGCCGGCTCCACGTTTGAGCGGCCGATGAAGTGAAACGTGTCGTTCTGAGGATCCACCCCGTCGTGATACGCGGATAGCGGCTGGATATTGCTGACGCGCTCGAAGCCGGCCAGGTAAGTCAGCATAGCGGTCTGAATCTCGTCGGCAGCGAACTTACCCTGCCCCACGAGTTTCTCAAAAGCCTCGAACAGGCTTGATTTGCTGCTCCGGCGGGATGGATCGAGAAAGCCCGATGGCTGGCGCTTCATCGTGTTGTAGGTCTGCCACGAGCCGAACTGGCTGCGCCAGGCGCGCCACGCCTTGCGTTCGCTGACGAAGTGTTCCTGCCATGCATAGCCATCCTCCAGGCGCGCATACACGCGATGGATGTACTGCTGCAGGCTGGCGATGGCGGCGGCGACACGCGTCGTACGAGGCTCGCTTCCCACTTCGACGTCGATGAGCAAGTAGGCGGACAGGTCGACACGGCGCACCATCTCCGGCAGTGGTACGGGCTGCGAGCTTCCGAATTGCAAAAGCCACGTGCAGAGTGCGTCGCGCCAGGCTTCCGCGAGCGTGCCATCCAGCACGGTACGCTGGGAGGCGTCCAGGGTGGTACTCAGGCCCGCAGCCACGCGCTCGACCTGCGGCGCGTCCGGCGTCCCTTTCATGTCATTGAGATCCTTCAGCGTAGCAACTGAAATTCCCAGCTCTTGCTGCAAGGCCAGCAAACGCATGACATAGTCGATGTCCGCCACGTCTCCCGCGATGCCGGCAACGGCCTTTTTTCCGATGCTCCTGGAGAGCTCGCGGACCTCCGTGGGGGTGGTGCCAAGCAGTCTGGCCAGGTTCGCTGCCGCTTCGTCAATGGCAGGCGGCTCCTTTTCATGGGTGCGTTTCAGGTACGCCAATGCATCTGGCTCGTCGAAGCCAGTTGCAAGCGTTCCCACCCAGTCGCGGTAGCGGCTTAAACGATAGAGCATGTCAAGCCTGATCGAATGTGTCGGCTTGCCGTCAGAGCTCCGCAGGTTGAACCATTCCGGATGAGCGACGAGGCCATCGAGACAAGTGCCGCTGAGACCGAACATGCGGACCACCGAAGCGATACGGTGAACCCGATGCCAGCGCTGCGTCATGTCGCTGGAGAATGTGCTTGCGTCCGCGTCACCATCGACGCGGTTGTTCAGAGCCATCATGGCGTCGCCGAGCAACTGGTAACCGCTGACGCCGGCCCAGGTCAGGACGGCCGGGGCCTGGGCGACGTCAAGTGCGAATGCCGTGCGCAGCAATTGACTCGCGACCTCGTTCTGAGACGCGGCGGTATCGGCGATCGCATTGCCGAGTTTTGACACGTAGTCCTCGACGGGCGATACGGTGTCAGGCTTTTTCAGCTTCGTCAGAAGCCCGGACAGCTTGATACGCAGGGCTGGACTCTGCATGGCCTGTGCGGCGGGAAGGATCAGTCCGTTGTTGTCGACGAACTCGTTCAGGACCTCGCTCCACGCTTTTACACCGAGGTCGTAGTCGACCTCGGTGTCTCGCATGAGCTTCTTGATCGTCAGCGTATCCAGCCGACTGGTCGACAGCGATTGGGCAGCATCGGCAAGAGCCGCCAACCAGGCGTTTGTGGCGGTGGTCGGCGCCGTGTCGTCACAGAGCGGCTTGAGCTTAATAAACGAAAGATGGTGCTGCCGGGCCCAGTCGGTCGCGTTCCAGAGGGCCGGTATGACATCGAGGATGTCGAAAGCATCCAGCGAGCTGGTTATAGACGGGTTACCCGCGATCTGGGCGTTGTAACCGTTGGTCTGCTGCTCGAGCAGGTCCAACATGGCGAGCCCTTCTTCGATGCTAAGGCCGAGCAGACGCGGTAGCGAGGTCAGGCGGTAGCAGGCGGAGATCACTGGCAGCGTGCACGCCCTTGTTTTCTGCACCGCTTCGACACGTTGCAACAGTTGTTCCAGCAACGTGGTATCGATGCGCAGTGCGGTGGCGAACGCGGCGGTGTCGTCTGCCGTGAACGGCTTGTTGGTTACCTTGATCAGGCTGTCGAGCAGCGCAGGCGTACGACCGATCGCATAGACGGGGAGGTTCCCGATAAGCGCGGCGAAGCCGTCCGGAGTGATCTCTGTGCTGGCTTTCAGGTGGCCGTAGAGGCCTAGTGCGCGTAGCGTCTGCTCGGTCGGTAAGGTATCCGCCGCTGCCTTCTCTGCAGCGAGCGCGCTGCGAAGCAGCAGGTCGGCTTCGGCGTACGAAACGTCGAGGCGCGTGCGGACTTGCAGCAGGCGCTGCATGCGATCCATGTGCTTGGCTGTTAGTCCGGCGATTTCCGTATCCATGGCGTCGGCGGATCCGGCACGCTGTTTTATCCACAGCGGGCCGGCGCCTGCATTGATAAACGCAGCGCCATACGCTTTGCTGGACGGCTTGCCCGTGCCGTCGGGAGCGTATCGGGCGAGGGACACAGCGGTGGCTGCATCGGCTTCCTTGGCAACGCCGTCGACGGCCAGAAGATGGCGTAAATCGCGACGTTTCAGTCCCGTGGCTTCCATGAGCGTCTGCACCGCGCTCAGTTCGCCAAGGGTGGCGCCAGCTTTTTTGCTGAACAACGCTGCCGCGGACGCATCCGTCGTCACGGCTGGCCCGATCAACATCTTGCGCACGGCGGGAGAGAAGCCGCAGCCCATCGTCACTGCGTCGCGCAAGCCTTTACTGGGTTTCTCCGTGGCGACGAATGCCGGGAATTCCGGGTCCGAATGGCGCACTGCCCGCCATAGCGGGATGCCGCGCAGGTGCAGGATGCTGAGTACGCGATTCCATGGCGCGTCATAGGGGAGCCCGATGGGTGTCGTGGCGCTGACCATGCGCTCCTGGACGCTCGCGGAGCTGCCGGTGCACAGGACAATGCGCTTCTCCAGCAGCTCGTTAACGAGATCGAGCGTGGAATATTCCCGACGGAGCGCCGCGCTATCGAGAGCGAGGTCGGGGAGGTCTGGTCGTCGCATCGCGAGCAGGCAGGCTTTTTCGGGGGCGGCGCCCTCTTCGAGCCGGCTGCTCAACGTGAACAAGTCGCTGAGATAAGCCACCGGGCCCGTCTCGTCGTCGACGGCTCCTGCCACCGTCAGCAGATTCGCATCCTCGGCGAAGAGTGCGCTGTACGTAGCCGCGTCGATGGTGGCGGCGGATGGAGCATTCGTGACGTCGCTGTCGCTGCTCATCAGGGATCCTTCCCTTGGTTAAGGCGACGGAACGTCGCGTATCAGGACGCTAGCAGTTGGATTCAGGCAGTGATATAGACCGTTCGTTGTAGGTGACCCGCCGCGATTCATTACGGAGGCTTAGCGCTCGTCCGCAGATTTGTGCTTTCGCCACCAGATGACGCCCAGCCCGATCACTGCCGCGGCGATGGCCAGATAAATCCCCGTCTGCCCGCGATGGATCCACATTGACAGCCATTCGTGGTTATGCGCGCCGAAGTAACCCAGATACACCCAGATCGGCACGCTGATGGCGGCGGCAAGTCCATCGAGCAGCAGGAAGCGGAAGAAGCCCACGCGATGAGTGGCACCGGCGGTGATGAACACCGCGGTACGCATACCCGGCAGGAAGCGGGCCACGAACATCATGCGGTTGCCGTACTTCTCGAACTTCTCCTGCACTTTCGCATAGCGCTCGGGGGTGAGCAGGCGGGCAACGACACGCCAGCTCATGATCCGCCCGCCGAAATGCCGGCCCAGCAGGAACATCGTGGAGTCGCCGAACAGCACGCCCGCCATGCCGACGCCCACCATGGTGTGGACGTCGCCATAGCCGAGCCCGGTAATGATGCCTCCGGCCACGAGGGTGATGTCCTCGGGCAGCGGGATACCCGCGCCACAAAGCATCAGCGCGAAGAAAACGGCGGCGTAGCCGTTCCTTCCGAAAAAATCGACGAGGTCGTTGAGTAGATCCATCAGTGGCGCGTAAAGCCGGCTGGGGCCGGTCCCTTCGAGGAACGAGGCGGGGATGATCCCATGGATCGTGTTATGAGAGCGGTGCGCCGCATCATTCGCCCGCCGTGCGGGCCGGCGCGGCGCGGGCCGCCAGGAGAACGCGCAGTTCCGCCTTCTCGGTGTCGTCCAGCACGCCTTCGCGAACCCGGGAGATCAGGTACTCGCGGCGTTGTGTCGTCGCCTGGCGCTCCATCTGAATCAGCGCGTCGTGGAACTCCACGCGCTGCATCTCCGGCTCGCCGATGACCTCGGCCGACATCAGCTTCTGCAGCGAGGCGTACTCCGGACGCTCCATGAAGTACTCGACCAGCACGGCCGGGCGGATGCCGGGACGCGCGCGGGCCACATCGAGCAGCTCGGCCAGCAGCGCGACGCCAGGCCGGTCGAGGCGGAGAAAGGGGTAGGGTGGCTCCACTTCGGCCGCCAGATCGGGCTGGGCGAGCAGCAGGGTGATCGCGCTGCGTACCAGGCTGCGCTGGACGTTGGTGGGGCGGTTGGCGTCCTGGCGCGGGGCCGGCGGCTCAGGCTCCAGTACGGCACGGGCGCCGGTGCGGCGCTCCAGCTCCTGGCCCATGAGATCGCGGAAGGCGCCATCGGGCAGCTTCGCGATCAGCGGACGGGCCCGCTCGGCCAGGCGGGCGCGGCCGTCGAGGCGGGTCACGTCCACGTCCCGGGCCAGTTCCTCGAAGAAGTACTCCGACATCGGCATGGAGTCCTTCATGCGCTTCTCGAAGCCCTCCTTGCCTTCCTTGCGGACCAGGGTGTCCGGGTCCTCCCCGTCGGGCAGGAACAGGAAGTGGGCCTGGCGGCCGTCGCGCATGCGCGGCAGCACCGATTCGAGCGCTCGCCACGCGGCGGCCTTACCGGCACGGTCACCGTCGAAGCAGAAATAGACGTCGGGGGCGGCACGGAAGAGGACTTCCGCGTGGTCCGGCGTGGTCGCGGTGCCCAGCGTGGCCACGGCGATGGGCAGCCCGGCCTGATGCAGGGCGATGACGTCCATGTAGCCCTCGACCACCATGATCCGGGTGACCTGCTGGTGCGCCTGCTTCACCTGCCACAGCGCGAACAGTTCCTTGCCCTTGTGAAACAGGGCGGTCTCCGGCGAATTGAGGTACTTGGGGCTCTGCTCGGACGACAGCACGCGGCCGCCGAAGGCGATGACCCGGCCGCGGCGATCCAGAATGGGGAACATGACCCGTTCGCGGAACCGGTCGTATCTGTTGCCGCGCTCGTTGCTGGCGACCATGCCTGCTTCGTTGAGCAGCTGGCGCCGACGGTCATTGGTGCCCAGCGCCTTCATCACGCCGTCGAAGCCGGCGGGGGCCCAGCCGATGCGAAAGCGTTTGACGATCTCCTCGTCCAGCCCACGGCCGTCGACGTAGGCCTTCGCCTCGGGGCTGCTGCCCAGCTCGCGCTGGTAGAAGCTGGCCGCTTCGTCGAGGAGGGTGTAGAGGTCGCTGCGGTCTTCCCGTGGCTTATCGTCGCGGCCGCCCTCGTAGGGCACTTTCAGGCCGGCGGACTGGGCGAGTTCCTCGATCGCGTCGGGAAACTCGAGCCGGTCGTAGTCCATGATGAACTTGATCGCGCTGCCGTGGGCGCCGCAGCCGAAGCAATGGAAAAACTGCTTCTGCGGGCTGACGTAGAACGACGGTGAGCGCTCGTTGTGAAACGGGCAGCACGCCGTCCATTCGCGCCCCGCCTTCTTCAGCGGGACGCGCCGCTCGATCACGTCGACTATGTCGACGCGGGTCAGCAGTTCATCGATAAAGCTGTCGGGAATACGGCCACGCATCAGTCGCCTAGGATGCCACGCATCCGCTTCCGTATGGAGTCCGCATTCCCTTATCGGGCGATCAGAACGCCAGGTGGAAGACGCCGATGACTGCCAGGATCGCGATCACGAACAGGATCAGGAAGATGGCGAAGCAGACCTTGGCGATCGTGCCGGCGATGCCCGAAATCCGGCTGAAGCCGAGGGCGCCGGTGACCAGGGCGATGAGGCCGAAAATAATGGCGTACTTGAGCATGGGATCTCTCCGTCGAGCGCCGGAGGAACGTCCTGCCAGCCGCGGTGCGGAGCATGCTCACAAATGTGTAGGCTCGCCGTGAAACGGCGAGGCCTGTAGGAGCGCGCCCTGCGCGCGAAGCCAACTTTGCGTCGGGCTCGGGTCGCGCGCGGGGCGCGCTCCTACAAGTACTGGGTCAGGCGAGTCTGGCCTTAACCTTACCGGCCACCGCGCCCATATCGGCACGCCCGGCGGCCTTTTCCTTCACCAGCGCCACGACCTTGCCCATATCCCGGGCGGTCGTCGCACCCGTCTCGGCGATCGCCGCGGTGATCACGTCGTCCAGCTCGGCGTCGCTGAGCTTGGCAGGGAGGTAGGTCTCGATGACGCTCATCTCATAGCGCTCGATGGTCGACAGGTCCGTACGACCCGCCTTGTCGAACTGCTCGATCGAGTCGCGGCGCTGCTTCTGCATCTTTTCGAGGACGGCCAGGACCTGGTTATCGTCCAGCTCGATCCGCTCATCGACTTCGCGTCGCTTGATCTCGGACTGCATCAGGCGGATAACTGCCAGACGGTCTTTCTCGCCGCCCTTCATGGCGGCCTTCATGTCTTCGGTGATCTTGGCTTTCAGACTCATGGCATTTCTCCGGGACGACGAAAAGCCGGCTCCGCCTTTCGGCGAAGCCGGCTCGGTTTTCCGCCTGATTGCGGCGGCAGCGGGCGAACGCGCCAGCCGCGGATCCAACACCCGACCGTGAGGCCGGGGAGGCAATCAGTACATGCGGGTCCGGCGCGTCGTGTCGCGAGACAGACGGCGGAGGTGACGCTTCACGGCAGCAGCGCGCTTACGCTTACGCTCCTGGGTGGGCTTTTCGTAAAATTCGCGCTTGCGCGTTTCGGCCAGGACGCCAGCCTTCTCGCACGTACGCTTGAAGCGGCGAAGGGCAAGCTCAAACGGCTCGTTCTCGCGGACTTTAACGCTCGGCATGGAAACTCCACTTGTTTAAACTGACCCGTCTACCCGGGTGAGCCGTGGATTATAACGTGATCGATTCGAAAAATTCAAAGCCCGTGTTAGGTGTGGAAACGTCCTGTGACGAAACGGGCGTCGCCCTTCTGCGCTGGGACCCGGAGAAGCCGGGCCGTGGCCTGCTTTCCCATGCCTTGTTCAGCCAGATCGCCCTGCACGCCGAGTACGGCGGCGTGGTGCCCGAGCTGGCCAGTCGCGACCATGTCCGTAAGCTACTTCCCCTTGTGCGAGAAGCACTTAAGGACGCGGGTCTGACACCATCGGATCTCGGTGGCGTGGCCTACACGGCGGGCCCCGGCCTTGTGGGTGCCCTGCTGGTGGGGGCGTCGGCGGCCCGCGCCATGGCCTGGGCGCTCGGCGTGCCGGCCATCGGTGTTCACCATATGGAAGGTCACCTGCTGGCGCCTTTGCTGGAGGATGACCCGCCGGAACCGCCCTTTGTGGCGCTCCTGGTCTCCGGCGGCCACTCGATGCTGGTCGAGGTGAAGGCCATCGGCGAGTACCGGATTCTTGGCGACACGCTGGATGACGCGGCGGGTGAGGCCTTCGACAAGACCGCCAAGATGATGGGTCTGCCGTACCCCGGCGGTCCCGCGCTGGCCAGGCTGGCGGAGCAGGGCACGCCGGGGAGTTTCCGCTTCTCCCGGCCGATGACCGACCGCCCGGGGCTCGATTTCAGTTTCTCCGGCCTGAAGACCCAGGTCCTGCTGGCCTGGCAGGCCTCGGACAAGACGGATCAGACCCGTGCCGATATCGCGCGGGCCTTTGAAGAAGCCATCGTCGACACCCTTGCGATCAAGTGCCGCCGGGCGCTCGAGGCCAGCGGTGCCAGACGGCTGGTAATCGCGGGTGGCGTCGGTGCCAACAAGCGTCTGCGGGAGCAGCTGGCCGAAGCGGGTGCGAAAGACGGTTTCCGGGTGTATTTCCCACGGCTGGCGTTCTGCACCGACAACGGCGCGATGATCGCGCTGGCAGGAGCGATTCGCCTCGCGGCGGGTCAGCAGCAGGACCGCACGATTCAGGTGCACCCGCGGTGGAGTCTCGAAACCCTTCCGGCCGCCTGACGTCCCTGTAGGAGCGCGCCCCGCGCGCGATCAACCGGGGCGTATGTTGCACAAAACGCCCCGGTCGCCGACCCTGTACGCCCCTTCGCACCACCAGAACCCCTCATGGATATCGTCTTCATCGAAGACCTGCGCATCGACGCGGTCATCGGCATCTACGACTGGGAGCGCCGGATCCGGCAGACGCTGTCGTTCGACCTCGAAATGGCTTTCGACAACCGCAAGCCGGCCGCCAGTGACGACATCAACGAGACGCTGAACTACAAGTCGATTTCCAAACGCCTGCAGACGTATGTGGAGTCGTCCAGCTTCGGCCTGGTCGAGACACTGGCCGAGCGCTGCGCCGAGATCGTCCGTGAGGAGTTCGGCGTGTCGTGGGTTCGCCTGAAGCTGTCCAAGCCCGGTGCCGTACGCGGGGCGAAGGCCGTGGGTGTCCGCATCGAGCGTGGCACCCGACCGGAATGATCCACTTCGAGAAAACATTGACCGTCATGGAAGACTTTGTCGCGTCCCCCGAGCTGAAGCGGGTGGCTTTCGTCGCAGGCCTGTTCGTCGTGGCCTGGCTGGTTGGTCTGCTTGGCCGCGTGTTCCTGCATCGCGTCGTACGTGTCGCCACCCGTCATACCGCCTGGCGCTGGGACGACGCGCTCTATGAGTACGGCGCGTTCCGCTGGCTGGCGCGCATGCTGCCGGCCATCGTCGTCTATTACGGCATCGGGATGTTCCTCTCGATCGCCGACGACGATATGGGTGCCTTCATCCGCAACCTCGCGGTCTGCTGGATGATCGTCTGCGTCATCGCGTCGCTGGGTCGCGCACTGATCGCATTCGAATCGCTGTACAGCGCTACGCCGGCGGGTAAGCGTTCGATCAAGGGCGTGGTGCAGCTGCTTCAGCTGGCGCTGTGGATCGTCGCCCTCGTTTTGGTGATCACCAAACTCACCCATCAGAGCATCGGCCTGCTGCTGTCCGGCATCGGCGCAATGTCGGCGGTGTTGCTGCTGGTATTCAAGGATACGATTCTCGGCTTCGTCGCCGGAATCCAGCTAAGCACCAACGACATGCTGCGCGTCGGCGACTGGATCACGATGACGTCCGCCGGTGTCGACGGCGACGTTATCGACATCACGCTGCATACGGTCAAGGTACGCAACTTCGATCGCACTATCGTGACGGTGCCGACCTGGCGGCTGATCGCCGAGTCGTTTCAGAACTGGCGCGGCATGCAGGATTCCGGTGGCCGGCGGATCAAGCGCGAGCTGTTCATCGATGCGGCGGGCGTGCGGTTTCTCGAGGACGAGGAGCTCGAGCGTTTCGGCAGGATGCATCTGCTGACCGCCTATCTCGAGCGCAAGCGCGAAGACATCCGTCGCTGGAACGAAGCGCTGGGTGACGCCGGCAAGCTGCCGGTCAATCGCCGTCGCCAGACCAACATCGGTGCGTTCCGTGCTTACGCGGATGCGTACCTCAAGGCACATCCCGATGTGCACGACAAGATGACCCGCATGGTGCGTATGCGCGATCCGGGTGCCCTGGGCATTCCGCTGGAGATTTACGCGTTCACCAATACGGTGGTGTGGCTCGACTACGAGCGCATCCAGGCGGATATCTTCGATCATCTGATTGCGATCCTTCCCGAGTTCGGGCTGCGGCCGTTCCAGCAGCCGTCGGGTGGGGATCTGCGCGAGGGCTTCGCGTCCATGCGCTCGGCCGCCGTGGTGACGCCGGTCGCGGCGGAGGACTGACATGGGCCGCGCGTATCTGAGTCTTGGTTCCAACATCGACGCTGCGCGCTGGCTGGGTGCGGCGGTCGCCGAGTTGCGGGCGCGCTTCGGCGCGCTGAATGTGTCGCAGGTGTATCGCAGTGCGGCTGTCGGTTTCGATGGGCCGGACTTCCTCAACCTCGCGGTGGCGCTGGACAGCGACCTGGGGCCGGAAGCGCTCAATGACTGGCTGCATGCGCTTGAAGATCGGCATGGGCGGGTTCGGGGTGGCGAGCGTTACGCCGACCGGACGCTGGATGTCGATATCGTCCTTTATGACGATCTGGTCCTGAGCGGGAAGGGGCACCTGGAGCTGCCACGGGGCGAGCTTCGGCATGCGTTTGTGCTTAAACCGCTGGCGGATATCGCGCCGGACGTGCGCCACCCTGTGGATGGACGGACGCTGGGCGAACTCTGGGCTGCCTTTCCGGCGGAGAGTGAGCCGCTGGTGGTCGACGAGGCCTGCACGGTCGCCGTTGCCTGAGAAAGCCGTCGGTCTGGACGTCCTGTCCCGTGACAGCCTACGGTGGCGGCTGCCCAGCCAAGGTGATACAACGCGTTCCACCAAGGGGTTCTAAGGAAAGGATATGGGTAAGTTCGCACGCAGCTGGGCGCTGATGAAGTCCAGCGCCACGATCCTCCGCCAGGACAAGGAGCTGATGCTCTTTCCACTCCTGGCCGGTCTCGCCTCGCTTCTGGTCATCGCCACCTTCGCCTGGCCGGTGATCGCCATGGTCGGATCGAATCAGGTCGATCTCGAAGGCCAGCGCCATCACGTTTCGCCGCTCTTTATGCTGGTCAGCTTCGCGTTTTACTTCGTGCAGTATGGCGTGGTGATCTTCTTCAACGTCGCGCTCGCCTCCGCCGCCATGATCCGTCTCAACGGTGGCAACCCGACGCTCGGTGACGGCCTCCGCGCCGCGATGGGCAAGCTGCCGAACATCATCGGATATGCCCTGATCGCCGCCACGGTCGGCATGATCCTGCGTGCGCTGCAGGAACGTCTCGGCTTCGTCGGTCGCATCGTCGCCGGCATCCTCGGCTTCGGCTGGACGGTCGCCACCTTCCTCGTCGTGCCGGTGCTCGCCGCGCAGGACATCGGCCCGGTGGACGCGGTGAAGCGCAGCACCTCGTTGCTGAAGGAAACCTGGGGCGAAAACCTGATCGGCAACGCCGGCATCGGCCTCGCCGGTGGCATCCTCACCTTCTGCCTGATCTTCGCCAGCGCCGTGTTGTTCTTCGGTGCCGTCGCGACGCATTCAGTGGCGTTGATGATCACGGTCGGCGTCGCGGCGGTTGTCAGTCTCGTCGTGCTGAGCCTGTTTCAGGCGGCGATGCACGGCGTGTACTCCGCTGCGTTGTATCGCTTCGCGACGGAAGGCGACCCGGGTCAGGGCTTCGACCGCGCTCTGCTGGAATCGGCGTTTCGTCAGAAGAACTAAGGCACCGCTGTGATGACGAGGAAGGCCCCGACCACGTTCGGGGCCTTCTTCATTTGTAGATGCTGGAAGCCAACCCATGCCGGTGGGAGCGAACCCTGCCGGTACTATCACGTAGCCCTTGCGTTACCGCGAATCAGATGTTGAGTGCGCGGCCGCCGTCGACGCGGATGACCTGGCCGGTGGTGTAGTGCGCGTCCATCAGCAGCCAGCGCACGGCTTCGGCGACGTCGGTGGGCTCGCCTTTGCGGCCGAGCGGTGTTTTGGCGATGAGCGCATCGGCGGCTTCTTCGGGCTTGCCGGACTCGGGCCAGAGAATGGCGCCGGGTGCGACGGCGTTGACGCGGACGTCGGGTGCGAGGTCTTTGGCCAGCGCCTGCGTGAGCATGTTCAGAGCGGCCTTCGCCATCGAGTACACCGCGTGTCCGGCAAGCGGACGTTCGGCGTAAATGTCGACGATGTTGACGATCGATCCGCGCGCTTTACAAAGGGCGGGCGTCGCTGCCTGTGCGAGGAAAAACGGTGCGCGCGCGTTGGCGGCGAACAGGTCGTTCCAGTGGGCTGCCGTGGTGTCGCCGATCGGCGTCGGGTAGAACGCGGACGCGTTGTTGACCAGTCCGTCGAGGCGGCCGAAGCGGTCGGTGACGGTGGCGATGAGTATGTCGGGTGTGGCGTCGTCTTCCAAAGCGCCGGCGAAGATGGCGGCGCTTTCAGGGCGCGCGGCGTTGAGCTCCCGCGACAGAGCTTTGGCTTCGTCTGCCGATTGACGATAGTGAATAGCGACGTCGCAGCCTGACGCGTGCAGGTGACGCACGATGGCGGCGCCGACGCGGCGTGCGCCTCCGGTGACGAGGACGACCGGTTGCTTGTTCACGTGCGACTCCCTGTTCTATCGGTGGGGAGCTTGCCGTAAACGGGCGCTGTCGTCACGTCGCGGGTTTGATTTTGCGGGCAGCTGGTTTCTTTGCGGGCGTGCGGCGGGCGGCGGTTTTCTTTGTCGCTTTCCTGGTGGATGCCTTGGCGACCCTGGTGGGGGTGGCTTTGCGGGCGGCGGATTTTTTGGCGGTGGCGCGTTTGGGGGTGGCCGGTTTTTTTGTTGCTGCCTTGCGGGAGCGCCCTTTGGGCGCATCGCCACCAGCAAGGCTGGCTCCTGCAGAGGCTGCGGCTCGCCTGGCGGTGGGGCCAGGCGGGGTTTCGCCAGCGGAGCTGGCTGCCACTGGGCCGGTGGCGCCCGAGGTGTGTGGCGCTGGCTCGCCTTTCGGCTCGTTGCGCGAGGACTTCTTGCTGCCGCTGCCGTCCGGGGTGTCGTCGCCTTCGATGTGGATTTCGCCGCTGAAGAGTTCCATGGCGGTTTTGGCGACCTGGCCGGTGTCGTAGTAGGCGTAGGCGCCAACGCCTAGTGCACCGACGATGGGCAGCCAGCGTGAGATGCCTTTGCCTACGGCGCGCTTCGAGACGCTGACGCCGATGCGACCGGCGAGACGCTGGAGGACGCTGGTGGCGGCCGTACGGAAGACGAGGCGGTCGCCGACACGGATGGCGATGTCACGGAAGGCCTGCGCGGCAGTGTGGCGGAACAGGCACCAGAGCATCTGTTCCTGGCCGAGCTTCGCCGTTTTGCCATAAGCGGCGGCGATGTCGCTGACCAGCTGGCCCTGGATGCGCCAAATGGCGACGAGTTCGGGGAGAACGGTCAGCCAGCCGAGCGGGCCCGGCGGCAGGGCGAGGGAACCAGCGGTGAGACCCGCCTTGTTCGCTGCCGCGCTGGAGAGGCGGCGGCATTCGTCCTCGACGGTGCCCTTTGCGGCACGGGGGACGTCGCTGTCGGGGATGCGGCTGACGAACTCGAGAATGGCTTTCGCGACGGGGCTTTCGGCGCGATCGGCGACGACGGCGATGATCTCTTTCGAGGTGGAGGTGGCGTCGTTCTTCGCCATGTGTGCTCCCTGGGATTCGATGGAGGTAATGGTGGGGGTGGGAGCGTGAGTCGGTCATGAAGCCTTGAGGCGGGGTGGGTCGCCAGCAGGGCTGGCTCCTACAAGGAGCCGGGTTTGATCGGGGCGGGGCGGCGGGTCGCATGTTGCGGCGCAACGGGCGGGTGTATGCTTTGAGGTAAATCTCAAGCATGAAAGCGGCTCGAAAGGTCCAGACCTCATAGTCGCCTCGCCCAATTCCCCCTTCCTGCGGCCGCAGGTAGTTACGTTATAACATTGCCAAGAAGAGTCCCTGATGACACCCGTTCGCCTTGCACTCTGCATCGCCCTTGCCTTGTCCGCCGCTCCGGCCTTCGCGACCGATGACCCGGCTCCGCCGCAAAAAACCACGAATCTGGGCGAAGTGGATGTCAGCGCGCAGCTCGACGCGGCGCGTAACAGCCTTTCGCCCGACACCGGCAGCAGCCAGTACGTCATGGATCGCCAGACGATCCAGGCGTTGCCGCTGGGTGATTCGACGCCGCTGAACCAGGTCGTCCTCCAGGCGCCGGGCGTGGTGCAGGATTCCTACGGCCAGCTGCATGTGCGTGGCGACCACGCCAACCTGCAGTACCGCATCAACGGCGTGCTGATCCCCGAGAGCATCGGCGGCTTTGGCCAGACGCTGGATGCCCGCATGATCGACAGCGTGAAGCTGCTCACCGGCGCGCTGCCCGCGCAGTACGGCGAGCGCACCGCGGCCATCGTCGACATCACCACCCGCACGGCGAAGGACGGCATCGGTGGCAGTGTCGGTATCACCGGCGGCCAGTTCGGCACGCTCAACCCGAATGCCACGCTGTTCGGCAAGAAGGACGACTGGAGCTTCTTCCTGACCGCCAACTACCTTGAGAACGATGTCGGTATCGAAAACCCGACCTCGAGCCGCAAGGCCATCCACGACCACACCAACCAGGTGAAGGCATTCGGCGACATCTCGTACCTGATCAATAACGACACGCGCCTCAGCTTCATGTTCGGCGCGACCAACAACCGCTTCGAGATCCCGAACAATCCCGGCCAGTCGCCGCAGTTCGGTTATCTCGACGTGACTGACTTCGACTCGGCACAGCTCAACGAGCGTCAGTCGGAGAAGACGCGCTTCGGCATCCTCAGCCTGCAGGGCAAGATGGGCAGCACCGCCTACCAGGTCTCGGCGGGCGAACGTTACAGCGGTCTGAACTTCACGCCGGACGACATCGGCGACCTGATGTTCAACGGGGTCGCATCGGACGTCCACCGCGCCAACCGCGCGACCACGCTGCAGGCGGACTTCTCCACGCCGCTGGGCGACAACCACACGCTGCGTTACGGCGTTTACGGTGAGTTCGAGCGCGCGACGTCGAGCAATAATGCGCTGGTGTTCCCGGCCGATGCCGACGGCAATCAGACGTCGACCACGCCGATGAACATCCTCGACAGCAGCCGCATCCTGGCCCGCACCTATGCCCTGTACCTGCAGGACGAGTGGAGCATCGGCGACAAGTGGACGGTCAACTACGGTGCGCGCGCGGATCGCTACGATGCGTTCAAGCCGGAAAGCCAGCTGAGCCCGCGCCTCGGCGTCGTCTATCAGCCGACCGACAGCACGACGATCCACGCCGGTTACTCGCGTTACTTCACGCCGCCGGCCAGCGAGTCGATCAGCCCGACCTCCATCGCCAAGTTCAACGGCACGACCAACGCGCTGCCGGACAACGGTAACGACACGCCCCTGGCCGAGCGCAGCAGCTATTACGACGTGGGCATCTCGCAGAAGCTGGGTGACCAGTGGACCGTCGGCATCGACAGCTATCTGCGTCACGTTGCGCGCATCCAGGACGAAGGCCAGTTCGGCGCCGCCGTGGTCTACTCGACCTTCAACTACGACCAGGGCAAGGTCAAGGGCGACGAGTTCACCCTGAACTACAATGGCGGCGCACTGACCGCGTACTTCAACTTCGCGTACAACCGTTCCGTCGGCAAGCGCATTATCACGGGTCAGTACAACTTCGATCCGGACGATCTCGCCTACATCCAGGACCACTTCATTCACCTGGATCACGACCAGAAGTACACCTCGTCGGGCGGCGTCAGCTACGCGTTCGCCGACAGCACGCGCATCGGTGCCGACTACCTGTTCGGTTCCGGCCTGCGCCGCGACGGCCTCGTGCCCAACGGCGACACGATGCCGTCGTACTTTCAGCTCAACCTGAGCGTGGCGCACGACTTCAACCTCACCAGCCTCGGTGCTACCCACACGCAGCTGGCTCTGGTCAATGCGCTGGATCGCACGTACGAACTCCGTGACGGTTCCGGCATCGGCGTCGGTGCGCCGCAGTTCGGTCCGCGCCGCGGCGTGTTCCTGTCGCTACAGCAGGACTTCTGAGTCCGGGCGCTTCCCGGGGCTTCGCATCCCCGGGAAGCGCTCCCCTGCAATAGGACCATGCCTTCGTTTATCCTGAAGGCATGAATACCCGGCTTCCCGAACCCAGCGCCGACGAGCGCGCTCATTCCGAGCACCTGACCAGCCTCCTGCGCGAGGAGATCGCGGCCCATGGGCCGATGCCGTTCTCTCGTTTCATGGAACGCTGCCTTTACGCTCCTGGCCTCGGTTATTACAGCGCCGGCAAGACCAAGTTCGGCGCGGACGGCGACTTCGTCACGGCACCGGAACTGGGGACCTTGTTCGCCCGTTGCGTCGTGCGCGCGTTCGAGCCGGTGCTGGCGTCGCTCGGCCCCGACGCGGATTTTCTCGAGATCGGCGGCGGCAGCGGCGCGTTCGCCGAGGCAGCCCTGCTGGCGCTCGAGGCAGCGGGTGTCGTGCCTCGCCGATTCATGATCCTGGAACCCAGCGCCGACCTGCGCGAGCGTCAGCGCGAACGACTGCATGCGAACCTTCCTGCCGGGCTTGCGGCACGTGCCGTATGGCTCGACGGTCCACTCGAGGAGGAGTGGGACGGCGTGATCTTCGCCAACGAAGTGATCGACGCGCTGCCGACGACGCGGTTTACCGCGCGCGACGGAGAAATCTACGAGGAGTACGTGATCCTCGACGGCGATGGCCGCTTCATGCGTAGCGATCGTCCGGCGGATGCGCTTGTCGGCGGCGCCGTCCGTCACGTGGAGCGTGACCTCGGGCGCGAATTCGACGCGGGTTACCGGACGGAAATTCTTCCGCAGCTGCCGTACTGGATGCAGGCGGTGGCGGGCACGTTGCGCCGTGGCGCGATGGTGTTCGCCGACTACGGCTACACCCGCAGTGAGTACTACCTGCCTGAGCGCACCGACGGGACGCTGCGTGCGTTTTATCGGCATCGTGCGCATGGCGACGCGTTCTTTCTTCCGGGACTGCAGGATCTGACGGCATCGGTCGACTTCACGGCGCTTGCGGAGGCGGGAAATAACGCCGGGTTCGGTGTCGCCGCGTATCTCCCTCAGGCGCAGTTTCTGATCGCGGCGGGGATGCAGGAGTTCTTCGAGGACGATTACCTGCGGCTCAGCGATGAGGCGGCGCGCTTTCGTCTGTCGCAGGAAGTGAAGAAGCTGACCCTGCCCGATCAGATGGGGGAGCGGTTTCAGGTGATGATGTTCGCCAAGGGCGTGGATCCGGCGGCGTTGCCGGTTGCGGTGTTGGCGGCGGATCAGGGGGCTCGGCTTTAAGGCTTAAGCACCGACGCGATGGCTGACGCCTGGGCTTTTTTCATGGCCTCGCCGATCGCCGGGCCTTGCAGGCCTTTTTCGACGAAGGGTTGTGAGGTAACGGCCGCGGCGGCCTGGCGACAGGCGCGCAGGAAATCGGCTTGCGGGTAGGGGGCGTCAGTGTTGCCGCCGCGGCCGCGCTTGTCGGCCATGCAGGCAAGGAGGAAGGTCTCGAGACGTTCCGGTCGGCGTAGCGCGCCGAGTGCTTCGAGCAGGCGCAGAATCGTGGTCGGCTTCAGCTCGAGCGCCATGTGTGCGTTGAGGTGGTGTTTGCAGACCATCTCCGCCATGAAGGCGTATTCCGCCGGCACTTTGAGTCGCGCGGAGATCTCGCGCACGGGCTCGATGCCGCGCTGCTCATGCATGATGTGGCGAGGCAGGACGTCCGCCGGTGTCAGCGCCTTGCCGAGGTCGTGGGTAAGGGCGCAGAAGCCGACCAGAGCGTCGCCGGGCGCGAGCGCGGCCGCGGCATCCAGCACCATTTCGATGTGGATGCCCGTGTCGACTTCCGGGTGGTATTCGGGACGTTGCGGTACGCCGTACAGCGCGTCCACTTCCGGGAACAGCACGCGCAACGCGCCGCTATCCCGAAGCACACGCACGAAGACCGACGGCGCCGGTTCGGCGAGTGCCTTGCGGGTCTCGGCCCATACGCGCTCGGGAACGAGATGGTCGATTTCACCGTCGTCGACCATGCGTCGCATCAGCGCCATGGTGTCCTCCGCTACGGTGAAGCCCAGCGGAGCGTAACGTGCGGCGAAGCGCGCAACGCGCAGCAGGCGGACCGGATCTTCGGCGAAGGCATCCGACACATGACGCAACGTGCGTGTCTCGATGTCGCCTACGCCACCGAACGGGTCCACCAGCGTGCCGTCCTCGTGCTGGGCGATGGCGTTGATGGTCAGGTCGCGGCGCTCGAGGTCCTGCTCCACCGTGACGGACGGATCGGCGTGAAACGCGAACCCGTGATATCCGCGACCCGTCTTTCGCTCGGTACGAGCGAGGGCGTATTCCTCTTTCGTTTCTCCGTGCAGGAAAACGGGGAAGTCCTTGCCGACGGCCTTATAGCCGGCGGCGAGCATGGCTTCGGGCGTGGCACCGACGACCACCCAGTCGCGATCCACGACCGGACGGCCCAGCAGCTGATCGCGGACGGCGCCGCCGACGAGGTAGATATCCATAAGATCGTTCAGGGCCGACGTTTGGTGCGCGCTTCATCCAGGCGGCGCTGACGAACGGGCTGGCCGAGCAGACGCGGCAACCAGGCGGAAAAGGACTGAGGCGCGATGCCCAGCTGCGCGAGGCCGTCGACCTTGCCGACGGAATCCGTACGCAGCGAGAGGAAATTATCCGGCGTGAACGGCTTGCCCGGCACGAACTGCGCGAACTCCGCCTGCAGGCGGCCGAGGCTGTCAGGCATGGGGATGACGACACGGCGGCGGCCACGCGCATCACGAATGGCACGCACGATGTCGATCAGCGTCAAGGTCTCGGGCCCGTACAGTTCGAACGTGCGCAAGGCGCCGATCGCCGGGTTGGCGACCGAGCGGGCGATGGCTTCCGCCACATCGCCTACGTAGACGGGCGCCATCTTCGCCTGCGGGCGCGGCAACGGCATCACGGGCGCGACGCGCAGCAGCTTGTCGAAGCGTGTGACGAGTCCGTCGCCCGGGCCGAAAATCGTGCTGGGCTGGTAGATGGTCCAGTCGAGCGTCGACCCCTTGACCAGGGCCTCCGCCTCACCGCGCGAACGCAGGTATCTGGACAGCCCCTGGCCGGCCTTGAGTGAACTCATCTGATGCAGACGATGGACGCCCGTGGCCTGACAGGCCTCGATGATCAGGCGGGTCAGTTCGACGTGCGCTCGCTGGAAGGTCTGACGACCGCTCTCGCTGAGGATGCCCACCAGGTTGATGACGGCATCCGCTCCCGCGATGTGCCTGCGCAGGACGGCGGGGTCGTAGACGTCGGCGCTGACCGTGGTGACCTGCCGACCCACCGCGCTATGCCGGCGGTTTTCCCGGTTGCGTGACAGCAACAGAAGCGAGTGTCCGTCGGCGGCAAGCCGGGGTACGAGCGTGCCGCCGACAAAGCCGGTGCCGCCGAGGATGACAATGCGTTGAGCGTTCATGAGTTCAGCCTAGGCCGCTTGGCGCCCGACGCCAAGCGAGTCAGCTCTGGGGTTCCTGTGGGGCCGGAGCGGAAGTCGCCTCGGCGGGCGCCGGCTGGGTGACAGCCGGCGCCGTGGGGGGTGCGGGTCTGGCGACCGAAGGCGCCGGACAGGAGACCGGTTTACGTACGGCGCCAGGGCTAGGCAGGGCATACATGCTGCCGATCCGTGTCATGCGCGACCCGATCGGCAGCGCATTACCCGTCAGCCGCCAATCGTAGATCACGGCGAAGGCCATCACGCGTGCGACATATTCGCGCGTCTCCTTGTAGGGGATGCTCGCGACGAAGAGGTCGGGGTCCAGCGAGCCACGGGCGCTCACCCACTGGTCGACCTTGTTCGGGCCGGCGTTGTAGGCGGCGCTCGCCAGCCAGGGCGCCCCGTTGTACCGGGCGGCCATCTGCGAGAGATAACGCGTGCCGAGAATGATGTTGGTCGTCGGTTCGTAGAGGCTGTCGCCGCCGCTCCACGCAAGCCCGTTACGCCTGGCGACGAGAGACGCGGTGCCGGGCAACAGCTGCATCAGCCCTCGCGCGTCGGCGCCGGAACGGGCGTCCGTCATCCATGCGCTCTCGGCGCGGATGATGGCGTAGGCCCAGGGTGCTTCGATGCCAGCCTGGCTGGCCTGTTCGACCACACCATCCTGGCGTGCCAGCGGGAAGCGCTGTTCGTACAAGCGCAGGGCCTCGCCCGACGACAGGCCGAAGACGCCACGGTCATACCAGCCTTTGCGGAAGGCGAGGTCGGCGGCGAGCCGTTGGGTGTCGGCGTCCCGCCCTGCCAGCGCGGCCGTCCATTCACGACGTGCGTACTTCTGCAGGCCGACCGAGTAGAGCTCGAAAGCGCGGTCGACGCCGGGCTCCGTCAACAACGCGGCCTCACGACGCTCATCGGTGGCCATCGTCGCGGGGCAGATGGCATACGAGGCATCGATCCGGTCGGCGGCCAGGAATCCGAAGTACGTCGCCTCCTGTGCGACGTTCTGGTAGATGGCCTTCGCCTCGCCCTGGCGTCCGAGCTTTGCGAGCACCAGCGCACGGAAATAACGCCATTCGCCGTCGTCTTTCTGCGCAGGCGCGAGCGCGTCGATGGCGGCGAGTGCCGCCGGCCAGTCCTGTCGGGCCAATGCGACGCGCACGCGCCACTCGCGCGTCGCGTCGGTCTGCGCACCCGGCGGCAGCGCGACCAGGCGATCGAGCGCCGACTCGTCGAAATCGGTCGCGTGGAAGAGGGCGAGGGCGTTGAGAACGGCGCCCTTCTGCTGCTCGCTCAGTGAGAAGCGCGGCGCCAGCGAGGTCCATGCGCTGTCGGCCACGGTCGACTGCTTGCGGGCCATGCGCTGCAGGGCGAGCGTCACGGCCTGACGATGGCGCGGCGTATCCGGCCAGGTGGCCGCGTCACGCAGCGCACTGGTCGGGTCGTTGAGGGCCTGCGCGATGCGCTGGCCCGCAGCGGCATCTTCGGGCGGAAGCCAGGCGGCGAGTCCGGCCACCGTGCCGCCCTTGCCCGCATCGGCGGCGGTCTGGATCCGCGTCCACAGGCGATCGGGCGTCAGCAGGCCCTGGTCATGCGCGGCGCTCAGCACCGGATCGCATGCGTTCGGCAGGCTGGCCTTCTTCCACAGGTCGGCCAGGTCGGTCTCGAAGACGAGCGGCTGGCCGCGCGACAGCTTGGCCTGCAGGGCGAAACAACTCAGTCCGTCCCCGAGACCGGGCTGGTACATCGCGGTGAAAGTCACCCAGTCCTTACGGCGCGCCAGCTCGTTGAGGAAGTCGCGGCGCAGGTCGGCGGCAGGGATGAGGCCGGGGTTGGCGGCGAGGTAGGCATCGACGCGGGCGCGATCGAGCGTCCGCAGATCATGCTCCAGCGACGCGGCTTCCAGGTACGGGAAAAGCACGTAGTGTTCGAGTCCGGTGGCCTGGGCGCGCCATGCATCGCCGCCCTGCTGGGCCGTTGCGTAGGCCTGGCGGAAGCGCGTGCGCTCCGTGTCGGAACCTTCCGCCGAGGCCCGGAGGCTACCGGCGAGGCCGCAGGCGGCAATGGCGAGGCCGGCCAGGAGGCGAATGGAGCGGGCGGCGCGTCGCGTTGCCGGGGCGGAGACCATCGGGATTCCTTCACGTGTACGTACCGCATCATTGTAAGGGAAGCGTGTGCGCAGGCTTGATGAACGCAGCCAATGCAGCGGCAATCGCCCTCGCGGGCCCGGCCCGTTAAGCTTGTCCGGCTTCCCCCTTTACGCTCTCGAACTGGAACGGCATGCCGCCCCATCTTCCTTACGCGCGATTCGCGCGACCGCTCGCATGGCTCGTGCTCGTTGCCGCCGCCGTCTTCGGCGCTGGCTACTGGTTTGTGCTGGGCCGCCCGATCGCCCTGCCGGATTCGCCGACGGCGAAGATCGCCTGCGTGTCCTACGCGCCCTTCCGGCTCAAGGGCGAGACGCCGTTCGACCTCAACGCGTTTATCCCGCCCGAGCGGATCGATGCCGACCTTAAGGCGCTGTCCACGCGTTTCGACTGCGTGCGCACGTATTCCATGGGGCAGGGACTGGGCGCCGTGCCTGACATCGCCGGCCGATACCACATGAAGGTGTTGATGGGCATCTGGCTGGGGCGCGACCCCGTCGCCAACGAGCGCGAGATCAAGCTGGGCATCGAGGCCGCGCGTCGGGATCACGACAGTCTGCGGGGCATCGTCGTCGGTAACGAGGTGCTTCTCCGGGGCGAGTTGTCGGAAAAGGCGCTCGCGGCCTACATCGCCCGCGTCAACGAAGCGACCGACGTACCAGTCACCTACGCTGACGTGTGGGAGTTCTGGCAGAAGCACCCGGCACTGGCCAAGGTCACGGACTACCTCACGATTCACATTCTCCCCTACTGGGAAGACGAGCCCGTCGCTCCGGAAGACGCCGTGCGCCATGTGGCCGACGTCTACCAGAAGATGAAGGGCGAGTTCCCGGGCAAGCAGATCATGATCGGCGAGACAGGCTGGCCCAGCCAGGGCCGTACGCGCCGGCACGCGAGTGCGAGCCTGGTCAACGAGGCGCGCTACATGCGCGAGTTCCTCAACTACGCCGCCACGGTCGACATGCCCTACAACGTGATCGAGGCCTTCGATCAGCCGTGGAAGCGCGACCTGGAAGGCACGGTCGGCGGCTACTGGGGCATCTTCGACGTGGATGCGAAGCCGAAGTTCGCGATGCAGGGCCCGATCGTCGAAGAGCCGCGCTGGACCTGGGCACTCGGCATCGGCGGCGTGGGTGCGCTGCTGTTCCTGCTTGCGGGCGCCGTTCGCCGTCGCTGGCACGGCGCGTCGGGCTGGGTGTCGCTGGCGCTCGCCGGTTTTGCCTCGGGCACGGCGTTGGCGGCGCACGCGCGGCTCCTGTCCTTCGCCGCGCGCGACAACGTCGAATGGGCTACCGGCATCATCATCGGAGTCGTCGCACTGGCGACGGCGCTGTCGCTGGGGCGTGCGATCGCCGCGCGTCTGGCATCGCCGATCGATCTGGCGGCGGTCGCACCGCGTCCGGTCGAGCGCCGTCGCCTGGGTATCGCGTGGTCGGACGCGTTTACACCGCAGCGCTTCTTCTGGATGTTCGTACTGACCCTGTACGGGATTCTGCAGGTCTTCAACGGTCGCTATCGCGATTTCCCGATCGGCCTGTTCGCGCTGCCTTGCATCGGGTTCTTCCTGCTGGGGCTGCTGCGCACGCGCGAGGACAGCCTGATGCCGCTGGTCGAGGAGCGCTTGATGGCGGTGTGGATTCCGCTGCTGGGTATCGCGGTCGTCGTCGAGGAAACCGGTGTCAACGCGGTCTCCTGGGGTTGGCTGCTGCTCAATCTGGCGCTGGCGTGGCCGGTGCTGACGGCCTGGCGGCGGGCACGGCGGCTTTAGTCAGGCCGCCGCGGGCTCCGCTCCACCGAACTGCGCACGTACCAGTCGCAGCGAGCCGATCAGCAGCGCCACCGCGCCGCCCTCGTAGCAATACAGCTGCAGCGCGATCACGCCCAGCGACGCCGCCAGCACCGCCGACACGGTGCTACGCCAGAACAGCGCCACCAGCGCCATCAGCACCGCCGCGTATCCGTAGGCGTAGGTCAGGAAGCCCTGCACGATGAGGTTGCGCGTGCCGCACCACCACGGACCGCCCGCGCCGTCGCAGGCATGCGCCGCATCGGCCGGCTCGATAAAGCCGTAACGCAGCACGGTGGCGGCGAACGCGACGATAATGATGACGGCCCAGGGCAGGGCGGCGCGCAGGCTCGATTTCATGGACGACTTACCTCAGGGGGTGGCGGCGCCAGCGGCTTCGGCTAGCGCGAGCGGCAGGCGAATTTCGGCGGCGAGCGGCAGATGATCGGAGAACGCCCGCGGCAATGTCCACGTGCGCTCGAGCTTGATGTCGGCCGACGTGAGGATGTGGTCGAGCGCACGGCGCGGTTTCCAGCTGGGAAACGTCGGTGTGCTGATCGTCGGCATCTGCAGGGCGGTCTTCTCGAACAGGCGCTGCATCTCGGGTGAGGTGGGCTCGGTGTTGAGGTCGCCCATCAGTACCGCATGCGGATAGGGCGCGAGCAATTCCGCGATGAAACCCAGCTGTCCCATGCGTGCCGCGGCGCCCAGAGACAGGTGGGCGATGACCACCACCAGAGCATCGGCCCCCGTGCCGAAACGCACGAACAGCGCGCCCCGGCCCTTGATGCGGCCGGGCAGCGGATAGTCGATGACTTCGGTGGGCTCGATGCGGCTGAGCAGGCCGTTGGCGGAATGCGCGACGCGCGCCATCGGCCGGTTCGGCTGATGGCTCCAGAAGGGCATGCCGGCGGCTTCCGCGATGTAACGGGTCTGGTTGAGGAAGCCGGAGCGCAGGCTGCCAGCATCGGCTTCCTGCAAGCCGACCACATCGAATTCGTGAAGGAGCTCGGCGAGCGAGTCCAGGTTTGCCAGCTTCGAGCGGCCCGGAAGGACCGCGTTCACGCTGCGCGTGACGTAGTCCGTGTACCGCTGGACGCTCGCGCCGGCGAGGATGTTGCAGCTCAGAAGGCGCAGGGTGCGCTCCGGAGCGAGGATGGATGGCGGCGTGAAGCGGGTCATGTGAGGGGCTTTGTCGGGTCTCGTCTGGCGATAACGCCAGAGAATGCCCTCCGTCGTGTGAACGGAGGGCAGGCGATCGTCAGGGCTTACTTGCCGCCCTTCAGTTCCTTGTCGACCAGGTAACTGACGACGCCGTTGAGCTCGTCGAAGTCCTTGATCTGCGCGCTGCGGTACTTGCCGTCGACCACGACCGTGGGCGTGCCGTCGATGCCCCAGTTCTGAATCAGCTTGCCGTCGGCGAGGATCCGCTGACGGATGGCATCGTCCTTGGTCGCCAGCTGCAGGAACCTGGCCTTGTCGACACCGTAGTTCTTCGCGTACCAGTCGGCCAGCTCGTCGATCGTGGCGATCGGGTAGTGATCGGTGTGGATCGCCTTGAACAGTGCGGCATGGGCCTTCTCGGCCACGCCAAGCTGTTTGGCCGCGTAGTAAGCCTGCGCGTACGGCAGCCATGCATCGTTGAATGCCGCCGGAATGACGCGGAACGTCACGCCCTTGGGCAACTTCTTCTGCAGGGTCTCCGCGTACGGCTCGTAGTGGGCGCAATGGATGCAGCCGTACGAGAACACCTCGACCACTTCCACCTTGCCGTCCTTCGGATCGAGGCGCTGCGGGGTGGTGGTGGCCACGTACTGCTGACCTTCGGTATAGGGGGGCGCACCTTCGGCCGGCTTGGCGCTGCACGCGGCGGTGAGCGCGAGGCCGACGAAAAGGAGCGAGAGACGCTTGAACATGGATATCTCCGTGAGAGGTCGAGAACGCGGTTACTTACCCGCGGCTTCCTTGCTGATGAGCCATTGTGCGAGCTCTATCGCCTGGGGATAGCCACCGGCCGTGATCGCCGTGAAGCGGTACTTGCCGTTCACTACGATGGTCGGCGTGCTATCGACCTCGTAGGCACGGATCAGTTCATCCGCCCGCTTCATCTTGGTGTTGATCGTGAAGGAGTTGGCCGTAGCCACGAACTCTTCCGGCTTGACGCCGTACTTCGCGTAAAACTTTGCGACGTCGTCGATGGTCGGCCATGCCGACTGCGGCTTCGGCTTGTTGGTCTGCTGATCCATGATGCCCAGCTCGCCGCTCTTGAAGACGGCGTCGAACATGGCGTCGTGGCTCTGCTTGTCGACGCCGAAGGCCTGCGCGGTGAGATAGGCGCGCTGCAGCAGCGGCCAGTTCTCATCCGGGCGGAACGAGGCGGGCGTGAAGGTCATGACCGTGCCGCGCGGCAGGTCCTTGACCAGCTGGTCGACGATGCCGTGGAACTGGAAGCAGGCCGGGCAGCCGTACGAAAACACCTCGGTCACTTCGATCTTGCCCGGGGTGCTGGTGGGCTGCGACGGATCGATGCGGAAGTAGTGCTTACCTTCGACCCACTTGCCGTCGTCGACGAAGGGCTTGGCCGGCGGGCGCTTGTCGTCGGCGTCGCTGGGCGCGGCGACCGGGGCGGCCGAAGCGGTGGCATCCGTGGCGGCTGGCGCGCTGGCGGTGGACGGCGCGGCCGGCGCGGCGGCCGGAGCCGGCGCGGCGGTGGAAGCGGCGGCGGGTGGCGGCGTGGTGGCCGCATCGTTGTTGCCGGAGCTGCAGGCCGCGAGGCCGATCAGGGCGGCGCAGAGGAGGGGAAGGCGCATACGCATCAGGGTTCCTTTTCTTACCTTCTTAAACGAGAACGGGCCCGAAGGGGCCCGTTCGATCTTCCAACTTTAACGCCATCAGGGCGTCGCGGGTGCGGCCTGCGTCGCCTCGTTCGTGTGCAGACCCTCGATATAGCTGGCGACGGCGGCGATATCCTTGTCGTCGAGCTTCTGCGCGATGGTCACCATGATCTTCGTGTGCGGGTCGTCGTTGGGCGTGCCGCCCTCGTGCCAGGCCTTGAGCCGCGACTCAACGTACTTCGCGTGCTGACTGGTCAGCTGCGGGTAGCGCGCGCCCGGGTTGCCGCCGCCGTCCGGCCCATGGCAGGCCATGCAGGCGGGAATGCCGCGATCGACATCGCCCTGGCGATAGAGCTTCTGGCCCTGATCGACATAGGCCTGATCGGCCACGCCCGGCAGCGACGCCTTGGTGGCGAAGTAGGCGCCGATGTCGTGCATGTCCTGTTCGCTCAGTGGCGCGGCAAAGCCAGCCATGATCGGATTGGAACGCTTGCCCGACTTGAAGTCGGCCAGTTGCGCGGCGATGTACTGCTCGCTTTGTCCGGCCAGACGCGGGTACTGCGGATCGGTGGAGTTGCCGTCGAGGCCGTGGCAGGCGCCGCAGGCAGCGGCCTTGCCCTGACCGGCGGTGGCGTCACCGGGCTTGATCGCGGCGGTGGTGCCGCCGACGGGCGCGGTGCTGGTTTCGGTCTTCGGCATCCCCGGTGTCGCCGGGTCGGTCGCCGGATTCGCGCCCGGTTTCGCGGCGGTGCCTGCCGCTGCCGGGGCGGTGCCTGCCCTGGCGGGTGCCGCGGTCTGAGCCGTGGCGAGATTCATGACGAGCATCGCGGTAATGGCAGCGGCGGCGTGCCGAAACTTCATAGCTATCTCCAGGAGGGATGCTTCCGAGTCGGGCGAACTCCCCAGCGCGCCGCGATCAAAAGATTATGGGGGGCGGGAGAGAGCCCGGTCAAACCGGTGCGGCGCGCGGCTCCGCGCGGTATCGCATACACTGCCGGACTGTCGTATACGCTCCCCGGCCCGCCGAACATGTCTTCGAACCCCCTCAACAGCGCCCGCTTCGTCCTGGCCGCGAATGAAATCACCCAGCTGCCCTATGACCAGGGCGCCGAAGTGGCGTTCGCCGGTCGCTCCAACGCCGGCAAATCGAGCGCCCTCAACGCGCTGACCGGGCACAACGGCCTGGCCCGCACGTCGAAGACGCCGGGGCGCACGCAGCTGATGGTGGTGTTCGACCTGGCGCCACTGAAGATCGAGGGCGAGTCGCCGGTGGACGCGCGCCTGGTCGACCTTCCCGGATACGGCTACGCCAAGGTGCCCGAAGCCATGCGCAAGCACTGGCGTGGCGAGATCGACGCCTACCTGAAGATGCGCCGGAGCCTGCGCGGCATCGTGCTGATCGTGGACATTCGCCATGAGCTGAAGGACTTCGACCGCACCATGATCGAGTTCTGCGCGGCCACCGACCTGCCGTGCCACGTGCTGATGACCAAGGCCGACAAGCTGTCGCGCGGCCAGGCGTCAGCCGCTCTGGAAACGCTGCGCAAGGATTTCCGCAAGAACAACGTGCCGGGGACCGTGCAGATGTTCTCGTCGCTGGCCAAGACCGGTATCGAGGAAGCGCGGGCGCGGGTGATGGAGTTGCTGGCTACGCCGCGACCGCACGAACTATAAAAAACATCGCGCGGGCGCGCTCCTACAGGTAGGAGCGCGCCCGCGCGATCAAGGTATCAGGCGACGGTAACCATAAAAGCCTCGCACAGCGCCTCCATCCCGCGACGATCCTCGTCATCGAAGCGCGCCACCGACGGGCTATCCACGTCCCACACGCCGAACAGGCTGCCGTCGGCCTTGACCAGCGGCACCACGATCTCCGAATTCGATGCGGCATCGCAGGCGATGTGGCCGTCGAAGTCGTGCACGTCACGGATGACCTGGGTTTGCCGCGTCTGCGCGGCCGTCCCGCACACGCCGCGACCCAGCGCGATGCGGATGCAGGCGGGCTTGCCCTGGAACGGGCCGACGACCAGCTCGGTGCCATCGAACAGATAGAACCCGGCCCAGTTGAGATCGGGTACGGCGTCGTAGATCAGTGCGGCGAAGTTGGCGGCATTGGCGATCGTATTCGTCTCGCCGTGCATCAGCCCCTTCGCCTGCTGCAGCAGCTCGGCGTAGAGGGTGGCCTTGTCGTCGGTGGCGAGCGCCTTGGCTTCAAACATGGCGATATATCCAGGGGATTCGTGATCGGAAGAAGACGTGTATGGTGCCACGACCCTGTCCCCGCAAGGCCGTCACAGCATGTCGCGACACCTCTTCGTCGCCGGTACCGACACCGGCATCGGCAAGACGCACGGAGCCCAGACTCTGGTTCATGCCTTTCGTCAGGCGGGCGAGCGCGTCGCCGGCATGAAGCCGGTGGCCAGCGGCTCGGCGCGAAGCCGGGAGGGCCTGCGTAATCAGGACGCGCTCGATCTGATCGGCGCCAGCGCGCCCCCGCCCCCGTATGCGCTGGTCAACCCGCTCGCCTACGAGGAGGCCGTGGCCCCTCATCTGGCTGCCCTGCGCAGCGGACGACCCGTCACCTGGCCGCCGCTGGACGCGGCCTTTCAGTCCCTGGCCGCCGACTACGAGCGTGTGGTGGTCGAAGGCGTCGGCGGCTGGCTGGTGCCACTGGGGGACGGCATCTCGGCCGAGGACATTCCCCGTCGCTGGGACCTGCCGGTCGTGATGGTGGTCGGTGTCCGCCTTGGCTGCATCAGTCATGCCCGTCTCACCGCACGGGCGATCGAGGCCGACGGCTGTCGCTTCGCCGGCTGGATCGCCAACATCATCGAGCCGACGATGCCGCTGCTGGAAGAAAACATCGCAACGCTCCGGGCGAGCCTGGCCGCCCCCTGTCTGGGCGTGCTGCCTTACCGCGTGGCCCCACCCGATGCGGCCATGTTTCTCGATCTCTCCCCGCTGGGCTGACGGCGGCTTCACGCGCGCGGCCGTAACTAGGACGTCATGACCACGTACTTTCTTTCGATCAAAGACATGAGCCGGGCGAAAGGTCCGGACCCGGAGCTTTCGTTCGAGGGCATCGGCCCGGACAAGCTCGCCACGGACATCGCCGACGCCATGCGCGGCGATGGCTTGTTCCAGCGCTGGCGCGCCAGGCAGCCCGAGCCGGATGAGGTCGATCCCAGCCTGGGCGTGACCGACGGCACCGCTTCGGCAAAAGGTGAGCTGTCCAACGACCGCACCGACATTCAGCTGACGACATCGCTGCCCATGCGGATCGTCAAGCATCGTCTGAATCTTCTCATCGGCTCCAGCTGGGAGCTGCGCGACACCCGGTGAAAACCCTTGCCCTGACTGATGGCGGTTGTCCCCGCCGGGCTTACGCCGCTAGAGTCGGCGCTTTGCTCACCGCCAGGGGACAACCTACCCATGCTGAAGGTCCGTAGCCTCGTGATCGCCACTTCGATCGCTCTCACCGCCGCCTGCTCGTCGTCGAACGACGCCGATAAGGCCACCGCCCCGGCACCCGCCGGCACGGCTCCCGCCCATGCGGCTACGACCGCCGCCGCCCCGGCCGCGCACGAGAACCCGCTGCTGGTCGCCAGCACGCTGCCGTTCCAGGCGCCGCCCTTCGACAAGATCGCCGACGGCGACTTCCAGCCGGCTATTGAAGAAGGCATGAAGCAGCAGATCGCCGAGATCGAGGCGATCGCCAATTCGGCCGACGAGCCGACCTTCGACAACACCATCGTCGCAATGGAAAAGTCCGGCGTGCTGCTCAAGCGCGCGCAGAGCGTCTTCAACGCGCTCACCGGCGCGAACACGAACGACACGCTGCAGAAGGTCGACGAAGAAGAGTCGCCCAAACTCGCCGCGCACAGCGATGCCATCTACCTCAACGACAAGCTGTTCAAGCGCGTCGAGGCGCTCTACGAGAAGCGCGATTCGCTCAAACTCGATCCGGAATCGGCACGTCTGCTCGAGGTCACTTACAAGGACTTCGTGCATGAAGGCGCGAAGCTCTCCGAAGCCGACAAAACCAGGCTGAAAGAGCTCAACAAGGAAGAGTCGACCCTCAGCACGAAATTCACCAACATGCTGCTCGCCGATACCAAGGCTGGCGCGCTGGTGGTCGATGACAAGAAAGCACTCGATGGCATGTCCGACGGCGACATCGCCGCCGCCGCCGATGCCGCCAAAGATCGCAAGCTCGACGGCAAGTACGTGGTCGCGCTGCAGAACACCACGCAGCAGCCCGCCCTGCAGGGCCTGAACGATCGCGCCACTCGTGAGAAGCTGTTCAAGGCCTCGTGGGAGCGCGCTGAGCACGGCGACGCCAACGACACGCGCGAGACCATCACGCGCATTGCGCAGTTGCGCGCCGAACGCGCCAAGCTTCTTGGGTTCCCCAATTACGCCGCATGGAAACTCGACGACCAGATGGCGAAGACGCCCGAGGCCGCCGAGAAGTTCATGGAGCGCCTGGTGCCTGCGGCGGTCGCCCGCGCGAAGAGCGAGTCGAAGGACATCCAGGATGTGATCGACAAGGAAAAGGGTGGCTTCCAGGTCCAGGCATGGGACTGGGACCATTACGCCGAGAAGGTCCGCAAGGCCAAGTACGATCTCGACGAAGCGCAGGTCAAGCCGTATTTCGAACTCGACAACGTGCTGCAGAACGGCGTGTTCTACGCCGCTAACCAGCTCTACGGGATCACGTTCAAAGAGCGCAAGGACATCCCGACCTGGCAGCCCGACATGCGCGTGTTCGAGGTGTTCGACAAGGACGGCACCTCGATGGCGCTGTTCTACGTCGATTACTTCAAGCGCGACAACAAGAACGGCGGCGCGTGGATGAGCAATCTCGTCGACCAGTCCAAGCTGTTCGGCAACAAGCCGGTGGTCTATAACGTCGCCAACTTCAGCAAGCCCGCCCCGGGCCAGCCGGCGCTGATCTCGTTCGACGACGTCACCACCATGTTCCACGAGTTCGGTCACGCGCTGCACGGCATGTTCGCCGACTCGCAGTACCCGTCGCTTTCGGGCGCGAATACCGCGCGCGACTTCGTCGAGTTCCCGTCGCAGTTCAACGAACAGTGGGCGTCCGACCCGAAGGTTTTCGCCAACTACGCCAAGCACTACCAGACCGGCGCGCCCATGCCTGCCGAGCTGGTCGAAAAGATCAAGAAGGCCTCGAGCTTCAATCAGGGCTACGCGATGAGCGAGCTGATCTCGGCGGCGCTGCTCGATATGCAGTGGCACATGCTGCCGGCCAGCGACAAGAAGCAGGACGTCGACCAGTTCGAAGCCGATGCGCTGAAAAAGGCCGGCTTTACGCTGGCGCAGGTGCCGCCGCGTTACCGCTCCAGCTACTTCCAGCATATCTGGGGTAACGGTTATGCCGCCGGTTACTACGCGTACCTGTGGACGCAGATGCTCGACTCGGATGCCTTCGAGTGGTTCAAGGAGCACGGCGGCCTGACCCGCGAAAACGGCCAGATCTTCCGCGACAAGATCCTGTCGAAGGGCAACACGGAAGAACTCGGCAAGCTCTACCGTGACTTCCGCGGCAAGGAGCCGAGCATCGAGCCGATGCTGAAGGATCGCGGTCTCAAATAAGCATTTTTAAAATGCCTGATCGACGGCCTCCGCAAGGAGGCCGTCTTCGTTTGAGTGCCTCACGGGATCAGTTCGATTCGCTCGATGCCCATGGCCATGCCGCGCCAGACGATGCCCTGGATCTCGTGCAGATTCTGGGCAGCCAGCTTATCCATCCGTTCGATGCACCCATTGCCGCTCTTTTCATAGTGCGCCGCGTACAGACGCGCGAACGTCGTATGACGCAGAAACGTGATGGTCGCTTCATGGGTCGACGGCGGCTGCAGGACGCTGACGCATACCTTCCGGTAACTGGCATCGAACAATACGAGGCACTCGTTCTTCGACCCGCGTCGTGCCGTCAACACGACGCGACTTTCGTCGTCGTCTTCGAGAACGCCGATCAAGGCGTCCTTTTCGACAGGAAGTATCCACGCTCCGGGGATGCGAAATGGCACATCGGCCGGCAACTGTCCTTCATCGAGATGGGCAAACGACAGCACCTGACGCTCACTGGCTTGTTCATTGCCCTGCGGCAAGCTCAGATGCATGAGTTCCTTGTGCGAGCGTATATGTTGCAGCGGCGTCAGGTGTCCCTTTGGTGAGGGCGCCCGCATGGTGATCGTGCGGGCATGGCCGCGGTCTTGCTGGATCAGGCAATCGGTACCGGGCGACGTCATGTCGCTGTCCTCCTCTGGGGGATGGACGTCGGGTACCGGCCGACGCGAAGTATGGCAACTCTTGCATCACGCCGTAGCACTGCGCAATAGGCCGTGAGGCGTAGCGCGGCGGATCAGGTTTTGGGTGCGGGATCGGGATCGTACACCGACGGGTTGCATTGCTCCTGCTCGGTCTTCCTGCGCCCTACATAGGGTCGCGTCGGTTCGATGTTGTAGGTCGGCTTGTCGGGATAGAGCCGGACGTGGCACTCCAGCTGGTCGAGCAAGCCCCTGGTGTTATGCCCCATATCCCAGAGAGGGTTTCCCGAAAACTTGCTGAGGACCTCGTCGTCGAAAACGTCGACATACGTCGGATCCCGGTTTCGCGCCTGGCGCCCACATGCCGTCGGCGTGATATGCAGGATCGGGCCGTATTCGTCGATGGTCCACTCGCCCTTTTCGACAAAAGGGGGCGGGCAGTCGGAGGGCGGAGCCTTGACGGCGCGCGATGACGTTATCTCCCGTGGGTCCGGTGTGGAAGCGCAGGCGGTCACCACACCGCAGGCGAGCGTGATGAAGGCGGTGAGATGGCACGTTCTCGTCTTCATGTCGGTTCAGCTCTTTGCCGGCGGATCGGGGTCGGCGACTTTCGGTTTACACCGCGACGTTATGGTCCGGGCTTCGCCGACGTAAGGCAGGCTGGGCTCGATCTCGAACGTGACATCCTGACGAAAGAGCGCGAAGTGGCAGCGAACCTGGTCGCGCAGTCCTTGCGGGTTGTACCAGAGCGGATTGCCGCTGAAGCGCTTGACCACCTCGACATACACGGAGGCCAGATCGTAGCCATCCGCCAGACGTCCGCAGAGTGTCGTGTGCAGTGTCAGGATGGGTCCATAAGGCCCCACGCTCCACTGCCCGTCCGAAATGAAAGGCGCCGGACAAAGCTCGCTCTTTGCGCGCCCGGGTGCCGCGTGGCTTGCAACGGAGCACACCAGCATCAGCACAGCGACGATACGCGCCCACATCCTGTGGTTCATCGGTGGTTCCCTCGCGGCACGATGGGTCAGCGACGTCGTGTCCTGACATGCTTCAGCCTAGGACTGGCGTGTCCGGGCTGCAACGGGCCGGGCATTTGATCTTCCACCGTCGCGTAAAAGAGTTGCCGGCGAGTTGCCGGAATTGCGCGCAGAAAAAAGCCGCGCCCTCGCAGGGGCGCGGCTTCGAATGGCCAGCGCTGACGCAGGCCGGCGATTACTCGCCGATCGTCAGCAACGACGCATTGCCACCGGCGGCGGTGGTGTTGACCGTGAGCGTCCGTTCGCCGGCAAAGCGCAGCAGGTAGTGCGGGCCACCCGCCTTGGGGCCGGTGCCGGACAGGCCTTCGCCGCCGAACGGCTGCACGCCGACCACCGCACCGATCTGGTTACGGTTGACGTAGCAGTTGCCGACGCGCGCGTGGCTGGAGATGTAATCGATGGTGTCGTCGATGCGGCTGTGGATACCCAGCGTCAGGCCGAAGCCCGTCGCGTTGATCTGGTCGACGACCTTCTCCAGGTCGGCGCCCTTCCAGCGGATGACGTGCAGCACCGGGCCGAACACTTCGCGCGTGAGCACGTCCAGCGACGGGATCTCGTAGGCGCGCGGCGCGAAGAACGTGCCGTGCGTCGTGGCTTCCGGCAGGGCGACTTCGCCGATCTTCTTCGCTTCGCGATCCATGCGCGCGGCGTGGTCGACGAGGATCTGGCGCGCGTCTTCGTCGATGACCGGGCCGACGTCGGTCGAGAGCAGTCCGGGGTTGCCGACTTTCAGCTCGGCCATGGCACCGGCGAGCATGTCGATCACCTTGTCGGCGATGTCTTCCTGCACGAACAGTACGCGCGCGGCGGAGCAACGCTGGCCGGCCGACTGGAACGCCGAGTTGATCACGTCCTTGACGATCTGCTCGGGCAGCGCGGACGAGTCGGCGATCATCGCGTTCTGGCCGCCGGTCTCGGCGATCAGCGCGGCGATCGGCGCATTCCGCGCGGCCAGCGCACGGTTGATCGCCCAGGCGGTGTCGGTCGAGCCGGTGAAGGCGACGCCGGCGACGCGCGGGTCGCGGGTGAGGGCGGCACCGACCGTGGCACCGTCGCCCGGCAGGTACTGCAGCACGTCGGCCGGCACACCCGCGGCGTGCAGCAGCTTCACGGCGGCGTAGCCGATCAGCGAGGTCTGCTCGGCGGGCTTGGCGACGACCGCGTTACCGGCGGCGAGCGCGGCGGCCACCTGACCGAGGAAGATCGCCAGCGGGAAGTTCCACGGGCTGATGCAGACGAAGACGCCGCGGCCATTGAGGAACAGCTGGTTGCTCTCACCGGTGGGGCCCGGCAGCTGCTCGGGCTGGCCGAACAGGCGACGCGCCATCGTGGCGTAGTAGCGCAGGAAGTCGGCGGCTTCGCGGATTTCGGCGATGGCGTCGGGCAGGCTCTTGCCGGCTTCGCGCACGCACAGCGCGATGAACTCCGCGCGGTTGTGCTCGAGCTGCTCGGCGGCGTGCTCGAGGATCGCGGCGCGGCTCGCGGCCGGCAGGCGGTCCCAGCCCGGCTGCGCCTTCACACCGGCGGCGAGCGCCTTGTCGACCAGCGCCGGATCGGCGTTCTCGACCGTGCCGACGATGCGGCGACGATCGGACGGATCCGTCACTTCGGTCTTCACACCAGCGGTGCTGCCACCGGCGACCAGCGGCGCGGCCGTCCACGGACCGCTGTGGCGGTTGACGGCGTCGGCGAGCTCGTTGAGCTCGTTGTCGTTAGCGAAGTTCATGCCCATGGAGTTCTTCCGAAGTTCGCCGTAGAGATTGACCGGCAGGGGAATGCGGGGGTGGGGAATGGAGGTGAAGGCGCGCACCGTTTCGCACGGGTCGGCGACCAGGTCGCGCACCGGCACGCTTTCGTCGACCACGCGGTTGACGAAGCTGGTGTTGGCGCCGTTCTCGAGCAGGCGGCGGACCAGGTAAGGCAGCAGGTCTTCGTGGCTGCCCACCGGCGCGTACACGCGGCAGGGCACGTTGAGCTTGTCCTTGCCGATCACTTCCGCGTAGAGGTCCGCGCCCATGCCGTGCAGGCGCTGGTTTTCGTACGGACGGCCCCTGGCGATGTGATGGATCGCGGCGATGGTGTGCGCGTTGTGCGTGGCGAACTGCGGATACACCGCGTCGCTGCCGGCGGCGAACAGACGATGCGCGCAGGCCAGGTACGAGACGTCGGTGTTGGGCTTGCGCGTGTACACCGGATAGCCCGACAGGCCGTTTTCCTGCGAACGCTTGATCTCGGCGTCCCAGTAGGCGCCCTTGACCAGTCGTACGAACCAGCGGCGACCGGTGGTACGAGCCTTCTCGGTCACCCAGTCGATCACGAACGGCGCGCGCTTCTGGTACGCCTGGATGACGATGCCCAGGCCGTTCCAGCCCTGCAGTGACGGATGCTCGAAGACGTCGCCGATGATGTCGAGCGAGAGCTCGAGGCGATCGGTTTCTTCGGCGTCGACGGACAGCGCGATGCCGTTCCTGAAGGCCAGCTGCGAGAGTTCGAGCAGCTTGGCGCCGAGTTCGGCACGGGCGCGGGCGCGGTTGGCCACTTCGTAGCGCGGATGCAGCGCCGACAGCTTGACCGAGATCGACGGCGCTTCGAGGTTGCTGGTGAACGGACCACGGCCACCGAGCGCGTTGATCGCGTCGCGGTAATCCTGCTGGTAACGCTCAGCCGTGGCCTGGGTCAGCGCCGACTCGCCGAGCATGTCGTACGAATAGCGGTAGACCGCGTGCTCTTTTTCGGCGGAACGGTCCAGCGCTTCCTTGATGGTGCGACCCATCACGAACTGGTGGCCCATGATCCGCATGGCCTGACGCACGGCGAGGCGCACTACCGGTTCACCGGCGCGGCCGACCAGGCGGCGCAGCGCGGAGGTGAAGTCGTGGCGGGTTTCTTCCGCCAGGTTGACCAGGTGGCCGGTGAGCATCAGGCCCCAGGTCGAGGCGTTGACGAACACCGACTCGCTCTGGCCCAGGTGTTTCTTCCAGTCCGCATCGCCCAGCTTGTCGCGGATGAGCTTGTCCGCCGTGGCCTTGTCGGGGATGCGCAGCAGCGCTTCGGCCACGCACATCAGCAGGACCCCCTCTTCCGAGGACAGGTCGTACTGGCGCATGAAGGATTCGACGGCGCTCTGGTCCTTGGCGCGGGCGCGAACCCGGGTCACCAGGCCGGCGGCCACGTCGATGACGTGCTCACGCTCGGTCGGGGGCAATGTGGCCTGGGCAAGCAGGTCGTTCACGGCCTCGGTTTCGTCGCGCAACCAGGCGGACGTGATACGCGCGCGTGCCGGCTCGGCGCCGGTCGGGAGTTCGGGACGGAGGATCTGTGGGTTCACTTGGGGTGGGTCGGGACGGGGGAGACCGCGCATTGTATGGGACGCAGGGCCTGCATGTGTGTTGCTTTGCGGGATGGGGCGCCCTGCGGCATCACGCCGCTTCCCAACCTTGCCGCATTCTGACCGCCGCCCTATCATCGGTCCGTTCAAGGCACGCGGGATTCGCATGATCGTGCTTCGACCGACCGCCGCGGGTCAGCCGCGCGTGTTGTGGCTCCGGCCCAACCGTGCGCTGGACAGGCGCGGTCTGCGTCGACTGATCGTGGGTCTCGCGGCGATGGCCCTGGCGACGGCGTCGCTCGGTGCGTGGCAGGGGAATGTTTTCGCTCCCGTGTTCGCCCTGGCGGAGGCTTTCGTCGTGGGGTTCGCCCTTGGCGCGGCCTGGCGGGCCGGCGGCCGGGGCGAGCGGATCGTGGTGGGGCCCGACACGCTGGAGGTGCGTGCCGTGCCGGGTCGTCGGATCGTCCGTTTCCAGACGTACTGGGTACGGGTAGGGTTGGCATCGGGGGACGGGCGTCAGCGTCTGTTGCTCAGGTCACACGGCAATCAGCTTGAAATCGGCGCGTTCCTTGGGGAAGAGGAAAGGGCCGAGGCGTCCAGGAAACTCATGGTGCTGCTGTCCGAAGTCTCAGGCCAGACGCGCAGGTAGGTTCACTAAAGGTGCAAGACATGACATCTGGCGGCATCGGACGATGGAAAGCGGCGTGGGCGGCGGTTGCCCTCGCCCTGTTCGGCGGGGCGGCATGGGCCAACCCGGAACCCAACCAGCTGAACATGACCCGGGGTGTCAGCGAGTGGTCGCCCTATGCGATGCACATGGTGGCCCTGTGGGTCTGCGTGGTCATCGGCGTCATCGTCTTCGGTGCCATGTTCGTGGCGATGTTCCGCTTCCGTAAGTCGCGGGGTGCGGTCGCCGAGAAGTGGTCGCACAGCACCAGACTCGAGATCGTCTGGACGGTCATCCCCGTCATCATCCTGATCTTCCTGGCCCATCTGGCCACCGGCGGTCTGACCTCGTTCGCCGACACCACGAATGCCGAGATGACCATCAAGATCACCGGCTACCAGTGGAAGTGGCGCTACGACTACGTCGACTACAAGGGCAAGGGGGTCGACAAGGTCGGCTTCATCTCCAAGCTCGAAGAGTCCTCCGACCGTACCCGCCAGCTTCATTCCAACCTCGACCCGGGCAAGATCCAGGTCGACGGCTACCAGACCTATCTGCTCGACGTGGACAAACCCCTGGTCGTCCCTGTCGGTACCAAGATCCGTTTCATCATCGTCGGCGGCGACGTCATCCACTCCTGGTGGGTGCCGGCGCTCGGCTGGAAGATGGACGCCATCCCGGGCATCGCCAACGCGGCCTGGACCAAGATCAAGGAGCCGGGCGTCTACCGCGGCCAGTGCGCCGAGCTCTGCGGCCAGGATCACGGCTTCATGCCGATCGTGGTCAAGGCGGTGCCCAAGGCCGAATTCGAACAGTGGCTGGCGACGCAGGAAGACGGTTCCAGGCTGCAGAAGGCCGCCGCGACCGCCCAGAACGCCCCCGCCCCGGTCCCCCAGGGTTAACCCGCTCAAGTATCCGGCAGAGGTTCAAGGTTATGGCCCACGCAGCCACCCACGACCACCACGATCACCACGGGGCCCCGAAGGGGTTCTTCCAGCGCTGGGTGATGTCCACGAACCACAAGGACATCGGCACGCTGTACCTGATCTTCTCGCTGACGATGTTCTTCATCGGCGGCGCCTTCGCGATGGTCATCCGCGCGGAGTTGTTCAAGCCGGGCATGCAGCTGGTGCAGCCGTATTTCTTCAATGAAATGACGACGATGCACGCGCTGGTGATGATCTTCGGCGCCATCATGCCGTCGTTCGTCGGCCTGGCCAACTGGATGATTCCGCTCATGGTCGGCGCGCCGGACATGGCCTTGCCGCGCATGAACAACCTGTCGTTCTGGATCATGCCGTTCGCCTTCATCCTGCTGCTGTCGACGCTGTTCATGCCGGGCGGTGGCCCGGCCGGCGGCTGGACCATGTACCCGCCGCTGTCGCTGCAGGGCGAGTCCATCGCGTATACCATCTTCGCGGTCCACCTGATGGGCATCAGTTCGATCATGGGCGCGATCAACATCATCGCCACCATCCTCAACATGCGCGCGCCCGGCATGGACCTGCTGAAAATGCCGGTGTTCGTGTGGAGCTGGCTGATCACGGCGTTCCTGCTGATCGCGGTGATGCCGGTACTGGCCGGCGCGGTCACCATGCTGCTGACCGACAAGTACTTCCATACCAACTTCTTCAATGCCGCCGGCGGCGGCGACCCGGTGCTCTTCCAGCACATCTTCTGGTTCTTTGGGCATCCCGAGGTCTACATCATGATCCTGCCGGCGTTCGGGATCATCTCGGAGATCATCCCCACCTTCGCCCGCAAGCCGATCTTCGGCTACCGCGCGATGGTGTTCGCCATCGCGTCCATCGCCTTCCTCTCGTTCATCGTCTGGGCGCACCACATGTTCGCCGTGGGCCTGCCGATGGGCGCGGAGATCTTCTTCATGTACGCGACCATGCTGATCGCGGTGCCCACGGGCGTGAAGGTCTTCAACTGGGTCTCGACGATGTGGGGCGGTTCGATGACCTTCGAGACGCCGATGCTGTTCTCGATCGCCTTCGTCATCCTGTTCACCATCGGCGGCTTTTCGGGCCTGATGCTCGCGCTGGCCCCGGCCGACTTCCAGTACCACGACACGTACTTCGTGGTCGCCCATTTCCACTACGTGCTGGTGACCGGCGCGGCGTTCTCGATCATGGCCGCCGCTTATTACTGGATGCCGAAGTGGTCGGGCAACATGTACAGCGAGACCTGGGGCAAGATCCATTTCTGGTCCAGCGTCATCTCGGTCAACGTGCTGTTCTTCCCGCAGCACTTCCTCGGGCTGGCCGGCATGCCGCGCCGTATCCCCGACTACAACGTGGCCTTCGCGAACTTCAACATGATCAGCTCGATCGGCGGCTTCTGGTTCGGCGCCTCGCAGCTGATCTTCCTCGGTGTGGTCGTGCATTGCGTGTTCTTCTCGAAGAAGAAAGCCGCCGATCGTTCCTGGGAAGGCGCCAAGGGTCTGGAGTGGACGGTGCCTTCACCCGCGCCGTTCCATACGTTCGACGTGCCGCCGGTCATCCATGACGACGAGCTCGCCCACGGCAACACGGATCACTGATCGATGCAGGGCATGACGGACACCGGGACGGAGGCGCGTCGCAAGCGCGCCCGCAGGACGGCCATGATCGCGGGCGGTTTCGCGGTCGCGGTGTTCCTGCTCTCGATCGTTCAGATGCTCCGGGTCTGACCGGCCAAACACGCGATATCCACGGGAAACCACCATGGGTCACCAGCAACACGACGTCTACTATGTACCGAGCAAGAGCTACTGGCCGATCGTGGCCGCGGTCTCGATGTTCGTCACGGTGTTCGGTGCCGCGCACTGGCTGAACTCGCAACCGGGCGAGGGCAGCACGTTTGGCAAGCCGCTGTTCTGGATCGGGATCGTGATGATCCTGGGCATGTTCTTCGGCTGGTTCCGCTCGGTCATCCGCGAGTCCATGGCAGGCAGCTACAACGGCCAGGTGGATCGCTCGTTCCGCATGGGGATGATGTGGTTCATCTTCTCCGAGGTGATGTTCTTCGGCGCCTTCTTCGGTGCGCTGTTCTACGCCCGTATCTTCTCGGTGCCGTGGCTGGGCGGCGAAGGCCACGGTGTGCTCACCCACCAGTTCGTCTGGCAGGGTTATGAAGCCTCCTGGGGCGCCAACGGCGGCGGCGGTCCGCAGAAGATCGGCGGCTCGTTCCAGACCATCGCCGCATGGGGCCTGCCGCTGCTCAATACGCTGATCCTGCTGTCATCCGGCGTGACCATCACCATTGCGCACCACGCGCTCAAGGCGGGTCATCGCACGGCGTTGCTGATCGGCCTCGGCGCCACCGTGCTGCTGGGTTGCCTGTTCCTGTGGTTCCAGGCGCACGAGTACGCCGAGGCGTACGAGCACTTCAACCTGACGCTGGGCAGCGGCGTGTACGGCGCGACGTTCTTCATGCTCACCGGATTCCACGGCATGCACGTGACGCTGGGCACGATCATGCTGGCCATCATCTGGCTGCGCTGCGCGAAGGGACACTTCACGAAGGACGATCACTTCGGGTTTGAAGCGGTGGCCTGGTACTGGCATTTCGTCGACGTGGTGTGGCTGGCGCTGTTCTTGTTTGTTTACGTGCTTTGAGTTTTTTCTGTTTGAAATTCAGATTTTTCCTACGGACGTATGATCTGAGCACAAGCTAGACTGGTCTTGCCATCAAAGGAGACAGTCATGAATGACACCGCTGGCGGCCTGTGAGCCACACCAAGCTACCCGCCCCTTGGCGGGTAGCTTGTTTTCAGGGACAAGAAATGCGAAGGAAAGCTCAGTGTTTCAGTGGATTTTCGATACCGTCGATTCTGGCCTCTTCAGGAATCTTCTGGTTGCCAGCGGCGTCGGTGTTGCCGTTGCGTCGGTTCTCACCGCGCGCAGCATCGCGCGGAAAAAGCAAAGCGCGGATCTTCTATTTGCGAGTCGGAACGATGTCATCCTCCAGAATGGCGCCAGGAAGCTGGAGTATTTCGTCGACGCGAACGACAGAAATGTGGCTTGCCTCGCCTCGCCGGAAAATATCGAGTCGGAAGAAGCTGTATGCATTCGGTACTTCCTCAATCATTTCGAGGCGGTGAGTATCGGCATTCAGGCCGGAATTTACGACGAAGAGATGCTGAAGAAGACTTGGTACTCGGCTGTTGTTACGTCCTGGGAGCGGGCTAAACCGCTCGTCAATAAACTCCGCGAGCGGTTTTCCCCGACGGTGCTGCAAGAGTACGAGTGGCTCCACGGACGCTGGAAGAAGTCGCCTTTGTCAAAGCGTGACTGACTTCGGCTTACGCCTACAGATCTACCGGGCTTTCTGACATGTTTCCTCTCCAACCGCGTTGCTAAAGTCGGCATCGGCCTTCGCAGTGAAGGTCTTCGAAAAACGCGAACACATGGAGAGTGCTTATGAATCGGAGAGTATCCGCTCGTTTGTCGCGTGCATCGCTCTTGCTCCTGTCGATGGGCTACGCCGTCGGTGCATTAGCAAGCGACGCAAACCTGCTTCCTTCGTCCAGCGACCCGCGCTTCCGCGCTGTCGGTCAGCTCGATCTGCTCGACGGAAGAACCTGTACCGGCTCGATCGTCGCGGGTTCCGCCAGTCCGGACGGTCGTCGGCCCGCGTTGTTGCTTACGTCCGGGCACTGCGTTCTCGGCCAGGAACTCATCCCCAATCAGGTCATGATCGACGAGGTGGCGCCATCGGGTTACCGCTTTACGCCCGCTTATTTTCAGGATGCCCAGCCGGTCCATCGACCCATTGGAGTCGAGCGAATTCTGTACGCGACCACCAAGAACATGGACATCGCCGTGCTCCGGCTGGACGTCTCATACGCCGATCTTGCGGCACTCGGTGTCGCTCCGCTTGTCCCGAGTGCGCCGGCGATTGTCGGGTCGCTCCCTGTCGACCTAGTGCAGGTTCCCGCGGTGGGCGTGTCGGAAGAAGACCGCTTCCTTCGCCTGGCAACCTGTCAGGCCAGTGAGCCCGTTCGGCTGTTCGAGGGCGAACGCTTCTTCCTGCGTGAATCGGCGACCGATTGCGCCGGTGTATCGGGTGGTTCGTCGGGCTCCCCGGTGCTGCGCCACGGCACGTCGGATATTGTCGGCGTGCTCGGTACGAAGGTCGATCCGCGCTTTGACGGATGCGGTTTCGACCGCCCGTGCGAACTCACCGGGCGGCAGCCGGTGTCGCGCGTCGGCGCGAGCTACCAGAGTATTGCGGCGCCGCTGCTCTCGGCACTTCGTGCCGATGGCGGCTGGGACGCCAGTGCCCTCGACGCGGGTAACGGCGTGAAGCTCGATCGCACCGTCGGTGAGTACACACGCAGCCAGATCGACGAAGAGGGGGATCTCGTACCCGCGCGGTGGGGCGTGCTGGTGAATGACGATACCCGTTGGGTCCGCTACAAGCACGGTGATGCCGCGACGGTCGATTGCGCCAGCCCCGAGGGTTACAGCGCTCCGATGTATGCCCGCGAGCAGCCGCTGGACCGTCTGCCGGTCGGACCGTCCGAAGGCGTGTACGCCATGTGCGTCATCGGACAGCTGGGCATCGATAACGACTGGCAGGCGCCTGAGCATGCGAGCGTCATGCTTCGGGTGATTGACGATACGGCGCCTACCGCAGTGCCGGTACCGGCCGTTCGCGATGAGACGGATGCTGCATGGATTATGGAGATCCGTAGCCCTTACGTCGCGCCGCCGATCGTGAAGGTGGGGCGCCTCGACTCCACCGATTGCGCCGACGACGCGAAGTACCGCACGCTGCCTTCGTCGTTCATCAGTCTGCCCAAGGCCAAAGGCCCGTTACGCGTGTGTGCGAAAGGCTCGGACGAAGCGGGGAACCTCTCGCCGGTGGGATCGATCGACCTGGTCGTGTCAAAGGCTCATTGATCCGCACGGGCCGTTGTTTCACAGGAGCGCTCGCGCGCTCCTGCTTCCCTCGTTCATCTCAGAAACAGTCGGTAGGCGGGATTGCTGGTCTCTTCGCGGTACGGATAGCCCAGCCGGTTGAGGAACCGCGTGAGCGCGTCTTCGTCCGCCGCTTCCGCCTGGATGCCGACCAGCGTCGAGCTGTAATCGGCGCCCTGGTTGCGGTAATGGAACAGGCTGATATTCCAGCTTGGCGACATCGAACGAAGGAAGCGCATCAACGCACCCGGTCGTTCGGGGAACTCGAAGCGAAACAATCGCTCGCCCTGTGCGGCTGTCGAGCGTCCGCCCACCATATGCCTGATGTGCTGCGTCGATAGCTCATCGTTGCCAAGATTGACGACGGCGAATCCCGCTGCCTCGAAGACGGTTGCAAGCGACGCTTCGTCTACCGGGTCGTCCACCTGAAGGCCGACGAAGATCCGTGCGTTTTCATCGGTGCCGAGACGGTAGTTGAATTCCGTCACGTTGCGCTCGCCTACGAGCTCGCAGAAGTGCAGGAAGCTGCCGCGCTCCTCGGGGATGCTCACCGCGAACAAGGCTTCGCGCGATTCGCCCACCGCGGCGCGCTCGGCGATGAAGCGGATGCGGTCGATATTGAGATTGGCGCCGGAGACGATGGCACAAAGGGTGAGCGGGTGGTCGACCGCTCCCGAGGCGGTGGCCTGGGTCGCGTAGCGACGCGCAGCCGCGACGGCGAGCGCTCCCGCCGGCTCAACGAAACGCCGCGTGTCCTGATAGATATCCTTGATCGCAAGGCATACCTCGTCGGTGTCGACCAGCATCACTTCGTCGAGGTACTGGCTGCACAGTCGAAACGTTTCCTGCCCCACCAGCTTCACCGCCGTGCCGTCGGAAAAAAGCCCGACCTCCGTGAGTTCGACCCGTCGCCCGGCCCGGATCGATTGCGCCATGGCGCACGAGTCACGCGTCTGTACGCCGATCACGCGGATATCCGGGCGGAGCGCTTTCACGTAGGTCGCGACTCCCGCGGCGAGACTGCCCCCTCCGATGGGCACGAAGATGGCGTCGATATGCCCGTGGTGCTGGCTCAGTATCTCCATCGCTACGGTGCCTTGTCCTGCGATAACGTCGGGATCGTCGAAGGCTGGGATGAACGTCATGCCGCGTTCTCGCTGCAGCGCCATCGCGTGGGCGAACGCATCGTTATACGAATCGCCCGCCTTGATGACTTCCACCGTGGGCCCACCGAATCGCCGCGTCGCATTGACCTTAACGAGGGGTGCCGTTTCAGGCACGACGATGACCGCCGGGATGCCGAGCTTCGCGGCGGACCAGGCGACGCCTTGCGCGTGGTTTCCCGCTGACGCCGTGATGATGCCGCGTGCCAGTACGTCGGCGGACAGGTTGCGGATCCGGTTGTAGGCGCCGCGGAGCTTGAACGACGATACGGGTTGAGTGTCTTCCCGCTTCAGCAGGACGTGGTGCCCCAGTTGCTCGAACAGCACCGTCGCATGCTGCAGTTCCGTCCGCTGGGCCACGTCGTACACGCGGGCGTTGAGGATGCGCCTCAGGTAGTCGGCGGCATCGCGTACGGGTTCGTCCCGAGTGGCGTGACGTGAAGCGGGGAGGGACATGGCGTGCGTCTCCGGTGCGTTCGTTTTCCCGGAGGCGGATACGAAAAACCCGCCTCGGAGGGCGGGTTGTCGGTCACCTGTCGCGCGTGATTCAACCCACCATCGATGAGATGGCGATGCTAATCAGCGTAATGAGGGCGGCGAGGCGGTTCATGGTCCGATCCTCTCCCGCCGCCCGGACGCTGTCAACCGCAGGTATTCAGGGTGCGTCATTGCCTGAGGTGGCTCTGGTCAGTGCTTTGCGACTCGCGCAAGCTGGAGCGCACCCATGGCGGTCAGCGCCAGGGCTCCACAGGCGACCCAGAAGCCCAGCGGCCGCGCCTGGTAGAGCCTCGGCGCGAGGAATGCGTACGCTACGAGGAACAGCGCCGCGAGAGCGGCGCACGCACGGGGATGTCGTCCGCGCGCCCAGAGTGCGCCGGCCGCCGGGATGAGAGTGCAGGCCCAGACCGCGAGGAGCGCCGGAGGCGCCTGGGCAAAAAGGGTGCGCACGGCTGCGGCCTGCGGAGGCGCCCACACCACGGCGATCAACGACGTGCAGAGTACGGTGACAGCCAGCCAGATGACGGCGATCAGCGCCAGATAGAGCCCCGCCGGTAACGGCGTCCGATTCTCTTGTTCCACGTCCTTTCCGCCCCAGTCAGTCCTTCACGGCACCGATTGCCGCACCGCGCCTTGGCCCCCCGGCCCCAAGCGTTAGAATTGACCGACCCCGTGGGGGTGCAGCCAGCCCATGAAGATGCCCAGCGCCACCATGGCGATGAGCAGCAGTGAGAGTCCGATACGGCGGGTGAGTGCCCAGACGGTGCGCTTGCTCTGGCCCTTGTCGGTCATCATGAAGAACAGCGCCTGCCCGAGGTTGAACAACACCACGAGCAGCAAAATCACCAGCGCATATTTGTAGATGGTTTCCACGTGACGGCTCCGCGCCATATCGACAATCCGAGTATAGCGTTGGGCATGGGGCGTCTTGCATGACTTTCCTGCGCCGTCCGACGTGGTTCGCTGTCGCACTCACGCTGGTGGGCGTGCTGGCGTTCGTACGCCTGGGCATATGGCAGCTGGATCGCGCGGACGAGAAGGATGAATTGCTGCGGCGGTACGCCGCATCGGCCGCAGCAAGCGTCGAGGAGTTCGGTTCGATCGCCGATAATCCTCCCCTCGATCGATACCCGAGGCTTTCGGTACGTGGCGTTTACCTGCCCGACCATTACTACCTGCTCGACGACCAGACCCACTCCGGTCAGGTCGGCGTGCACGTCTATGCGCCGTTTTCGCCGCACGGGCGCGATCCGTACCTCCTCGTCGACCTCGGTTTCTTGCCGAAGGAAGCGGGCGCCAACCCCCGGCTGCCGCCGCTTCCCGTGGGCGTCACCACCGTGCGGGGGCTCTACGTACCGGCGCCGGGTGTCGGTGTGCGCCTGGGTGGCGACCGTCTCCCGGAGCAGCACGGCGCGGAGAAGACCATGGTCTACGTCGATCTCAGGGAGATCGGTAACGACATCGGGCGCTCCCTGTATCCTCGCGTACTCCTTCTGGATCCCGACCCGGCCAGCATCTACATCCGTGAATGGACGCCCGGCTTCATGCCGCCGGCGCGCCATCGCGCCTACGCCTTCCAATGGTTCACCTTCGCCCTGGCGGCTGTGGTGATCTTCGTCCTCCTGCATCGCAAGCGACGCCCGAAACGGCCCGAGCATTCATGACCGATCCGAACGTCCCCCCACGCAAACCCGGCAGTGGCCGGCTCAAGCTCGTCTTGATCATGCTGGTGTTCCTGGCGCCCATTATCGCGGCGGGCCTGCTGACGCTGAGTGGCTGGCAGCCGGAAGGCAAAGGCAACGGTCGTCCCATCGTGCCGCAGCGCAGCATGGCCGAGGTCCGCGTGGACGTCGCCGGCACGGCCTGGGCATGGCGTGACAGCGAGCCGCGACTGACCCTGGTCGCGTTGCCGGGGCCGGATTGCGCCGCACACTGCCTCGAGACGCTGGCGCTCATGCGTAACGCGCGCATCGTGCTCAACCGCAACGCCGATCGCCTGCGCCTTCTTTATATCGGCACGCCGCCGACCGCGCAGGGCGCGGACGCCGTCATGCCCGACTGGAAGACCGGTACCGACGCGGCGAAGGCCTTCGAAGAATTCCGTCCCACGCAGCCCGACACGGTCGCCGCCGTGCTGGTTGAATCCAATGCCACCGCGTTGTCCTGGTATCCCGCCGGTTTCGATCCGAGCGGCCTGCGTAAGGACCTGCAGAAGGTGATCCGCTGATGTCGCCCCGAGCTCTTAAAACCCTGCGCACGCTGGCCTTGCTGGCTGCGCTGTTCGCCTTTTGCATCGTGATGTTCGGCGCCTTCGTGCGTCTGTCCAACGCGGGGCTGTCGTGTCCCGACTGGCCGACCTGCTACGGCAAGGCCACGTGGCCGGGCCACGCTCAGGACATCGCCCGCGCGAACGAAGCCTTCCCCGATCGTCCGTACGAAACGCACAAGGCGTGGCGTGAGCAGGTACACCGCTTCCTCGCCGGCAGCCTCGGTGTGATGGTCCTCGTCATCGCCCTGATGTCGGCCTGGCGCCGACGCATGGCGATGGCCGCGGTGCTCGTGGCGGCGGTGTTCGCGACGGTGGGTGTCGTGATGTACATGCGCGGCGAATACGTGGTGTCGTCGTTCCTGTCCGCACTGGCCATCGCGCTGCCGCTGATCGCCGCGGCGATGCTCGACCGACCCGGCGCCTGGCGCGTCGGCGTGGCCGCGCTTGCCGTGATCATCTTCCAGGCCATGCTCGGCATGTGGACGGTGACATTGCTGCTCAAGCCCATCGTCGTGATGGGGCATCTGCTCGGCGGACTGGCGACCTTCGCCCTTCTCGCATGGGCAGCCCTGCGCTGGTGGCGTGTCGGCACACCGGACGACCGGTTCGCGGCACTTCGCGCGCCGGTCGCCATCGGCATCGTCGTGCTCGTCTGCCAGATCGCGCTCGGCGGCTGGACCAGTTCCAATTACGCGGCGCTCGCTTGTGGCACGGATTTTCCGCAGTGCCTCGGGCAGTGGTGGCCGCAGACGGACTTCCCGCAGGCCTTCGTGCTCTGGCGCGGCATCGGCGTCAACTACGAGGGCGGCGTGCTGGACATGGCCGCACGTAGCGCGATCCAGATCGCCCACCGCATCGGTGCGCTGGTGACCTTCGTCTACCTGGGCTGGTTGTCGCACAAGCTGGCGCGCGCCGGCCTGCGCAGGATCGGTATCGCCGTGGCGGTGGTGCTGATCGCGCAGGTGCTGCTCGGCATCGGCAATGTGCACCTCGGCCTGCCTTTGCCCGTCGCCACGGCGCACAATGGCGTCGCCGCGCTGCTCCTGTTCACGCTGCTTGCCGCCCTGGCGAGCACGCAGCGGCTGCCCGCCACGACGGAGTCCCCGTGAGCATCATCGGTCAATATTTCGAGCTGACCAAGCCACGTGTCGTTGCGATGCTGGTGTTCTGCGCGGTCATCGGCATGTTCCTCGCCGTCGACGCCGACGGTCAGCGTGTACTGCCGACGTGGCATGCGGCGATCTTCGGCACGCTCGGCATCTGGCTGGCGTCGGCTTCCGCCGCGGCGTTCAATCACCTGATCGACCAGCGCATCGACAAGATCATGGCGCGTACCTCGCATCGTCCGCTGGCGACCGGCCAGCTGACGCCGATGCAGGTGTTCGTCTTCGCGATGACGCTGGGCATCGTTTCGATGCTGGTGCTGGTCTTCCTGGTCAACAGGCTGACCGCGGTGCTGACGTTCTTCTCGCTGATCGGTTATGCGGTGATCTATACCGCCTACCTGAAGCGTGCGACGCCGCAGAATATCGTCATCGGCGGCCTTGCCGGCGCCGCGCCGCCGATGCTCGGCTGGACCGCGGTGACCGGCGAGCTGCATCCGTTCGCGCTGCAGCTGTTGCTGATCATCTTCGTGTGGACACCGCCGCATTTCTGGGCGCTGGCGATCTTCCGCGTCGACGATTACTCGCGGGCCCAGGTACCCATGTTGCCGGTGACGCACGGCGTGGTGTTCACGCGCTGGCACATCCTGTTCTACACGATCCTGCTGTTCGTCGTGACCATGCTGCCGTTCTTCACGGGGATGAGCGGACTGATCTACCTGTTCGGCGCGGTGATCCTCGGCCTCGGTTTCCTCTGGTACGCCGCACGCATGTTCAATCCGCCGGACGAGATGTTCGCGATGAAGATGTTCAACTACTCCATCGTGTACCTGATGGTGTTGTTCGCCTTCCTGCTCGCGGATCACTGGCTGGTCGACCCGGTCGTGCAGCCGGGCTTCCGGATGGAACCGGTGGTTTAAACCGGCCCGCGTGGGGCCGCCGGGCCGTCATGCGTTGCTTCGCCGGTCGGCTTGCCCGACCAGTAGCCGGCCAGCATCGAGCCCGACAGGTTGTGCCAGACCGAGAACAGCGCCCCGGGTAGCGCGGCCAGCGGTGAGAAATAGAGCTTGCCCAGCGTCGCCGCGAGCCCCGAATTCTGCATGCCCACCTCGATCGCCAGGGTGCGGCAGGTGGATTCGTCGAAGCGGAACAGCCTGCCGCCCCAGTAGCCGCTGATCAGCCCGATGCCGTTGTGCAGGATGACCGCGACGATGGTGATCGCGCCCACGGCGGCGATCGACGGCTGACTGGCCGCGACCACGGCACCGATCAGGATCAGTACGCAGACCATCGAGAACAAGGGTAAGCCGGGCTCGATGCGTTTGACCACGCCGCGAGCCGTGTGATGGATCAACAGGCCCAGGCCGATCGGCAGCGCGACGATCTGCACGATACTCAGCAGCATCGCCCATGTGTCCGGCGCCACGCGGGTGTCGACGTAGAGGCGCGTGAGCAGCGGTGTCGCCACCACGCCGACCAGGGCGGATACCGATGACAGCGTGACCGACAGCGCCACGTCACCTTTCGCCAGATAGATGATGACGTTGGACGCCGTACCGCTGGCGACACTGCCGACCAGGATCATGCCGGCGGCGAGATCGGGCGGCATCGTGAATATCTTTGTCAGCCCCCACGCCGCAAGTGGCATCACCAGATAGTGCAGGAACGTGCCGGCGAAGACGGGCATGGGGCGTACGAGGACGCGTCTGAAGTCGTCCAGGCTGAGGGTCACGCCCATGCCGAACATCACGAGCATGAGCAGCCAGGCGATCCAGGGGCCGACGGGGAGGAAGAGGGCGGGCTGGAAGTACGCAGCGACCGAAACGGCGAGAGCCCAGAGAGGAAACAGGCGTGTGACTCTGGCGAGCATGTGTCTTTCTCTGTCTGCTTACAGCGCGCCATGCACCCAGTCAGCCACGGCCTCCGGGTGCTCGAGGTGCAGATGATGCCCTCCATCCATGTGCTTCACCCGGATGTCGTCGACGCAATCGATCCGTACCTGCAATGCCTCGGGCTCGAGATAAGGCGGCGAGGGGTTGGCGAGCAACAACGACGTCGGCGCAGCGAGCCCCAGCAGCAACGACATGATCTGCGTTTCCGCGAGACGGAGGGCCGTGGGCCGCGACAGGCGCGCATCGCTGCGCCAGCTGTATCCACCGTCGACTTCGCGCAGGCCGCGTTCCACGATGTGTCGTGCCAGCGTCGCATCGAGGCCGCTGGCCAGTGCGCGGGCACGGGCCGCATCGTCGATCGACGGAAAGACGCGCAGGGGCCGGGAGCCGCCAGCCGTCGACACCATCGCTTCGCGAAACCGGTCCAGCGTTCGCGATCCGTCGTCTCCGAGCGGCCCCAAGCCTTCGATCAGAGACAGTGCGCGAATGCGCTCCGGCGCCGCGATGGCCACCATCGTCGCCACACCGGCACCCAGAGAATGACCCAGCAGATGAAAGCGCGGCAGCGCGAGCGAGTCGACGGCGGCGAGCACGGCCCGCGTGTAATCCTGATGCGTGTAGATCGTGCTCTCGGGCAGATGGTCCGAGTGACCGTGGCCAGGAAGGTCCAGCGCGATCACGTGGAACCGGTCGGCAAGCCGGGGTGCGAGCAGAGCGAAGCTCGCGGCGTTGTCGAGCCAGCCATGGATCAGCACCAGCGGCGCGGCGTCGGGTTCGCCCCAGCTCAGTCCGGCGAGCTCCATGCCTGGTATGGCGATGCGCAACTCACGCATCGGCGCGTGCCTTACGCGCACGTTCGCGCGCGGCGGCGAGGCGCATGGCCGCCGCGGCCGGGTCGTAATCTGCCGCGAACTCGGGCCATCCCTGCGTGTGGCGCAGCACCAGGTCCGCGATGGCGCCCACGTGGTCCGGACGGGCGTTGAGACAGGGGATGTAGCTGAGCGTCTCGCCGCCGGCCTCGCGGAAGAATTCCGCGTTCTGCATGGCGATCTCTTCGAGGGTTTCCAGGCAGTCGACGGCAAAGCCCGGACTGATCGTGTCGATGCGCTTGACGCCCTGTGCGCCGAACTGCCTGACCATCTCGTCAGTGTACGGGTGCAACCAGCGTTCGCGGCCCACCCGTGACTGGAAGCTCATCGGCGCCTCCTCCGCGGTGACGCCCAGCGCGTCGCGGAGCAGGCGAGCGGTGGCGTGGCACTGGCAGAAGTACGGATCGCCGTTGCGCACGTAGCGCTCGGGAATGCCGTGAAAACTCATCAGCAGCTTCTCGCCCCGGCCGTTGCGCTCCCAGTGGTCGCGCACGCTGACGGCGAGCGCCGCGATATAGGCGGGATCGTCGTGGTAGTCGTTGATCTGGCGCAGTTCCGGTGGCCAGCGCAGACCCTTCACCGTGTCGGCCACCGCGTCGAACACGCTGCCGGTCGAGGTGGCCGAGTATTGGGGGTAGAGCGGCAGAACGAGCAACCGCCGCACCCCTTCACGCTGCAACTGGGCAACCGTCGCCGCCACGCTGGGCCGCCCGTAGCGCATGGCCAGGGCGACGCGGATCGGTCCGTTGCGACGGCGCCCGAGCTCGGCCTGCAGGGACGCGGCCAGCGCCTCGCTGCCTGTTCGCAGGGGCGAGCCTTCCGCGGTCCAGATACGGGCATACGCGTGGGCGGAGCGCTTGGGACGGACGCGGAGAATGACGCCGTGGAGAATGGCTTTCCACAGCAGGCGCGGGTACTCGATGACGCGCGGGTCACCCAGAAACTCGGCGAGGTACGGCCGTACGGCCGCCGCGGTGGGCGCCTCAGGTGTACCGAGATTAACCAGCAGCACACCCGCCTGGGGCAGGGTGTCGTGGGAATGACCGGCAAGGCCGGTATAGTTTGGCGTACCTGGCATCGGAGTCCGGCGCTCGCGGGAATCGTTGCAGTCTGCCATAGGGCGGCGCGACGAGGCTCGCTCTCAATGCCGCAGCCGCTGCCACCCCGCGTATCGATAGGAGCCACCCGATGTCCCCACGCCCGCTTCGCCTGCTCGCCCTCGGCCTTCTCGCCCTGCTGCCCTCGCTGGCCGTCCAGGCCGCCGACCCGCCGAGAGAACAGGCCCGGAACGCGGTCCGTGTGCTGTCCGAGATGATCGACGACGCGCCCGACAAATCGCTGCCTGCCGATCTGCTCAAGAACGCCAAGGCCATCGCGGTGCTGCCGGCCATGGTCAAGGGTGGCTTCGTGTTCTCTGGCTCCAAGGGCGAAGGCCTGATCTCGATCAAGACGCGTGACGGCACGTGGTCGAACCCCAACTTCATCTCGATGGCCGGTGCGGGCGTCGGCTTCCAGGTCGGCATCCAGTCCGCCGACGTGATCCTCGTGTTCCGCACCGACCGCGGCGTGCAGAGCATCATCGACGGCAAGTTCACCATGGGCGCCAACGCCTCCGCGGCGGCCGGCCCGGTCGGCCGCTCCGCCACGGCCGCCACCGATGGCCAGATGAAAGCCGAGATCTACACCTACTCGCGCGCCAAGGGCCTGTTTGCCGGCATCGCGCTCGATGGCACCCATTTCAGCATCGACGACGACTCCAACGAGCAGATTTACGGCCCCGGAATCACGGCCCGCCGCATTTTTGAAGGCGGTGTGACGAATGTTCCAAGCGAGGTAGTGGAATTCAGGGATAAACTTGAGGAGTACACTAACCGCTGAGTGTCGTCCCACCCGGTGCCCCAAGGGGCGCCGGACCGTCCCACGGCCCGGAGCGAACGGGCCCGCGAGGTTTTTCATGAGCATTACCCATATCGTCCTCCTGCTGCTCGTCGTCGTGCTGATCTTCGGCACGAAGAAGCTGCGCAACATCGGCTCGGACCTGGGTGGCGCCATGCGCGACTTCAAGAAGGGTCTGGACGGCGACGAAGAGGCCCGTGCAGCGCGCGAACGGGAGGAGAAGCTGCGTGCCGATCCGCCCGTGAGCACCCAGGTCCCGCCGGTCCACAGCGAAACCACCGAGCCGCGCGACCGCGCTCCGTGATCCCGGCGGCGCCATGATCGAGATCAGCTTCGGTAAATTGCTGCTGCTCGCGGTGGTGGCGCTCATCGTGCTCGGCCCCGAGCGCCTTCCGCACGCCGCGCGTACGGCAGGTGCCCTGTTGCGGCGCATGCGCAACGGCTGGGACAGCGTCAAATCCGAGGTGGAGCGCGAGATCCAGGCCGAAGAGATCAAGCGCACGCTGCGCGAGACCGCCGAAAACGCGCGTGCCACGCATGACAGCGTGCGTGACGACATCCGCGCTGCTGGCAGCAGCGTCCGTGAAGACTTCCGTGCCGCCGCCGACGATGCCCGCCAGACCGGTGACCGTGTGCGCGACACCTTTTCCGATACCCCGGTAGCTCGCGTCGAGGGTCGTGAGCCCGACCCGGCGCGCGACATGCTGCCGCTGGCCCACGGCGACACCCCGCCGCCCAGGAACGAACCGCATGAGCGCAGCTGACTCCGATCCGTCCGGCGACGACGTGGTCGAAGAGGGTCTGTTTTCCCACCTGATCGAACTCCGTTCCCGCCTGCTCCGCGCCATCGTGGTGTTGCTCGTGGTGTTGCTGGCGCTGATGCCCGTCGCCAACCACCTGTATGCGGAACTGGCCAAACCGCTGGTCGAGCGCATGCCGCAGGGCGCGCATCTGATCGCCACGGAAGTCGCCAGCCCGTTCGTCACTCCGTTGAAGCTGGCCTTCTTCTGCGCGCTGTTCATCAGCATGCCGATGATCCTGTACCAGCTCTGGGCCTTCGTCAGCCCGGGCCTCTACAAGCACGAGAAGCGCCTGGCGCGCCCGTTGCTGGTGGCATCGCTGGTGCTGTTCTATTCGGGCTGCGCCTTCGCCTATTTCATCGTGCTGCCGGCGGCGTTCAAGTTTCTCAATGCCGTGACGCCCGACGGCGTGGCGATGATGACGGACATCACGCATTACCTCGACTTCGTCATGCTGATGTTCTTCGCCTTCGGCCTGTGCTTCGAAGTCCCGGTCGCGGTCGTGATCCTCGCCGCCATCGGCATCGTCGACGCCGAAAAGCTCAGTAAGGGGCGCGGTTACGCCGTCGTGGGCGCGTTCGCCATCGCCGCCTTCATCACGCCGCCGGATCTGCTCTCGATGGTGATGCTGGCCGTGCCGATGTGCATCCTGTACGAGCTCGGTTTGCTGGCCGTGAAGTTTCTTCTGAAACCACCGCCCGAGCAGGCGTGAGCCGATGGGCGTTTCGGTCGGTTGGCTGGCGGTCAAAGGCAAGGATGGCGATGCCGTCCTCGCCGCTCTCGACCTGGTCCGCAATGAGCAGACCACGACCGATCCGCGTCGAGGCTACGCCATCGAACTGCCGTCCGGCTGGTTTGTCGTCGTCACACGGTTCGCCTCGCCCCTGATCGCGGAGGAATCGCTGCGCCCGCTCTCGCGTGGCTGCACGGTGATCACCTGCGAACAGGAGGAGCACGTGATGGTCAGCGCCGCCACGTGCTACGTCGATGGCCTGCGCACCTGGCATGTCGAGCACGACGGGGAGGGCGACGACGTCCGTCACATCGTCTCGCATGGCGAACCACCGCCGGCGTTCGATGCCATCCATGCCCGTATCGAAGCATTGCAGGATGCCTCCGATGCCGAAGGCGACGATGTCGACCATTTTTATTCGCTGCCGCCCGAGCTGGCGCAGAGCGTGACCACCTTCGACGTGGACCTTCCCGCCAGCGCTTACGGCAAGCTGGTGTTCACCGGCTGGACGGCGAAAGAAACCCTGGCGCCGGGCGCCACCCCGCAGCTCCCACGGAAGCTGCGGCGTGAGATGGTCAAGGCCCGCGCCGCGCGTCCTTGGTGGAAGTTCTGGTAAGCGCCGGGGCGCTTACTTCGATACGTTACGGCCCAGCGACAAACCCTTCAGCACGTTGAGCGCCTGCGACAGCGGATAGTCTTCGATCGCTAGCTTGCCGTCGTCGTCGTTGGCGTTCTTGTCGTCCGACGACGCTTTCTCGTTCACCAGATGATTGGGCAGGTCCGCTTCCGAGCCGATCAGCGCGGGCGGCGTGTCGCTCTTGTTCACGGAGAGGTCGGCCAGCGCGATGTCCGGCTTGATGCCTTCGGCCTGGATCGAGGTGCCGTTGGGGGTGTAGTAGCGTGCGGTGGTGATCTTCACCGCGTGGTCCTGATCCAGCGGCAACACGGTCTGCACCACGCCCTTGCCGAAGGTGCGACGACCCATGATGAGTGCGCGGTGGTTGTCCTTCAGTGCACCGGACACGATCTCGGCGGCGGAAGCCGTGCCGTTGTCCGTGAGGATGACCATCGGTGCGCCCTTGAGCAGATCGCCCGGGTGGGCATCGAAGTGCAGGTTGGCGTCCGGCAACCGGCCCTTGGTCGTGACGATGGTGCCCGAGTCCAGGAAGGTGTCGGCGACGCCGACGGCCGTGGTCAGCAGACCGCCCGGATTGGAGCGCAGGTCGAGCACGGCGCCACGGGGCGCGCCGTTCTTCGCGATCCAGTCCGAGAGCTTCTTGTCGAGGTCGGTCGACGTATCTTCCTGGAACTGGCTGAGACGGATGTAGACGTAGCCGGGATCGAGCTGACGCAGCTTGACGCTGGTGACCGCGATGCGCTCGCGCACCAGCGGCATGTCGATCGGCTTGTCGGATTTCTCGTGCAGAATGGTGAGCGTGACCTTGCTGCCGGGATCGCCGCGGAGTTTCTTGAACGCGTCGTCGATGTTCTGGCTGTCGACGACCATGCCGTCGACCTTGAGGATGGTGTCGCCCGGCTTGATGCCCGCGCGCGACGCAGGGGTGTCGTCGATGGGCGAGACGATCTTCAGCGCGCCTTCGACCTGCAGGACTTCGATGCCCAGACCGCCGTACTGGCCCGTGGTGTCCTCATCGAGTTCGTCGAGGCCTTCCTTGTCGAGGTATTCGCTGTGCGGATCGAGGTTCTGGAGCATGCCGCTGATGGCGGCTTTCATGATCGTCTTGTTGTCGAGCTTCTCGACGTAGGCCTGTCGAACGATCTGGTACACCCGCGTGAAATTGCGAATGTCGTCCAGATCGACGGCGTCGTCGGCCTGCGTGGCGACCTTCGCCGCCGTGGTCGACGACGCGGCGGGGGCGTCGGGCTGCTTCAGCGCGGGCTTCGCCTGTTGCGCCTGGACGGTGGGAACCGCGATCGCACCGGCGAGAGCCAGTGCGAGGGCGAGGCGAAGGGGGTGCTGACGCATGCCTGTCTCCGGGGTCAATGCTTCTTGCTCAACCAGCCACGCGCGTCGATGGGTTTGCCACCCTGGCGCAGCTCGAAGTACGCGCCGTTGTCGCCGGCGGGTGCGGCGGCGGTGCCGACCGCCTGGCCGGCCTCCACCGTGTCGCCCACGCCGTGCAGCAGCGTCTCATTATTGCCGTACATGCTCATGAATCCGTTGCCGTGGTTCACGATGATCATCATGCCGTAGCCACGCAGGAAGTTGGCGAAGACCACGCGGCCGCGCGCGACCGCTTTCACCTCGCTGCCGCGCGGCGCGACGATGATGACGCCGCTGCCGAACGCGTGCACCGGACCGTTGGCCGGCCAGGGCAGGTTGCCGCGCATGTTGCCCACCGGTGCCGCTGCGGGCGTGCCCTTGGGCGCAGGAGCCGCCTCGACGGCCGCCCGGGCCGCCTCGGCCTTCGCCGCGTCGTCGATCACCTTCTGCAGGCGGCCGACCAGTGAGTTCATGTCCTGCTCGTTCTGTTTCAGCGCGGCCATACGCTGGGCCTGGTCCTTGTATTTCGAGTCCGCCTCGGCCACCAGTTTCGCCTGGCTGGCGCGCTGCTTTTCCAGTTCCGCGGCGCGCGACTCGCGCTCCGCCCGCGTCGCCTCGAGCTTCTGCTGTTCGGCGGTGATGGCGGCTTCGACCTCCTGCAGGCGGGAAAGATCCGCAAGCAGGCCGCGGATCTTCTCGACCCGGTTGTCCTGAAAATATTTCGAGTAGGCCAGGGCGCGCGAGATCCGGTTGACGTCTTCGTCGCCGAGCAGGAGCTGCAGATCCGAGCCGCGTCCGAGCGTATAGGTCGCGCGGAGCAAGTCGCCGAGGGCGTCCTTCTGCTTCGAGAGGCCCGCTTCCATCTGTGCCCGCTGCGCGTTCAGCTGCTCCAGGTCGTGCTGGCGCTGCTGGAGGTCGCCATCCGTCTCGCGCACCGCCCTGGCGGCGGCGGATACCTGCTCGGCCTGTTTCGCCAGCGCGGCGTTGGCGCTGTCACGGGCGTTGGCGGTCTCGCGCTGCTCTTTCGTCAGGTTGTCGATGTCCTTGCGGACACCTTCGAGCTTTTGCCGTGCCTCGTCCTGCTGGGACCGCGTCTTGCCATCCTGCGCCGCGTGGGCGGGCAGGAGGGGCGTAAGCGTGGCGATGGCGAGGGTCAGGGCGAGTGGCAGACGGAAAGTTGGGCGCATAGGGTCGATTATTACCTATCCGGGCCCGGTAGGAGTCAGCCCTGCTGGCGATTCGGGGTCGCCTCGCCGTATGGCCTGGTATGCCCCGCAACCCGCCCCATGCCTCATTTTCCCCGACTGGTCTTTCGTTCCCTTCCGTAAGATTTCCGTTGGCTTTCCGTTTGGACGTCCGAACGCTTTGACGCGCCGCGACAAATGTGACTAAAGTGGGCCGCTAGTTTCCTGCGTATACGTGAAGAGTCGGCCGTTCCAGGTCGCGGGGCCACGTCTGCGTCACCCCAGCAAAACCAACGGCCACCAGGAGGCGGATGGTGAAGCAAGGCATTCCGCGCCTCTATGACGAGGCGTTCGAACACGACAGCTGCGGCTTCGGTATCGTCGCGCAGATCGACGGTCACGCCAGCGCGAAGCTGGTCGACACCGCATTCGACGCGCTCGCGAAACTTTCCCACCGTGGTGGCGTCAACGCCGACGGTATAAGCGGCGACGGCTGCGGTGTGCTCATTCGCCGTCCTGTCGAATGGCTGCGCGCGCTCGCCGGCGAAGCGGGCGTGACGCTCGCCACCCATTTCGCCGCGGGCGTGGTCTTCCTCGACCCGAACGGCGACGACACCGGCGCTCGTGTGCTCGAGGCCGAGCTGGCCGCCGTGAATCTTTCCGTCGCCGGCTGGCGCGACGTCGCTGTCGACACGGATGCCTGCGGTCCGCTGGCGTCGTCTTCGATGCCACGCGTGCGACAGATCTTCGTCGACGCGCCGGGCGACCTTTCGCCGGCGGAATTCGAAGCCGCACTGTTCCGTGCGCGTCGCCGCACCGAGCTGCAGCTGGTCGACGACAAGCAGTTCTATGTGGTCTCGCTCTCGGGCGAGGTCGTGGGCTACAAGGCGATGGCGGCCCCCGGTCGTCTTCGTCAGGTCTATCCGGACCTCGCGCACCCGGCGCTGGTCGCCGACGCGGTGGTCTTCCACCAGCGTTTCTCGACCAACACGTCGCCGCAGTGGCGCCTCGCCCAGCCGTTCCGCCTGCTCGCGCACAACGGCGAGATCAACACCATTCGTGCCAACCGTCGCTGGATGCAGGCCCGCACGGCCGTCATGCGTTCCGAGCTCGTCGATCTCTCCGACATCGGTCCGCTGGTGCGCCAGAGCGGCTCGGATTCGGAAAGTCTCGACAACGCGCTCGAAGTGCTGCTCATGGGCGGCATGGATCTGCTCACCGCCATGCGCGTGCTCGTGCCGCCGGCTTACGCCGCGCGCGAAGACATCGACGAAGATCTCGCCGCGTTCTACGAGTATTACGCGCTGCATAGCGAGCCGTGGGACGGCCCCGCCGGTCTGGTGATGTGCGACGGCCGTTACGCCGCCTGCACCCTGGACCGTAACGGCCTGCGTCCCGCGCGCTGGGCGTTGTCCGACGACAATCATCTGATCGTGGCGTCCGAGGCCGGTCTGTGGGACGTCCCGTCGTCGCGTATCGTCGCCAAGGGTCGGCTTGCGCCCGGCGAGATGATCGCCGTGGACTTCCGCGAGCACCGTCTGCTGCGTGACGCCGACATCGACGCGATCAACCGCCAGCGGGCACCGTTCCGTGACTGGCTGCGCGACGGCGTGACCTATCTCGAGTCCGACCTGATCGATCCGAGCCTGGCGGCGGAACCGCTGCCCGCCGACGAACTGCGCCGCTACCAGAAGCTCTACGGCCTGTCGCGCGAAGAGTGCGAGTCGGTGCTGAAGGTGCTGGCCGAAACCGAGGCGGAAGCCACGGGCTCGATGGGTGACGACACGCCGATGGCCGTGCTGTCGCGACAGATCCGTCCGCTGTTCGATCGCTTCCGCCAGGGCTTCGCCCAGGTGACGAATCCGCCGATCGATCCGCTGCGCGAGCGCCTGGTGATGTCGCTGGTTACCCAGATAGGCCAGGAACGCAACATCTTCGATCTCGGCCCGGAGAACGCGAAGCAGATCCTGCTCAACTCGCCGATCCTTTCGCAGCGCAAGCTGCGTCAGATCCTGGCGAATGAGGACTATGCGGACACGCCACGTTTCGACCTCATGTACGGCGCGGACGAAACGCTCGAGCAGGCGCTCCTGCGTATCTGCGACGACGTCGAGAAAGCCGTGCGCGCGGGCGTGCGTATCGTGTTCCTCAGCGACCGCTATCCGCGCCGCGATCTGTTGCCGATTCATTCGCTGCTGGCCACCGGTGCCGTGCATGCGCGTCTGGTCGACAAGGGCCTGCGCTGTCAGTGCAACATCATGGTCGAGACGGCGACGCCGCGCGATCCGCATCACTTCGCGTGTCTGCTCGGTTTCGGCGCCACCGCGATCTACCCGTGGCTGGCCTACCAGAGTCTGTTCGACATGGGCCGCAGCGGGCACATCCGCAACGGCGAAGGCGCTCCGCGCGAGATCGGCCGCAACTACCGTCGCGGCATCCGCAAGGGCCTGCTGAAGATCCTGTCGAAGATGGGTATCTCCACGGTGGCGGGCTATCGCGGTGCGCAGCTGTTCGAGATCGTCGGTCTGGCGCCGGAAGTCGTCGCCACCTGTTTCCCGGGCACGCCGTCGCGTATCGGCGGGTCCACCTTCGCCGACCTCGAGCAGGAGCAGCGTCTGCTCGCTGCCGAAGCCTGGGACGAAGCGCACGCGCTGCGTGCCGGTGGCCTGTTCAAGTACGTGCACGGTGGCGAGTTCCACATGTACAACCCGGACGTCATCGCCAGCCTCCAGGTGGCGGTACGTACGGGCGACTACGCCGACTACGCCAAATACGCACGTTACGTCGACACGCGTCCGCCGTCCGCACTGCGCGATCTGCTCGTGCCACGCGCGACCACGCCCATTCCGCTGGACGACGTCGAACCGGTCGAGGACATCCTCAAGCGTTTCGACTCCGCCGGCATGTCGCTCGGTGCGCTGTCGCCCGAAGCGCACGAGGCGCTCGCTATCGCGATGAACCGCCTCGGCGCCCGCAGCAACTCGGGTGAGGGCGGTGAAGATCCCGCGCGCTACGGCACCGACCGCGCGTCCAAGATCAAGCAGGTGGCCTCGGGTCGTTTCGGCGTCACACCGACGTATCTGGTCAACGCCGAAGTGCTGCAGATCAAGATCGCCCAGGGCGCCAAGCCGGGTGAGGGCGGTCAGCTGCCGGGTCACAAGGTCGACGCGACCATCGCTCGTCTTCGTTACGCGAAGCCGGGTATCGGGCTGATCTCGCCGCCGCCCCATCACGACATCTATTCCATCGAAGACCTCGCCCAGCTGATCCACGACCTCAAGGAAGTGAATCCGCAGGCGCTGATCTCGGTGAAGCTCGTCTCGCACGCGGGCGTCGGCACCGTGGCCGCCGGTGTGGTCAAGGCGGGCGCGGATCTGATCACGGTTTCCGGCCACGACGGCGGTACCGGTGCCAGTCCGCTCACCTCGATCAAGTACGCGGGTACCCCGTGGGAGCTGGGTCTGGCGGAGACGCAGCAGACGCTTCGCCTCAACGACCTGCGCGGTCGCGTGCGCCTGCAGACCGACGGTGGTCTGAAGACCGGTCTCGATGTCATCAAGGCGGCGATGCTCGGCGCCGAAAGCTTCGGCTTCGGCACCGGTCCGATGGTCGCGCTCGGCTGCAAGTACCTGCGTATCTGCCATCTGAACAACTGTGCGACGGGCGTCGCCACGCAGCACCCGATCCTGCGGCAGAAGCACTTCCTCGGGCTGCCCGACATGGTGATGAACTACTTCCGCTTCATCGCGGAGGACGTGCGCCAGCATCTCGCGCAACTGGGTGTCCGCTCCATCGCCGAACTCATCGGCCAGAGCGGTCGCCTCGAGCAGCGTGACGGCGTGACGCCGGTGCAGGAACGCCTCGATCTGTCGCCGCTCATCAGCGAAGACGGCATGGGTGAGAAGGTCGACTTCGCCTGCACCTTCGCGCGTAACCCGATGCGCGACCCCGCGGCGCTCGCCAGTCGCATCGCGGCGGAAACGCGCGAAGCGGTGAAGGATGGCCTGGGCGGCACGTTTACCTACCCGATCGCCAACACGGATCGCGCCATCGGTGCGCGGCTGTCCGGTGACGTCGCCCGTCGCTGGGGCGATATGGGCATGGCGGGCAAACCGGTGAACCTGCATCTGCTCGGCGCGGCGGGGCAGAGTCTCGGTGCGTGGAACGCCGCCGGCGTCAACATCGATCTGATCGGCGAGGCCAACGACGGCGTCGGTAAGGGTATGGCAGGTGGCCGTCTGGTCATTCGTCCGCCGGCCGATTCGCCGTTCGCCAGCCAGGACGCCTCGATCATCGGCAATACCTGTCTGTACGGCGCAACCGGTGGCGAACTGTTCGCCGCGGGTCAGGCCGGCGAACGCTTCGCCGTGCGCAATTCCGGCGCATTGGCCGTCGTCGAAGGCGCGGGCGACCATTGCTGCGAGTACATGACCGGTGGCGTCGTCGCCGTGCTGGGTCGCACCGGACTGAACTTCGGCGCCGGCATGACCGGCGGTTTCGCCTACGTGCTGGACATGGAGCGCAATTTCGTCGATTGCTACAACCACGAACTCGTCGACATCGTGCGCATCTCTCACGAAGGCATGGAACATTACATGCAGCATCTGCGCCAGCTGATCGCCCGCCACGCCGAACTCACCGACTCCGCCTGGGGTCGCAAGGTACTCGGCGATTTCCGTGGCCTGCTGCAGCGCTTCTGGCTGGTGAAACCCAAGGCCGCGAGTCTCGACGCGCTGGCCGAAGAACTGCGGAGTGCGGCATGAGTTCGAAGGACTTCCGCTTTCTCGAAATCCCCCGCCAGACGCCGCGTACGGTGCCGGTCGCGGTGCGCGTGCTCGGCTACGGCGAGATCTCCGGCGACTTCGCGTCGTCGGAAGCCGCATCGCAGTCGGAGCGTTGTATCGACTGCGGTAACCCGTATTGCGAGCACGCCTGCCCGGTGCACAACTACATCCCGAACTGGCTGAAGCTGGTGCAGGACGGCCGTCTGTTCGAAGCGGCGACGCTGATGCACGAGACCAACCCCTTGCCGGAGATCTGCGGTCGCGTCTGTCCGCAGGATCGTCTCTGCGAGGGTGCATGCACCCTCGAGCAGGGTGACTTCGGTGCCGTCACCATCGGCAGCGTCGAACGCTGGGCGACGGACGAAGCGATTCGTCAGGGCTGGCGCCCCGATCTGTCGCGTGTGAAGGAAACCGGTGCGCGCGTCGCCATCGTCGGCGCGGGTCCCGCTGGTCTGGCCTGCGCGGATCGCCTGCGTCGCGCGGGTATCGCCGCCGATGTGTTCGACAAGTATCACGAGATCGGTGGTCTGCTGACCTTCGGCATTCCGCCGTTCAAGCTCGACAAGTCCGTCGTGCGCACGCGCCGCATGGTGCTCGAAGGCATGGGAGTGACCTTCCGCCTCGGCATCGAGATCGGTCGCGACATCGCGTTCGACGAGTTGCTGGCGGATTACGACGCCGTGTTTGTCGGTACCGGCGCATATACCTATGTCGACGGCCAGCTCGACGGTCGCGATCTGGTGGGTGTGCACGACGCGCTCCCGTTCCTCATCGCCAACACCGACCGTCTGTTGCGCGAAGAAGAGCCGGCCGCCGAATACGATCTCGCCGGCAAGCACGTCGTCGTGCTCGGCGGCGGTGACACCGGCATGGACTGCAACCGCACGGCGATTCGTCTCGGTGCCGCTTCGGTCACCTGCGTCTATCGTCGCGACGAGCCCAGCATGCCGGGCTCGCGTCGCGAAGTCGGTTACTCCCGCGAAGAGGGCGTCCGCTTCCTGTTTCAGCGTCAGCCGACGGCCCTGGTCGGTGAAGATGGCCGTGTGAAAGCCGTTCGTGTCGTCGAGACCCAGCTGGTCGAAGGCGACGACGGCCGTCCGCGTCCGCAGAACGTACCGGGCAGCGAAACCGATCTGCGCGCCGACGTCGTCATCCAGGCCTTCGGCTTTCAGGCGAGTCCGCCCGACTGGTGCGACACGTTCGGCATCGAGCGCGATCGCAGCGGTCGCATCGTGGCCGGTGGCGAAGGCCGCCTGCCGCTGCAGACCAGCAATCCGCGCGTCTTCGCCGGCGGCGACAACGTGCGCGGTGCGGATCTTGTGGTGCGTGCCGTCTACGACGGTCGCGAAGCCGCCGCTTCCATCGCACGCATGCTCGCCGCGAAGAAAGCCGAGGTCACCGTCGCGGCGTAAGCGTGCCGGTGGCACCGGTGAACCGGTGCCACCGTGTTCTGGCGGGAGCCAGCCCGGTTGCGCCCAGCGGGGCGTCGGCTCCCGCCAGGCCGGTGTCCACAGGACGGCTCGAGGGCGCACAATAGCCGCAATGCTTCCCCAGGCTCCGACCCCCTCATGTGCCTGATCGCCTTCGCCTGGCGCGCCCATCCGCGCTGGCGCCTCGTGCTCGTCGCTAACCGCGATGAATTCCACGCCCGTCCGACCGCGCCACTCGCCCCCTGGGACGAGGCACCGCAGATCCTCGCCGGCCGTGATCTCGAAGCCGGGGGAACCTGGGCCGGCGTCGCTCCCGATGGCAGGGTCAGCGTCATCACCAACGTCCGGGACATGACCGCCGACCACAGCGGCCTCTCCCGTGGCCTGCTGGTCGCGGACTACCTCGGCTCCACGTTGCCGGCGCGGACGCACGCGATCGAACTCATGGCGAGCGCGCGGGACTACCGGCCCTTCAATCTGCTGACCTTCGATCGCGACGACGCGTATTACCTCGGCAATCATCCCGTTGCCCGCGCGCAGCCGGTCGAAGGCGGCGTGCACGGCCTGAGTAACGCGGACTTCAATGCGCCCTGGCCGAAGACACGTGCACTTGTAGGTCGCCTATCCGATTGGCTGAAGCATGGCGCTGGCTACGGCCTCGCGCCCAACGCAAGCGCTGAAGTCAACACCAGCCGCGCAGCCAGCGCCGTTGGCGCCACTGCGACTGCGGAAGGCACACTGGAGTCGCTCTTCGCCATGCTCTCCGATCAGGGCCGCTGGCCCGATGACGTGCTCCCCGACACCGGCATCGGTATCGAGCGGGAGCGCTTTCTCTCCAGCGCATTCATCGTAGGTGAGGCCTACGGCACCCGCGCCAGCACGGTCATCCTCGTCGACCACGAGGGCCGCACCACCATCGCCGAACGTCGCTTCGGTCCCAACGGCGTCCCCCAGGGCGAAACCCGCCTCACCGCCGATCCGGCCGTTTAACCCGGACGCCGGTCCAAACGCCGAGTCTTGCGATGCCCCTGTAGGAGCCAGCCCTGCTGGCGATTCCCGCGCCAGGGGGCACCCCATCACACCCGTTTCTTGGCCCCAGCGCGAAAGTCTTTCCTCCGGTCAGCGATTGATCCCGTCCCACACCGCCCCGACGATGATGGAGGTCTACCCCTCATCCATCCGGAGCCACTCCATGAACATCGACCTCAGCAAGCGCAGCGCCATCGTCACCGGTTCCACCGCGGGCATCGGCCTGGCCATCGCGACCGGCCTCGCCGTCGCCGGCGCCAGCGTTGTCATCACCGGCCGCACCCAGGGTCGCGTCGACGAAGCGATCGCCGCCGTAAAGAAGGCCGCGCCGAATGCGACCGTCACGGGCGTCGCCGCCGATCTCGGCACGGCCGAGGGTGCCGCGGCCCTGATCAAGGCCGTCCCCGATACCGACATCCTTGTAAACAACCTCGGCATCTTCGAGCCGAAGGATTTCTTCGCCATCGACGACGCCGAGTGGAGCCGCTTCTTCGAAGTGAACGTGAACTCCGGCGTGCGTCTGTCGCGTCACTACGCCAGGGGGATGGCCGAGCGTGGCTGGGGTCGCGTGCAGTTCATCTCCAGTGAGTCGGGCGTGCAGGTACCGGCTGAGATGGTCCATTACGGCGTGACCAAGACGGCGCAGCTCGGCGTGTCGCGTGGTCTCGCTGAGGTGCTCTCGGGCACCGGTGTCACGGTCAACGCCATCCTCCCGGGTCCGACCTTGTCCGAAGGTGTGAGCGAGTTCTTCGGCAAGATCGCGAAGGATCAGGGGACGACGATGGAGGCGGTCGAGAAGGACTTCATCCAGACGCATCGTCCGACGTCGCTGATCAAGCGCCTGCTGAGCGTTGAGGAAGTCGCCAACGCGTCGGTTTACCTCGCGTCCGAGCAGGCGTCGGGCACGACAGGTGCGGCCATTCGTGTCGATGGTGGCGTGACGCGGTCCATCATCTGATCGGATGGGCTGCTGCCGCGGCCCATCGCCAACAGGGTTGGCTCCCACCGAAACCGGCACCTGGTCGGAGCCAGCCCACTGGTGAGAACACGCCGCCTCAGTCGGTCAGCTGACAGACGATCCTCAGAAACGCCCCATCATCGCGCTGAAAATCCGACCGCGCACCGTGAAACCGCTCGTCGGATAAAGCGATCGATTCCACCCGGTCCATCCGGAGCGTCTTCCACCCCTGCGATGCACCGGAAGCGCTGCCGCCGCTGACCTGATAAGCGCTGAGCAACCGGTCACCGGAATGGTCGTCGCCATACACATGGGGCTGCACGACACGCTGCGCACCGCCGTATCCGACCACGAGCAAGCGCCGCTCACGAATGGCACGACAAACGATCGCGCCGGAATCGGGCGTCATGCGCCCAGATCGCCGTCCACGTAAAACCAGCGCCCGTCGTCGCGTACGAAACGGCTCGTCTCGTGCATCCGTTCCGCTCTGCCACCGCCCATGCGCAGGCGTGCGACGAAGGCGACGATCGCCGTATCGGGCGAGGGACTCTCGTGCCGCTTCACAGTCAGACCCAGCCACGTGGGCCTGGGAGACTGACTCGCGAGTCCAAGTGCCGCAGGACGCGTCGATACATGCCAGGTGGCAAGCAGGTAGTCCTCGAGTCCGAGGACGTAAGCGGTGTAGCGCGAGCGCATCAGCGCTTCGGCCGTAGGCGCGGGCACACCGCCATGCCATCGGCCGCAGCATGCGACGTAGGGCGTATCGAGCCCGCAGGGGCAGGTAGCGGGGCTTGCGCTGCTCATTCGGGTTACTCGACTTTTCCGGACATGATCAGAGGCGCGAGATCGTAGCCCATCGCCACCGCCTGCGCCTTCAGGGCCTCGAACGTTTTCCGGTCCAGCGTAGGCTCCCGGGACAGAATCCACAGGTACTTGCGCCCCGGCTGCCCCACCATCGCCCAGCGATAGTCGTCGTCCAGCGCGATGACCCAGTAATCCGCCCAGACCAGGGGCACCCACGACAGCCAGGCTGGCGCGAAGCGCACCTGCAGCTTGCCTCGTGAATACGGCTCAGGCCGACGAGCCACGCCGTCGCTGGCGATGGTCTTCCCCTCCGCCGTGACGCATGCGTTGCGCACGGCCACCGTGCCGTCGGGATTCGGGGTGTAATGCGCGGTAACGTCCTTCTCGCACTTCCGCTGGAACCACATGGGCAGGCGGGCGATCTCGTGCCACGTTCCGGCATAGCGCTGCAGGTCGAGATCGGAGACGGCCGTGACCGGCGTGCTCGCAAGGGCACCGGTCGAGGCCATGGACAGGAGAAGGGCCGTGAGGGCAGAGCGCATGGCGGAGATTCCGTTGGGGCGACCCCCTACGATGCGTATCGGGGGTGAACCCCGTTTGAATTTGCGATCGACGCTGGGTAACGTCGCGCCATGGATCACCGATCACCCCCTGCCCGAAGGCCCCTGCTCCGGCGCTTGCGCGACCGGTTCGGCGCGCGCGGCACGGTGCACCTGGACCGCGAGGCGCAGGTCATCGTGCATTGCCCGGCGCGTTTCCACGCCACGGAACTGGCACTGGAGCAGGTGACGCGCGTCGAGGCGGGCAATCGCGACGACGGCTCGTTCGAAACGGTTTTCCTGTATTTCCACGCGGAAGGCATTCCGCCCCTGGCCGTGTCCGAGAAGGACCGGGGATTCACCGAACTGGTCCGCGACCTCGGAAAGGCGTTCCCCGGCATCGGGGACTGGCAGGCCGCCGTGCCTCCGGTGGCCTTTCAGCTCACGTCCGTGGACCTGTGGAAGCGGGAAGAGCCCCAGGCGCCGGAAGATCCGGCGGTCGACCACGTCGCCTGATCGAACCGGTCGGGTCAGGCGATCCGGATCAGAAGGGCGGTCGCGTTATCGCGCAGCGTCACCGACCGCGGAGCGATAGCGGTGTCGCCCTGAGCGCAGGCCTCGCCATCGATGGTTGCCTCGCCGCGCGCGACATGCAGCAACGCGATGTTCGAGCCGTCCATCGTAACGGGCCCGCGCACGACATCGATCCGTCCCGAGGCATGGCCGCGCCGCACCATGAGATTGAAATCACGCGTCGCGCCACCGGCAAGCCGCACGTCCACCCGTGACTCGCCCGCAAACGCAAACGGCTCGCAAGCCATCGTCAACGCATGCTGACGCTCACCGTCGAGGGTCATCGTGAATCCATCGCCTTCGATGAGAACGATCGTGCGATCGATGCCTGCGAACACCGAGAACGGCGAGGCCGTATCCACGTCGGCGATGCTCACACGCCACAGAAAATCATCCATCGTCGCGCCCGGCGGCTCGACCACGATCTCACGCGTGATGCCGAGGCCGTTCTTCCACGGCACGGCTTTCAATGCGTCGAAGCGGACGATGCTCATGCCACGCGCTCGATATCGCGCGCGAACGGCGGCAGCGCGCGCAACATGCCGGTGCCGTAGCGCTTGGTGATCACGCGACGGTCGAGCAGCACGATGCGCCCCGTATCCGTCTCGGTACGAATCAGCCGGCCGCAGTACTGCGTGAGAATACGCGTCGCGTCCGGCACGCTCACCTCGATAAACGGATTGCGTCCGCGCGACTCCAGCCACTCCGCATAGGTCGCGCCTACCGGATCGGTCGGCACGGCAAACGGAAGCTGCGTCACGACCACGGTCTCGCACAGCTTGCCGGGCAGATCGAGGCCCTCGCCGAACGAGGCCAGACCGAACAGCGTGCTGCCCTTGCCGGCTTCGATGTCTTCGCGATGCTCGGTAATGAGCTGCTGCTTGGACAACGAACCCTGCGCGCGCACCTTGCGCACGAACTCGATCGGCAATGTCTGCAGCACACGGTCGAGCTTGGCGCGCGAGGTGAACAGCACGAGGTTGCCCGCGTTCCAGTCCAGATTCTTCGCCAGCCACTCGGAGATTTCCCGAGCGTGGCCTTCCCGATCGTCCGGCAACGTGCGCATGCTCGGCACGCTCAATGTCGCCTGATTCTCGAGATCGAATGGCGATGGAAGGCTCAGCGTGACGGCCTCGTTGGGCAGTCCGACGGAGTCCGCAAACCCCCGGAAATTTCCGCCCGCGCTCAACGTGGCCGAGGTCATGACCACCGCCGATGCGTTGTCCCACAGTACGTTACGCAACAGGCCACCCGCGGATACCGCGGATGCATGACAGACCAGCTGCTGCTCCGGCGTCATGGTGACCCAGCGCGCCAGCGGCGGACCGTTCTCGCGATCCTCGGTCGACCAGGCATACCAGGTCTTCACCTGGCGCTCGAGGCGTTCGAGCGCGATGCCCAGCTCGCGCGACAGCGCTTCCTGCGTGGGGCCGCCCGCTTCCATCTCGACGACGGTGCGGCGCACGGTGCGCAGCCAGCGCTGGATGTCCCGCGTGATCAGGTGCAGATGCTCGGCGTGCATCTTCCAGTTTTCCGGAAGCTGGCCCAGCGACGCGCGGAAGACGGGCTCGGTTTCGTTGGACGACGGCGTCCACGTCATGCGGATCTCGCGCTCGATTTCTTCGAGCGCGTTGGACATGGCCACCATCTTCTCGTCGCCGGCTTCCAGCGTGAGGTTGCCGATGCTCTCCTTGTCGGTGAGCGAATAGGCGCCGTGAATCTGGTTCTGCAGACGACCGATGCGACGCACGGCCGTGGCGAGGTGCACGTCGGCCGCGCCACGGTCGATGGCCTTGGCAGGCACGTGGTGCGCCTCGTCGAAGATGTAGAGGGTGTCTTCCGGCTTCGGCAGGATGACGCCGCCGAAGGTGTCTTCGTCGCGCGGCATGGTCAGGTCGGCCAGCACCAGATCCTGGTTGGCGACCACGATGTCGGCCTCGCCGATGGCGCGGCGGGCGACGAAGAACGGGCACACCGCGAAGGCGCCGCATTTGCGTCCCGTGCAACCGCCGGCGCTGGTCGTGATCATGCCGCGGACCAGATCGGACAGAGGCTCCGGGCTGGTGTCGATGTCGCCGCTCCACTCACGCGATTCGAAGGCCTTGCCGAGTTTCTCGACCGCCTTGGTGTCGCGCTCCGCCGGTGGGCGTGACCACAAGGCGAGATCGGCGTCGAAATCGAAACCGGTCTGGGCGGCGGGTTCGGCACCGGCCATGCGCAGATTGCGCGGGCACAGGT